>JNSE01000037.1 GCA_000754455.1 actinobacterium acAMD-2 | reverse complement strand
CTCCTGCTGGAGTCGATCAAGCCACGCGCTTAACGCTTTTACGGCTCAATGTCAGTGCGGTGGAACGACTGGTGCGACTTCGATGGTGTCGGACCACGCTGACCTTGGTAACGCGAGCCATACAGGCTCGATCCATACGGGTGCTCGGCCGGCGATGACAACCGGATGAAGCACAACTGACCGATCTTCATTCCCGGCCACAACTTAATCGGCAACGTCGCCACGTTTGACAGCTCCAGCGTAACGTGACCACTAAATCCTGGATCAATAAAGCCGGCCGTTGAGTGCGTGAGCAAACCAAGTCGACCTAACGAGGACTTACCTTCCAGTCGCGCCGCCACGTCATCAGGCAGTGTCACCACTTCGTAGGTGGATGCCAAAGCAAACTCACCTGGATGCAAGATGAAGGGTTCGTTCGGAAGCGGTTCAACAACACGGGTCAGTTCGGGCTGTTCCTCCGCAGGGTCAATGTGCGGGTAGCGGTGGTTTTCAAACACGCGAAAGTAGCGATCAATGCGCACGTCAATAGATGACGGTTGCACCATGCCTTCGTCATAGGGTTCGAGGACTACTCGACCCGAAGCGATTTCGGCCTTAATGTCGCGATCTGATAGCAGCACGGACGCAGATTATCGGTCGTCCGATCGTCAACGTGCGCACCCCGCCCGATTCCTAGTGGCCAAACGAGAAATCTGGTTCAGACCGAGGGCACAAGCGCCTGACTGGCGTCTGAAAAAGCCACAGTGAACGCAGTTCCTCCCGCGGCCCCCTAGTTATTGACTGGGCCGATGCCTTCGGGCCACATGGTGAACTCGTTCCAGTGGGCACCTCGTAAGTCCGCACCCTCAATATGAGACTGCCGAAGGTCCGCGTTCTCCAGGTGAGCGCACAATAAATGCGCACCTTCTGCATGCACGTAATCCAAATTTGCATTGGTCAGCGTGGCATCAGATAGGTCGGCTTCGGTCAAATTCGCCTCATGCATGTGAGCATGGTTGAGATCAACATAAACCAACTGGGCATGTTGCATACTCGATGAGTTAAGGGAAGCGCGGTCAAATACTGCACCAGAAAGAACAGATCCGGTGAAGTCCGTTTTACGTAAATTGGAAAAGGCCAGATTGGCCTTAGCGAAATTTGATTGCGATAGGTCGCTACCCAGGAAGTTTTCGTTCATGAAGACAATGTCGCACTACAACGCCCCCACCCTCTACAGTTGTGAAGAACTACACGGTTGTCACACACAAGGTCCCGATACGGACAAACACCCCTAATACTCGGCATGCCCGCGCTACTTGGGTAGCTGGTTACCCCTCGTGATGGCACTAGCTGCCCACAGGCGTTAGAGTCGTGTGTGGAAGGGGAGTATTCCCCTGTTGTCTGATCGTCAATACGAGCTCCACATGACGGAGTTCCGGTCAGCAAGGCGTTTTTGCCGGAAGAGACCTTCCACCTGACTCCAAGATGTAAGGAATCTCGTGGAAGTCCCCACTATTGCCTGGATCTCCCTAGTAGTCGTTCTTGTTGTTGTACTTGCATTTGACCTGCTGGTCTTTGGTCGTAAACCACACGAGGTTTCCTTCAAAGAGGCCCTCACGTGGAGTGCCATCTACATCTCGATGGGCGTGGCTTACTCCATCGCTATTGAGAGGTGGCTCGGCTCCCAAGCGAGTGGGGAATATCTCGCAGGTTTTGTGATTGAGAAATCCCTCAGCATTGACAACATCTTTGTCTTCGCAGTGATCTTCACAGCTTTTGGAGTTCCAACCATTTACCGGCAACGCGCCTTGTTGTGGGGGGTCATCGGGGCACTCGTTCTCCGCTTCATTTTCATTTTGCTCGGCAGCACACTCTTGGATTCCTTTGCATGGATGATTTATGTCTTCGGCGCAATTCTGCTCATCACCGCCTGGCGCCTCATCCGTTCTGGAGACGAGCATGTCGACCCGGCGGCCAATCCAGTCCTGCGCCTACTTAAGCGGATCTGGCCCATGACGGAGGAATGGACCGGGCAAAAGCTCACCGTTAAGCAGTCTGGGAAACGACTACTCACCCCCATGGCTGGCGTGTTGGTAGTCATCATTGCCACAGACATTGTGTTTGCCGTCGACTCGATTCCAGCGATCTTCGCGATCACCTCCGAGCCTTTCATCGTCATGGCTGCCAACGTTTTCGCTTTGCTTGGGCTGCGAGCGCTCTACTTCCTCCTTGATGGGTTGCTCGAGCGATTCATCTATATCAAGCCCGCCCTCGCTCTGGTGCTGGCGTTTGTTGGTGTGAAGATGCTGCTGCTAGACGTGGTAAAGATCCCCATTTCCGTTTCTTTGCCGGTTGTCATCATCCTCATCGGTGGAGGGATTGTTTTGTCGCTCCTCAAGACGCGCAATAACACCGCCGCCACGGAGGAAAGTGACGC
This sequence comes from actinobacterium acAMD-2, assembly GCA_000754455.1. Lineage (GTDB taxonomy): Bacteria > Actinomycetota > Actinomycetes > UBA12327 > UBA12327 > AcAMD-2. Next base: position 24,246 of record JNSE01000037.1, on the reverse strand, counting down.
ACAAGGATGAGTGTGAACTGACGCCTTGTCCTTCGTGATGCGATCCATCACAATCCCCATCCTGGAGGGTGAAGGGGTGGCACCGTACAGTTCACCGATAAGAACTCACGCTCTCGCGGGTGTAGTTCAGTGGCAGAACATCAGCTTCCCAAGCTGAATACGCGAGTTCGATTCTCGTCACCCGCTCGGATACGTGAATGGCCCCTCCAGGAGGGGTCATTTGCGTATGACAGCGCAACCGAGAATCGGGAGGAGCATCACCTGGTGATGCGACGGATCTCGTCACCCGCTCGGATACGTGAATGGCCCCTCCAGGAGGGGCCATTCAGTCTCTCTCGTGCTGTTGTATCAGTTAGTGCGTGTTAGTGCGACGTAGCCGGCTGGCAAAGATCAGTGCGATCCCTACAAGAAACATGACCGCAGCCATTGATGTTCTTCCCACGAGATTCGCCCCCGTGGCAGGCAAATCAGCACCTGAGCCAGTCGATACTCCGCCAATGGTGGGATCGGGAGTAACCCCACCACCAGCTCCGCCACCGGTACCTGTTGTTGGAGGCTCGGTCGTTGGAGGCTCGGTCGTTGGAGGTTCCGTCGTTGGTGGTTCGGTCGTTGGAGGTTCCGTCGTTGGAGGTTCCGTCGTTGGAGGTTCCGTCGTTGGAGGCTCCGTGGTCGGAGGCTCAGTCGTTGGAGGCTCGGTCGTCACGACAGTCTTGGTTCCGCACACAAACCAATGACTGATCCCTGCTGGTTCCTCGTTGGGATTCAGTGGCGGATGCAGGTCATTCCACGTCAGCGATCCCAAATCCCCAATCAAATAGACGTTGTAGCCGTTGCTTCCGCCCTTAACGACAACACTAGAAACTTCCCAGCCAGCATCGACGGCTGAAATAGTGATGTATGGATCGTCAACAGTTGACGTCACATGTGAAGTCATTGTTTGACCCGGCAGGCCAGCGCCATTTTCGCCATCGCCCGTGGGATCGGAGTCGTTGCACTTGGTGACATTGCCCTCATAGGACTCCGCGCGGGAATCGCCACTAAATCCGGTCCCACTGGCTGTAGCTGTTGCCGACGGCAAAGACATCAGTGGAATAAATGCCCCGATGAGGAACATCGCCCCTACAGCCCTCAACAAACGATTATCGGAAAGAGCCTTCATGACGTCACCCATCCCCTGTGCACTCACGGGATGGGTGATTCACCACATCGAAAGCAGTTTGGTCACTTGAACCAACCTGTCTTCGGATCAACAGATCCCTACAAACAGTGATTCAAGATTAGGAATGGTGAACACGCGTTGTTAGAGGCTTCGTACACACCGCTAGCGCGATTAAGACCCTGTCTTTGTACTCACTCAGGCACGAACTAGGCGTGAGGAATCGATGATGCGATGTTGACGTCGCCGGCCGCCGATGTGTGCGGAGCGCAGCAACCCAGCGCCAGCTAATGACTTCCTTGCCACCATGCTTGTCGAGGAATGCCCGAACGGTATCCCACCACTTCCGTCCTACACGTGCCCCAAAAGGGCGGTTTCCCCTGGTAAGACCAACCCGAGCATGATTGCGGCTTTGGCAAAGGCCAGAAAGCCCGAAAATCAGTCGTGCCTTGCCCCTTGAGCGAGCGAAATCCCTTGATGTGGTGTTGTGTATTCTCAGGAGTTTTGCCAATTGAAGGGCTACCGATCTAGATGTCTACTCGAAAAAGTGGTGCCACCCTGAACAGCCAATTTGAAACCGAAATGGTTGTCCTCGCCGGCAAGCCTCCTCGCCGCGTGAACTTGCTTAAGTCCGCTCCCCTGGGCTGGTCACCTGTCTTTCTCCTCGGCATCATTGCGCTTGTTGACAGGGCTGACGGGTCGGTACTTGGGGCAGTTACGCCGCTCATCAAAGAGGAATTCGGAGTATCCGAATTTGGAATTGGCATTCTCCTTTCAGCACCATCATTGGCGGCCATTGCTCTCGTGGCATTGGCAGGTCAATTGGCAGACAAGGCCAATAGAAAACTGCTTCTCACTGCCGTGATTGGCGCCTGGGCGGTGCTTTCATTTGCTTCTGCTGCTGCACCGACATTCTTTGCCCTTCTGATCGCTCGGATTCTCCTCGGTATGGCCTCTCCACTGGGTATTCCGGCCTCAGCTTCACTGGTGGGGGATCTATACACAACGAAAGTTCGAAGCACTGCCTTCACAATTCTGCGAGGTCTCGAGTACTTTGGCCTGCCACTCGGGACCGTCTTGGGTGCAAAAATTGCCGAACAGTACGGATGGCGCGCATCATTTCTTGTCCTCGGTGTGCCAGCTCTCTTAATGGCACTCGCAACTTTTCTACTTTTTCGCGAACCCCGCAGAGGACTGGCTGACGAAATGACAAGACTCGCTTCCGAGATCGAAAGCGACACTCAAAACATGACGCCAAATGCTTTAGAGAATGGAGAAACGAAGCAGCCAGAAGGTCCCGGAATTAGCGGGCCAGGCGATATATCCCTCGTTAATGAGGCTGCCAGCGTCCTTGACCGATCTTCAGAACCGTCAATTGATATAACCGACTCAGCGCCAATCTTTACATTTAAAGGCATAGGTAAACAATTCAAAGAGGTGCTCTCAATCCGAACGCTGAGGCTTCTCATCATCGCGCAAATGCTTCTCTTCATCGCTTTTGCCGGCCTTTTCGCCACCGCCGTCACGTACTTCACGCGCACAACCTCTCTTTCTCTTGCAAACGCTGGGGCGATAACGGGCGCGATTGGGGGAGCTGGACTTGTCCTGGGCGCGTTCCTGGGAGCTGCAATCGGAGATGCGTTAGCAAAAAAGAAGCAATCTTATCGAATTACTATCAGCGCTTTGGCGTTGGGTATTTCCGTCCCGTGCCTCTTCTTCTTTGTACTAGCACCGGAGGTCCCGGTGAAAATTGGCTTCTTTTTCGTGATCAATCTGTGCAACATCATCGCCTTAGCAAACCTTGGCGCTGCTACTGCTGACGTCTTGCCAGCTTCCAGACGAGGAAGCGGCTTTGCCGTCTCACAATTGCTCATCACCTTGGGATCAGCCTTTGGTGCCTTCTTCGTCCAAGGCATAGTTTCTCAAATCGTGGTCAGCGCTCTTGGAGGCGAAACTGAGCGGACCCTCCGACTAGGGATCTCGATTGGAGTTGGATCTCTGCTGATTCCCCTCCTTATAGGATCACTTCTTCTACTGAAGGCCAGGTCCTCTTACGACCAGGATGCGGCCGCCGCGCGTGCGGAAGCTAAAGACGGATTTGCCACCCCCTCAGCACCGATCCACTGAGCCCTTCGAATCTTCAGGCGCTGAACCAGGTGGGTTGTTCCCGCCAGGTTCAGCGACTCAAGGCGCGCGCGCCTACCCCAAAACAGGGGAAAGCAATCTAACCTGATTTTACTTGTGTTGCCCTAATTTCCACTCTTGGAGGATCGATGAGTCAGCCCACGCCCGGATCAACTGGGGCAACCATGGTCAGCGACTTTGAGGTGGAGATGGAGGCCTTCCCTGGCAGGGGTCCGCGTCGAATCAACCTCAAGAAAGCAGCTCCGTTCGGTTGGACCAGCGCCATCATGCTGGGTGGAATTGGGCTCGTAGACCGTGCGGAAAACACCGTTTTGGCTGGTTCACTCAGCGCGCTCAAGGAAGAGTTTCAAATCAGTGAACTCTTGACAGGCGTTCTCCTCTCCGCGCCGTCAATCGCCGCGCTTCTCTTGGTTGTACCCGCTGGAAAGTTCGCAGACACGCGCAATCGCACCTGGATCCTGTCCATCGTCATCGGCATCTGGTCATTACTCTCGTTTGGCTCAGCACTCGCACCGACGTTCGCCTTGTTCTTTCTCGCCCGGCTCCTCCTAGGTACCGCCACTCCGCTGACAATCCCAGCCTCAGCATCCTTAGCAGGAGACCTCTATCCAACGGCTGTTCGCAGTCGAGCCTTCGCGATCTTGCGTGCAATGGAATACTTTGGATTGCCGCTGGGCTTGGTCATCGGTGGTGTGATTTCCGACGCCTACGGCTGGCGCGCAGCATTCCTCGTCATGGGTATTCCTGCACTGATTCTTGCTCTTGCCGTCCGCTTTGTAGTCCGCGAACCCAAACGAGGGCTCGCAGATGAGATCTCTCAGTTGGCAGAAGCGGCCAATGCACAAAGTACCCTGCCAGCGAACAGCAGCGCGATGGCAAGTGAAGCTCCTTCGAGCACAGTAAGCGGGCCGTCCAACTCATCGATCGTCGTAGACGCAAGCGCAAAGCCCATATCCCTGGATAAAGCAGCTGCATTTGATCCCGCAGACCCCGGGGTGCCCATCAACGTCGAACATGCGATGGACGAAGATTCAGGCGAACCTTCCATGCTTGGCCGAATCAAGCAAGTTCTGAGCATTCGCACCTTGCGCTACATCATTTTGGGACAAATGCTGTTGTTCGCCGGTTTCTCGGGACTGTTCTCTACCGTCACGATTTATTTTGAACGCATCAACGACCTCGGGGCCAAAGAAGCAACGTTGCTGACTGGGCCCGTTGGAAGCTTAGGCCTCATTCTCGGAAGTATCATTGGCTCAATCATTGGTGACCGCGTCGCACGAAAGAACCCCGGCGGCCGAGTCACGATAGCCGCATCGAGTCTTGCTCTGTCGGCACTTTGCTTGGTCCTCTTTGTGATTACTCCTGGTCTCCTGCCAAAAATTGTGCTCTTTGTCTTCATTAACGCCTTCAATATCACCGCTCTTGCAAATATTGGGGCATCCACCAGCGATGTGCTTCCGGCTTCAAAGCGAGGCAGTGGATTTGGTATTGCCCAGTTCCTCATTACCATCGGTGCTTCCACCGGGGCTCTTCTTGTCTTCGCGATATCGCAACTCGTGATCAACACTTCATTCAGCGGTCAAGAAACCACCGAAGCCCTGAAACAGGGAATTTCATTTGGCATTGCCTCTCTCATCCTTCCATTCTCCATCGGCGCAGTCCTGATCTTCGCTGCTAGGAAATCCTTCGACCGCGATGCCAGCAGTGCTCTCGCAGAAGCCAACACCGGGCAACTAGCGCCTAGCCCGCAGGTGTTCTAGACATAAAGTTTCCGTGGCACAAAGGAATCCCAGGACCGCTCTAACTAACAGCCATGTTGACTTGAGACTTCTCGACAGCCCCGGCTTGTAGTCCCCACTTCAACAAGATGTTGTCGTAGACCCCATTGGCAATGATCTTGTTGACTGCCTTTTGCAATGGTTCGGTCAGCCCACTTCCCTTTGCAACGGCAATTCCGTACGGGGAAACGTCAAAAGGATCGCCCGAAAGTACGAGTTTGCCTTTGGAGTTGCGCACCGCCCAGGAGGCAATAGGAGTGTCCGAGAGGGTGACATCTGCTTTCTTGTTAATCACCGCTTGGGTTGCTTGTGTTTGCTGCGGAAACCGGACGATGGACAACGGTTCGGCCTTGTCGCACAGCGGCTTTTGCTTTACCGCAAGAGTTTCAAGAATCGTTCCTTCTTGAACAGCCACTCGTTGGCCGCAAAGGTCGGCTGGTTGAGCAACCTTCGCTGCCCCTTTTCGCACGTAATACGAAATCCCAGCCTGGAAGTACGTCACGAAGTCCACCTTCGTCTCCCGAGCCGGCGTATCGGTGATGCTCGATACGCCCAGGTCATAAGCGCCGGAATTCACGCCACTGACGATCTTGTTGAAGTCCACATTTTGAATAATGACCTTCAGCCCCATCGTTGAAGCTAGCGCATTGACTATGTCTATATCGGCGCCAACGATGGACTTCTTTTTCCCAGCAACTAATTCCATCGGCGCCAACGACGCATCGGTCGCAATAATCAACGGTTGGTCCCGGTAGCGATCAGGCACCGAACCCGAGATCTTCTTATCCAGGGGCGCGGTGGTGTTTTGTGGCGACGAGGCAACCTTTGCCGTTCCACACGCACTTACACAGGTCACCGTCAACACGATCACCAGCGCTCCGGCGAGTTTCTTGCTGAACGCCATCATGATGTCTTCTTACTCGTCCGTGGATTAATGGTTGACGTCTTAACTGTCGAGTCTTCAAGCCCCCACTTTTTCAAGATCTCGGTGTATTTGCCCTGGGTAATCAGGGAGTTGACTGCCGTGAGGAAGGCCGGGGCTAGTCCGGACTTCTTCGCGATCGCGAAACCATAAGTAAAGGGAGCCAAAGGCTCTCCGGTCAGTTCCAACTTGCCCTCGGATTCCTTTACCGTCCACGTAGCAACTGGCCCGCTGGCAACGCTGGCATATGCCTTGCCATCAATAACAGCCTGCGTTGCAGCACTTTGGTCGGTTGACTGCTCGATGGTGATTGGTGTTGTCTTAGGACATGTCGCTGACAGCGTCTTCAACTCGTCGACATACACCCCTCCTGCCGCGACAGCAACAGTCTTCCCACATAACGCTGTTGCCTTGGTAAAGGCATCTCCCTTGGCAACAAAAAAGCGTGGGCTTGATTTCAGGTAGCTCACTAGATCCATGTTCTTTTCCCGCGCCCGAGTGGCAACAATGGATGAAGCCCCTACCGGATAAGTGCCTTTGGTTACTCCACTGATGACTTTCTCAAACGGGACATTGACGAAGGTGACCTTAATTTTCAGTACCTCAGCAGCGGCGTTGATGAGGTCAATATCTGCGCCCACCAGCTGCTGAGTTTCCGGATCAACAAACGCATTAGGCGCGAGGGTGGCATCTGTAGCGACTTGAATCGTTGCCCCTTGGTACTTCTTCGGAATCAAAGCGCTCAAATACGCATCAACCGTCTTGGCGTTATCCGCAGACGTCGACTGTGAACTTCCCGGTGAACAGGCAGTCAACATTCCCAAACTGAGGGTGAAGGCAGCCAGTACTGCAATGAGGCGACGCATGAGTGGAACTCCTTGATGGGGGATATTTACAGTTTTCTATCTTTAAGGGCGGGAAACGCATCTCGAGAACGAGTAACGAGCGAAAGATCTACTTCGGCGAGCAGAAGACATTCTTCATCGGTAGGGGCTTCAGCGATGACCTGCCCCCAAGGTTCGATCACCATCGACGCACCGCCCAGTTCTACTCCAGCCTGAACCCCGACTTGATTGCATCCAAGAGTCCAGGCCAAGTTTTCAATGGCACGGGCCTTCAAGAGTGTGCGCCAGTGCTCAATGCGCGCCGTGGGCCAGCCCGATGGGATGACAAACGATTCGGCGCCGCGGTCAAGGAGTCCACGGAAGAGCTCTGGGAAGCGCGCGTCATAACACGTTGCCAAACCTGTTGCTCCCAGCGGGGAATCGATTACCACCAGTTCCGGTCCTGCAGTCAGAACAGCAGCTTCACCCGAATCAAACCCAAACAAGTGGATCTTTCGATACCTACCGACAACGACACCCTCATCACTTATGACAACGGTTGTATTGAACCGGTGCGAACCATCAAGTTCGGGGAAAGACCCCGCATAGATCCACGTCTGTGATGACCGTGCAAGCACACAAAGATCGGCAATCAGTTCCCCGTCAAGGGGTTCGGGATGCGCCAGCATCATCGCGCTGTTATGTGCGCCAACAGTCCACAGTTCCGGTAAGACCAAGACATCAAGTGATTGCGTTGCGCCGACTGTTCCCACACGTTTCAAGCCACTTGCTTGACCTGCTAACACCGAGGAAACCAATTCCACGACTCGGATCTTGCGATCAGCCACTGTTTCGCTGTCATCTACTCGCAACTGCAATAGGCCGACTCGAACGCTCATGTCACCAATGTAGAGCCTTACGGGGGTGTGAGCTCCGAGCGCACGACCTTGCCCATGGCATTGCGTGGCAATTCGGGCAAGCGGTGCCACCGGCGCGGAATCTTGAAGGGAGCTAGCCGCTCAGAGGCATGCGCCATCAAGGTGTCTGGCCACGAGGAATAAGCCGAGGCGGATTCATCAAGAACCACATACCCGGTAACGATCTCGCCCCATTCCTCATCCGGAGTTCCAACAACCGCGATATCTATGACTAACGGATGCTCGCGCAGCACGTCTTCTAGTTCGCGTGGATACACATTGAAACCACCGGAGATGATCAATTCACTCGTTCGCCCAACCAAACTGAGGTAGCCATCGTCATCAATCGAACCCACATCACCGGTGCGAAACCACCCATCCGCAGTAAAGGCGGCTTCGGTTGCATGCGGGCGGTCAAGGTACCCACTAAAGACATTCGCGCCGCGCACTTCGACTGCATTGCCTTCACCCAATCGCAGTTCAACGCCAGGTATGGGCCGACCGACAGTTCCGGCTTTACGCATTCCATCAACTGGGTTTGACGTGAGGACCACAGTCTCGGTCATCCCATAACGCTCAAGGATCTGAACCCCACTGCGTTTAGCGATTCGATTCCACACCGATATCGGCAATGGCGCTGAGCCGCTCATAGCCACGCGCAGGGATGCCAATTCGGTAACTCGATCAGAGGCAGCGATGCGCGAATACATCGTCGGCACGCCAGAAAATATCGTGGCGTTAAATTCAGCGATCGCATCAAAGACCCCATCGACGGTGAACTTCTCCAGGACTACCGCACTGCTGCCGGCTAACAACAAGGTATTCAGACAAATACCCAAGCCGTGCATGTGAAACAGGGGCAACGCCAAGACCAATCGATCGGATGCTGTCCACTCCCACACCTGCTTCAGGCTCTGTGAACCTGCTAACAAATTGGCATGCGTCAACACCGCACCTTTGGGTGCACCGGTGGTTCCAGAGGTATAGGCAATAAAGGCCGCTGAGGTGGCGTCAACCGTAGGCAAGTCCGCCATGACCGGAGCCTGCGGAAGGTCAAGAGAAGGCCCGATCACCATCTCGACACCGTGGCGCTCAAGCCACCGGAGCTTGGCTGGTTCATCAACGACAGCGGCCACCGGCTTGGCATCATCAACGATGTATTCCAGTTCGCGATCGGTGTACCCGGTATTGGCCGGCACGATCGTCACCCCTAAACGCATGAGCGCGATGTAGGTCAAGATCAAATCAACACTGGGTGAGCACGACATCAACACGGTTGACCCTGTTCGCACACCGCTAGCCGCCAGTGAGGCTGCGCGCTGCGCGCTTTCATCCATTACCTGTTGTGCTGAATGCGTCTGTCCCGATCTATCGATCAGCACCACTGCCTCTGGTGCAGCTCGCCATACCTGTTCCCAGGCTTGGGGCAACGACTTCGCACTCATCGTTAAAGGATATGGCCTGCTGCAGTGGGTACGGTAGTCACAATGGAACAACTACACCGAGGACATTCATGAGCGCTTTCACTGGTAAGCAAGTTTTGGTTACTGGCGCTGCCAGTGGAATCGGTGAAGCAACTGCGCGCTTGCTTCGCAACGAAGGCGCCCACGTCCTGATCACCGACATCAACGATGAACTCGGTGCAGCCGTTGCAGCTGAAATCGGCGCCGACTACCAACACCTCGATGTTCGTGACTCCGCCGCATGGGTTGTTATCGCGGCTAGTCGCCCATGGGATTTCGCCGTGCTCAATGCCGGTGCCGGAGCTCGCTTTGAGGACCTGCGCGAGGTTCCTGATGAACTCTTCGAAACGGTCATGGATACCAACATCGGTGGAGTTTTCTACGGAACGCGCGAACTTTTTCGCTCTATGGCCGATCGTGGCGGGGCGATTTCAGTGACTTCGTCCATTGCGGGACTTGCGGCCCATGTCCAAAGTCCTATCTATGGAGCGTCCAAATGGGCAACGATTGGATGGATTCGGTCAATCGCACCATCTTTATTTGAAAAAGGGGTCATTCTGAATGGAGTGTGTCCAGGTCTTGTGGACACTCCCATTCTCGGACCAGGGGGAGGAGAGCGAATGCGCCAAATGGGTTTCAAAGTTATTGATGCTCTTGAAGTTGCGCGGGCACACCTTGCATCCTTACAACATCAGGAACCAGGAACGATCTTTACCGTGCAGGCCGAAGTCCCGGTCGGCATTCAAGCACTACAACCAGTTACGGGGTATCAAGGATGAGTATCAAAGTTTTCATCATGGACGACCATGAAGTCGTTCGACGGGGCTTGATTGATTTGGTTTCAGCTGAACCTGACATGGAAGTTGTCGGCGAAGCTGGCACTGCTGCCGAAGCGCTGGCACGCATCCCACAAACCAAGCCTGACATTGCCGTACTTGATGTACGACTTCCCGATGGCAACGGTGTGGAGGTGTGCCGCGACATCCGGACCGAGTTGCCCGACACCCAATGCCTCATGTTGACCTCTTACGCCGATGACGAGGCTCTGTTTGATGCGATCATGGCTGGAGCTACGGGGTACGTCCTCAAGGACATTCAAGGCACCGACCTGCTAGATGCCATTCGCACCATCGCATCGGGCAAATCACTTCTTGACCCCATGGCCACACAGCGCGTGATGGAACGGCTTCGCACACCACACAAGGAAGACGATGCCGTCGCCGGTTTGACTGAACAAGAGCGCAAGATTCTTGACCTCATCGGTGAAGGCATGACTAACCGTCAGATCGGTCAGACCCTGTTCCTGGCTGAAAAAACCGTCAAGAACTACGTGTCTTCCCTGCTGGCGAAGTTGGGGATGGAACGGCGCACCCAGGCCGCCGCTTTTGTTGCGCGACGACAAGTCCGCAAGAACTAGAGGATTGACGCACGCCAGATCAGGCGGGTTCCGGAACCATCGGCTCGAGTTGGCTCAATGGTGCTGGACCCGCCTAATTCTTTGGCACGGTTTTCAAGATTTTTGATTCCACTACTGCGGTGCGTGGGAAAAATTCCCACCCCATCATCAGTCACCGTCAACACCACTTCGTCACCCAAGAGTTCAAGGCGAACATCCACCGCACTGGCATGCGCATGGCGGACCACGTTGGACAGCGCCTCGCGCAGGGCAGCCACCGTGTGATCAGCCACGGCGTCCAAAACCACTGAATCCAACGGACCTTCCAACATCAATTTCGGTTGGAATCCCAGGGCAACGCCAGCGTTAGCAACTTCCCGCAGAATCCGACCACGCAATTCCGGAGCTTCGTTGTGTCCGCTGGCGAGTTCAAAAATAGTTTGACGGATTTCTCTAACGGTTCCATCGAGCTCACCCACGACCGCGTCAAGGCGCTCTCGCAATTCCTCGTTCACGTCATCCTTGCGCAATGCTGCCTGCAACATCAGCCCACTGGCGAAGAGGCGTTGAATCACCAAGTCGTGCAGGTCCCGCGCGATGCGATCGCGGTCAACATAGACAGCCAACCGTTCTTGCTCCCGCTGTGCATCGGACAACACCAGTGCCAAGGCGGTCTGACTAGCGAAGGATTCGGCGAAAGTGACGTCCTGCTCATCCCAGGCCGATCCACCGCGGTTGCGCGTGACCGCGATCGCCCCAAAGGCACGCTGAGCCGTTACCAATGGAAGAAGGACTGCCGTTCCAAATTTGCGGTAATTCGGATCATCGGACTTGCCCAAAGCACCTAGATCATCAATGACGACGGGAGTTCCCGATGACTTCGCGTGCATGGAGTATTGCCACGATTCGTTGGCAACCATGCCCTTGAACCCCTCGGTCGATTCACCGATGGCCACTTCGACGACCATTTCCCCATTGTCATCTTCGAGCATGATCGCCACACCATCGGCACGGGCACACAACAGCGCACGACGAGCGACCAACTCGAGAACTTCATGAGTATCCGAGCCCGACAAAATCGCAGTTGCTACCTCAGTTGAAGCACGCAGCCATTCCTCGCGACGTTGCGAGCGCTCAAACAAGCGCGAATTCTCGACGGCAATTCCGGCGACGCTGGCAAACGCACCAAGACTGCGCACATCCTCATCAGTAAATGGTCCGCCACCATTCTTCTCCGTGACATAGAAGGTGCCAACGCTCTTTCCGCGAAGTCGAACTGGAGCACCAATAAACGTGTGCATCGGCGGATGACCCAAAGGAAATCCCACCGAGGATGGATGGCCGCTGATCTCGCTCAGTCGTAGCGGAGACACACCTTGTGCAGTAACGCCCAGCACCCCTAAACCCTCGGGCGTGTGGTCAATACCGCTGACCACGTCTGGCGCCATTCCCACATGAATAAAGTCAGCTAACTCGCCCTCAGTTCCCGTGATGCCCAACGCGCCATATTGGGCATCCAAAAACTCAACGGCTCCGTACACCAATCGTTCCAACGTCACGCGGACGTCTTCACCTGATGCAACGGCAGCTACGGCATCAATGATTTCGTCTTCGCGATCCCACCGAAGGGGCTCGGAGCCCTTATGCGCTGGCGTGGTCATCGCTAAACCCCTGAGCGATAGTTATGAGTCGATCGTTGGCTTGCGGTTCAGCGATCGTGACTCGCACGCCCACACCCACAAAAAGGCGAACTGACAAAGCCTGCTCCTGGCATAGATTCGCAAATTCAGCAGAGCGCTCACCCAGCGGCAACCACACAAAGTTTCCTTCCGGGTTAGCAGCGCACAGTGCGCCAAGCGCTTTCACGACTCGCTCGCGCTCGAGGTTGAGTTGCGCGATGCGAGCTTGAAGTTCTCGTTGAGCTGGCGGGGCGAGCGCGGCTAAGCCGGCAGCTTGTGCCACCGATGAGACGCCAAACGGCAAAGCCACGGCTCGAAGGGCACTCGCCACATTTTCGGAGGCAATCGCATACCCCAGTCGAATAGCAGCCAAGCCATACGCCTTTGAAAACGTGCGCAAGATGCACACATTGGGGAACTGTGACATCAATGCAAGGGAATCAAACGATGCATCATCGGAAACAAATTCGGTATACGCCTCATCGAGTACAACCAAAATCCGTGATGGCACCTTTTTGAGAAAATCCACAAAGGCGGACCGCTCCACCGCTGTGCCGGTTGGATTATTTGGACTACACACGATGACCAATCGCGTTTGCGCCGTAATGGCAGCAAGCATTGCCTCAAGATCATGGTGATGATCACTGGTGAGCGGGACTTGAACGGCTTGTGCACCAGCAACCGCGGTAACAATCGGGTATGCCTCAAACGAGGGCCAAGCGAAGACGACCTCATCGTTATCCGCACAGGAAATTTGGGCCGCATATTCCAACAACGACACTGACCCAGTTCCTAAGGCCAGTTGGTCAGGGTTCACCCCTAGCGTCCGTGCGAGCTCAGCAACAAGTTGTGCTGATCCAAAATCGGGATAACGGTTGATCCCGGTTGCAGCATCGCTGATCGCCGCTAAGACACCCGGTAAGGGCGGATACGGGTTCTCGTTCGAAGCAACTTTGTAGGCAACCACTCCCACAGGACCGGGTGGAGGAGCAGCTCCGGCTCGATAGCGCGGGACAGCATCGAGCGATGCTCGAAGTTCCGGTTCGGAGTGTGCAGGCGCCACAACCCTGAGCCTAGACCTAGCCTTGCCTTTATGGGCGTTCGCCGACGATTACAGATTGTTCTTGCAGTAGTTGTGCTTGCCCTGGCGCTTTTTGCGATTTTGGTGGGTTCACGCCTTGCCCTGGTCTCTTCCTCGGGCTCCATCGTCACTAACCAAGTCCAGCCTGCGGTACGTACCGCAAGCGACATCGCCCTCAACATCCTCGATGTTGATCTCACGGCCTCTCGTTACGCGCTAACTCAAGAAGTTGCTGCTCGCAATGAAAATGTTGTCGCTGACAACCTCGTGCGTTCCGGGCTGCGCTCATTGAGCGAAACTACGCAAGGCGACGAACGGACACGTCAAGCCAGCGGGGAACTCACAACCTCGTATCTTGATTGGTTCACGACAGTCATTTCGCCCACGATGTCAGCGACCTCGGTCAGCCAACGAGCCAAGGCGCGTGAGGCGGCAGCCTCGACCACTGCGGCTAAGAAAACCGATGCCTTGCGAGCCAACCTCAACACACTACAAACCGATTTGTACTTGTGGCGCACCCAGGCAACCGATGACACTGCTCAATCCTTGACGATCTTGAAGTCAGCTCTAGCAGTTTCTCTCATCGGGATTCTTATTTTGGTTCTAGTTCTGCGTTGGGGACTCCGCCGCTGGGTGACCCAACCCCTCATTGACGTCGCCGCCGACCTACGCCAAGTCGCAGATGGTGATACCACTCATCAAATCGGCAGAACCGGACCTGCAGAAATTGCGCAAACGGCCCAAGATGCCGAAGACATGCGCCGGCGCCTCATGTATGAAATTGACGAGGCCATTGCCGCGCGCGAAGCGTTAGACCAACGAGGACCAGTGGTTGCTGCATTGCGCCGAGAACTGCAAGGCCGTGTCACCGCGACCACAGCGACCATCCCCGGTCTAGAAACTGCTGGGTTGATGTTGCCGGCTGAGGGAGTCCTAGCCGGAGACTGGTTCACCACGCAGGTTCTGGCCGATGGTCGCTTGGCCATCACGCTGGTTGATGTATCTGGGCACGGACCCCTGGCTGGCTTAACAGCACTCAAACTCAAGTACGCCCTGGCTGCTGCCCTCGATGCGGGCGGCACTCCTCGATCCGCCCTCGAGGCGGCTGCCGGCACGCTGAGTGGAGAGATTGAACGCTTCGCCACCGCATGTGTGGTCACCATTTCCGGAGCCGGCGAAGTGGTGTGGGCCAATGCCGGACACCCGGCTCCAATGATCATTGATCGCCGCACCGTGACTGCACACCTTGCTCCGACCGGCCCGTTACTCAGCGGCCTCGGTGGTGACTGGACCATGAACAAGACCAAATTGGCAAGTGAGTCCACCATCCTTCTTGTCTCGGACGGATTTACTGAGTCTCAGGACAGCGAAGGCGCAGAACTCAAGGATGCGTGGTCGGACGACTACATCGCGACGTTGATGGCCGAATCGGATTCGGTTCGCGGTGGCATTGAACGGCTTGCTGCCGCAGCACGAGAGCGCGCCGATCAATGGCGAGTGGACGACTTGACGATTGTTGGCGTTCGTCGGTCCTGAGTTAGATGCGTGCCATATCGGCGAAGCGGCTGTAGTGGCCCAAGAAGGACACCGACACGTGATCGGTGGGGCCATTTCGCTGCTTCGCCACGATCAAGTCAGCCTCACCCGGACGTACTTCCTTGTCGTAGGCATCTTCGCGGTGAATCAAGATCACGACGTCAGCGTCCTGCTCGATCGCACCAGATTCACGCAAGTCGGACAGCATCGGACGCTTGTCGGCACGCGCTTCGGAGGCACGATTCAACTGACTGATGGCGATAACCGGAACTTCGAGCTCCTTAGCCAGCAACTTCATGGATCGAGAGAATTCCGAGACTTCCTGTTGACGGCTTTCTACGCGCTTGCCACTGGACATCAACTGCAAATAGTCAACGACGATGAGCTTGAGGTCATGACGCTGCTTCAATCGACGACACTTGGCGCGAATTTCCATCATCGACATGTTGGCTGAGTCGTCGATGAACAACGGAGCGTTGTTGACCCGGCCCATGTGCTTGGCGATGTCGAGCCACTGTGGCTCACTCAAGGTACCCGCACGCATGTTGGTCAGTGGTACGCCACTTTCGGCCGACAGCAAACGCATAGCAATTTCGTTGCGACTCATTTCCAAGGAGAAGATCACGCTGGTCATGTCGTGCTTAATGCTGGCCGAGCGAGCGAAGTCCAAGCCCAACGTGGACTTACCAAAACCAGGCCGGGCCGCGACCACAATGAGTTGGCCTGGATGCCAACCGTGGGTGAGCTTGTCCAGATCCACCAAGCCGGTTGGCACACCACTGAATCCGCCACCGTGGGCTTGAATTGCATCGATCTCGTCGACGGTGCCCTGCAAGATTCCCGACAGCGGTACGTAGTCCTCACTGGCACGACGCTCGGTCACTTCGTACACGGCTGCTTGCGCCTGGTCCACCACGTCGTCGACTTCGGTGCCATCAGCGGCATAACCCATTTGCACAATGCGTGTGCCAGCTTCAACCAGTCGGCGCAAGATCGCACGCTCGCGAACGATGCGCGCGTAATAGCCAGCATTGGCAGCAGTGGGAACAGAGGAAACGAGTGTGTGCAAATACGGTGCGCCACCCACGCGCGCGAGTTCACCACTAGTAGTTAAGCGACCAGCAACAGTGACAGCATCGGCAGGTTCACCACGACCGTAAAGGTCAAGAATGGTTTCGTAAATTGTTTCGTGTGCGGGCTTATAAAAGTCTGTGCCACGAACGACTTCGACCACATCGGCAATCGCATCTTTGCTCAGCAACATGCCACCCAAGACGGACTGTTCAGCAGCCACGTCCTGCGGCGGAGTGCGCTCCAAACTAGGACCTGCCAAGGGCGGGACTTCAGCCAAGCTCATGGATTCCCGCCTCTTCTAGGTCACGTGCGCGCGCGTTCTCCAGACCATCTTCGGCCTGGTAACCGACAGTCTGTGGGGTGTTCAGGCCCAGACCAAATCTGCCTGTGGACGAACCTGTGGATAAACAGTGGATAGGCGGCCGAAGGGCGTGGAGGACTTGGGGAGCACCCTGTGGAGCACAAACTTTTTTTCCTGCCAGATCCGCCCCCAGCCTGGGCTAGGAACGGCACTTTTCTGTGGATAAAAAGTTTTTGCCGGCCCCCACGAGGTAGGGACCGGCAAGAACTGACGTGCGGGAGGGACCTAGTGGGCAGCCACCGTGATGGCTTGCTCCACGGTCACTTCGGGGTGGAGCTTGATCGACACCGTGTGGTTGCCAACGGTCTTGATAGCGGTAGCAATGGAGATGCTGCGCTTGTCCAGATCGGGGCCTCCAGCGTCAACGATTGCGGCAGCGACATCGGTCGTCGTGACCGAACCGAACAAGCGACCGGCGTCACCAGCATTGGTACGCAGGACTACTTTGATTCCGCCCAGTTGTGCCTTGACGTCGTTGGCGTGATCGAGGTCGCGAATCTCGCGAGCTGAACGCGCGCGCTTGATCTGCACGATCTGCTTTTCGCCACCGCGAGTCCAGCGCAATGCCAAGCCACGAGGAACGAGGAAGTTGCGGCCGTAACCGTCCTTGACCTCAACAACGTCGCCAGGTGCACCAAGACCGGTGACCTCTTGAGTGAGAATGAGTTTCATGTTGATGTCCTAACTCAGCGCGCTGATGAGGTGTAGGGAAGCAGAGCCATTTCGCGAGCGTTCTTAATCGCCTTAGCGAGTTGACGCTGTTGTTGCACGGTCACACCAGTGACACGACGTGCACGGATCTTGCCGCGGTCTGAGATGAACTTGCGCAGCAATGCGGTGTCTTTGTAGTCGATGTACTCGACCTTCGCAGCCTTGAGCGGATTGCTCTTCTTCTTCGGCTTACGAAGCGGAGCTTTGTTTGATGGCTTCATAGCAATTCTTCCTAGTGAGTGAGATTAGAAGGGGGGTTCTTCGGCGGCTGGGGCTCCCCAACCACCATCGCCGCCACCAGAGGGGGCAGGCGTGGCCCAGGGATCGTCCGCGGGAGCAGAAGCAGCGTTGCCGCCACCAAATCCACCCTCGCCGCGAGAGACGCGCGTGACCTTGGCGGTTGCATTGCGCAACACCGGGCCGACGTCATCGACTTCGCATTCAACCGAGGTGCCCTTGGAGCCATCGCGAGCTTCGTACTGGCGCACCTTGAGGCGACCAGTAACCATGACGCGAGTGCCCTTAGTCAAAGACTCTGCAACGTTCTCGGCGTATTGACGCCACACACTGCAACGCAGGAAAACGGTGTCGCCGTCTTTCCATTCGTTGGATGCCTTGTCAAACGCGCGCGAAGTTGAAGCAACAGTGAAGTTGACAACTGCTAGTCCGTTTGCGGTGAACCGCAATTCGGGGTCAGCAGTGAGGTTGCCCACGACCGTGATTTGAACATCACCTTGTGCCATGGTGCTACCTACTTCGCATCCGGACGAAGAACCTTGGTACGCAGAACCGACTCGTTGAGATTGAGCTGACGGTCCAGCTCCTTCACAGCGGCTGGTTCACACGTCATGTCAATAACGGCGTAGATGCCGTCTGACTTCTTCTGGATCTCGTAGGCCAAACGACGACGACCCCAGATGTCAACGTTGTCGACATTGCCACCGGATTGCCGGACGACATTGAGGAACGTATCCAGTGAAGGAGCGACAGTGCGCTCTTCCAGATCGGGGTCGAGAATGACCATCATTTCGTAACGACGCATAAATTAACCCACCTCCTTTGGACTAATCGGCCACGGTCGATCCGTGACAGGAGGGCACCTGCGTCGTAGCAGGAACGTCAAACAGTACCAATGTCCGTTGATCCGCTAGGCACAAGGTCTAGTCTGGAGGGATACCGCACGCCTACAGGAGTTGAAATGTCACAGGTATCAACCACGTCCCCCACTCAGACCAAAACACGTGGCAATGGGATCGCGTTCATTTGTCTGGTTCTAGGCGTGATTACCGTCGGGTTGGCGGTGGGCGAGAGCTTCGACATCCCTGCTAGCGCGCACTGGGCGGGCGTGGTTCTTGGCGCCTTGGGCTTCCTTGTCTCCATGTACGCCCAAATGACCTCTACCACCACCCGGGAGCGCTGGATCTTGATGCCCGGTTGGATCCTGTCGGGCACCTTCGCGGCCGTGAACTTCTGGTTCGCCATCAATTGATCCACTCTCCTAGGCTGTCCTCATGAGGATCGGTTCGCATGTAGACCAGCTCAACCCTGTTGCAGATGCACTAGAGCGTGGCGCGGAAGTTGTTCAGATTTTTCTTGGTGATCCACAAAAGTGGACTAAACCCAGCGTCGCTTTTGACGGTGGCGCATCTGCACTGAAAGCCAGCCTTGAAACAGTCAACGTCCAACTTTTCGTGCATTCGCCCTACATCATCAATGTCGCGTCGACAAATAACCGGATACGTATTCCGTCCCGCAAGCTGTTGCAGCAAACCGTTGACCTCGCCAGCGAGTGTGGCGCCAGTGGCGTGATCGTCCATGGTGGCCACGTCACCAAAGATGACGATCCTGCAGTGGGATTTGATAACTGGCGCAAAGCCTTCGAAGGCCTAGACCAAAAGGTTCCTGTGCTGATCGAAAACACGGCCGGTGGGGATCGAGCGATGGCACGCAGACTCGAAGCCATCGACCAGCTCTGGACTGCTCTGGATGGTCATGATGTCGGTTTTTGCCTGGACACATGCCACGCCTGGGCTGGTGGCATTGAACTGGTCAATGCGGTTGACCGCATCAAGGCGATCACCGGTCGTATCGACCTGATTCACGCTAATAACTCGCGAGATGGCTTCGATTCTGGTCGCGACCGCCACGACAACTTTTCGTCCGGCACCATCGATTCCCAAGCCATCGTGGAAGTGATCAAGTCAGCAAACTGCCCCACCGTGTGTGAAACACCAGGCGGGGCAGAAGGCCATATTGCAGATATCGATTTCTTGCGCGCACACGTGTAGCGCTTTATCCAAAGCGTCCGTGCACGTAATCAAAGGTGCGTGGGTCTGATGGCTCGTCAAACATTGCTTCGGTGGGGCCGTATTCAACAATGACACCAGGTGTTCCTTGCTCGGCGAGGAAGAACGCACACTGCTCTGAAACGCGCTGTGCTTGTTGCATGTTGTGCGTAACGATAACAATCGTGACTTCCTCTACGAGTTCACGAATCGTCTGCTCAATGCGACGCGTCGACGTGGGGTCAAGCGCTGAGCACGGCTCGTCCATCAGCAAGACCTCAGGTCGAACTGCCAGCGAACGCGCAATACACAACCGCTGCTGTTGACCGCCCGAGAGTGCACCGCCGGGTTGACGCAACCGGTCTTTCGTTTCCTTCCACAATCCGGCTTTAGTCAGGCACTCTTCGACCAACGCGTCCTTTTCATCGCGATGAGCCTTCGTGCCCGTCAGCTTCAAGCCCGCGAGAACGTTCTCGTAAATCGACATTGCGGGAAACGGGTTGGGCTTTTGGAACACCATTCCGACTTGGCGACGTGCATCGGTCAAGCGGCGCTCGGGCGAGTAGAGGTCTTCGCCATCCAGCAGCACTTGCCCGGCAAAACTGGCACTGGGAATGAGCTCATGCATGCGATTCAAAGTGCGCAAGAACGTTGACTTGCCACAACCAGACGGACCAATCAGCGCAGTGACCTGGCCCGCGGGCATGGTCAAAGACACCCGATCCAAGACCTTGTTGGTGCCAAACCAAGCAGACACCGACTGAGCCGTCAGTGTGCCTTGAGTCTTGACCGCCACACTGCCACGGTCCTGACCAGTGGGCTGCTCAGTCACGATCGGCAAAGCAGCGGTGTCAACCACACTCGGTGAAACATCCATTGTCGTCAACTTTCTGTTGGCTTACAAAACATTGGGTAGGAGACGAGTGACCTGTTCACTCATCGACAGCGTCACGAACAAGATCAACGGCAAACCCACAACCCAGGCTTGCACTTTGCCCCACCGGACAGCGGCAACCACGATGGCGATCACCACAACGGCCAGAACTTGCAGCCACAGAGCGACTGCAATCCATGCACCTGATTCGCCACCAAAAGCGCGCTCAGCTCTAGCTAGTGAACTTTGGCTCAACACTTGCGTTGGCGTGGCCTGGACCGGCGACGTCAAGTCCGCATCAACAAACAAGGCCTTGCTTGGCACAAAAGGCGTTCCAGCCGCTGACACCAAGGTGAGTCGACTGGCCGGGTTACCAACCGGGGCTTGATCGCCTTGACGAATCGCTGAGATCTTGTACTGCTGAACACCTTGTCCCGTGGTTACCGAGAACTTCTGGTTGACCTTCAGCTCACCCAGGCGGGCAAAGGGGCCGCCATACCCAGCCTGTCGACCGACGACGACGGCATTTCCCGACTGGCCGGGGAGCACGCTGTCGCGACTGTGACCAGGTCCACTCATCAACTGCGTTGATGTGGTTCCCTCGACGACCACTTCCTTCACGCCGATAGCCGGAATCTCCAAAAGGGCCACAGGGGTGCCCAGGGCAATCAGCGCACCATCAGCAACCTGACCGGTCGGAGCGGTGGCATTGGCCAACGACTCCCGGAACTGTGAATACAGGACCTCCTGGTTACGGGTGTGCGAAATGGCCCCCATGAAGGACAGTTGTGCAATCAAACTGACCAGCAAAATGGCAAGAATGACCAACGCTGCACCAGGAACGAGCAGCACATCCTTCTTCCATCCCGCAGCCAACTTTTCTGGAGCGCTGAGTTCACTCGCTTCGCGATCCCGGGTAGGAAGGGTGGTCCTTCCTACCCCGAGTTCTTGAAACAAACTCGACGGCGCTTCTGATTGCATCACTGTCACATCCATTAAGCAGCCTTTTTGCGTGCCGTGGTTGAGGTGGTGCTGTAGTAGCCAGACTTGGCTACCCGAACTGTGCAGGTCAAGTACTTGCGCTTATCCCTAGAAACAACCTTGTAGTAGTACTTGCGAGCTGCCGTTCCGCTAATGGCAACACCGTTGCGCTTCCACTGGTAGGTGTAGGTCAAGCCAGCAACACTCCAGGTACCCCTGGTCGTCTTAATCGTCCGGCCCACCTTGACGGTGCCATAGATGTAAGGCTTCGTGCGAACAGCAATGGTGCCGGCAACGATGGTTCGTCCCGCGCTCGTCACAGAAGTCGAGCCACCGGCACCGGTCGCGGTGACTTGGCAAGAAATACTCTTGGCATATTCCCCACCAGCAAGCAGATAGGTGTTCGTGATAGCACCGGAAATCACCACGCCATTGCGCTTCCATCGGTAGGCGTAACTGGTTGCATTGGTCCACGTTCCAGGAGCACAGGTAAGCCTGTAGCCAACCTTGGCCGTACCCGTGACTGATGGGTTGACGGTCGCGGCGGGGGCAGGAAGCGCTCCGCTGGTGTAGGTCGCTGAACCCACATTGGCCAGCACATTGCCTGGCGTCGTCCAGCGCATGGTCGTTGAGAACTCGTCATAAATGGTGGTGCCGAGTGAGTTCACACACTGCGCACGAATGTCGTATTCGCCGGCGAGGTAGGTGGACTCAGCCGTCGCGTACACGAAGAAGGTATTGCTCAAACTCAAGGTCATGGGGCTCTCGGTGGAAAATCCATTCGTTTGTGGCGAGTACACGACCTTGCCAAGCAAGGGAAAACCAAATCCAGTGACGATGACACGTACCTTCACCGCTGGCGCTGCGCACGGAGCTGGGGTGGACAACGCAATGATCGAATCAGCATTTCCCGTGGCCGGTGCCAGCGTTGCTTCACCGATCACTGTGGCTTGAGCTGGCGTAACAGCCAGCAAGGTTGATGCAAAGAGAGCACTGGCTAGGACAACAACGGCCCCGCGAACCGAACGCTTCATCATTTTTCCTTCTCTTGTCAGTGTTACTGATGTCAAACCGGTCATATTCATTTCTTACTTCCTCTAGAAGGCTTAGTTTTGGTCTGCATTACCGAGCGAAGGGCCAGCAGGAGAGCACCTGCTCCCGCCACAAGCACCACAGCAAGAGTGGGGAAACCGCCACTGGTGTTTGCCCCTTCCGCAGAGGCTTGTTCACCCGATGCCTTGGGCTCGCCACTGGAATTCGGCACCGAAGCGGCCGCCTTGCCCGTCGGTTGCGTTGTGGATGGCTCCGTCGGAGGCGATGTTGAGGACTGGACTTGTGGCACCGGCACCGCACCCTCGCCCTGGTCGCGTGAGGTGGTTTTCACCAACGACGCTGGTGCTGTGTTGGTCGCCGTGTACGTGGCCTTTTCAATGTTCTTCAGTGAATCGCCAGGAGTGGACCACTTCATGGTCGAAACAAACTCATCAATGACTTTGGCGCCCAGGCGATCGATGCACTGAACCTTCAGCGTGTACTTGCCCACCAACGGTGTGGCATTGCGTTGGGCATAGACCACGAAGGCATTGCTCAGCGGTAGCACCATGGGGCCGGTTGCCGAGAAGTCGGCAGTACTAGGTGAAAAGACGACTTGGCCCTCAGCAGGCATTCCTTCGCCGAACAGTTCGGCCTTGACCTTGGTCGCCGGATACTGGCAACCGGTTTCGGTGTACAACGTGATCAACGATTCGGCATTGCCCTTTGTCGCGGACCATGCAATTCCGCCACGCTCACTTGCACTGGCTGATGGCGCGACCAGGCTCATGAGTACTACCCCTGCGATTAACGATGCGCTGACGATGCGCTTGATCTCGATCATCAGGCATCCACCAACTCGGGGGATTCGTCAACTGCAACCGCAGGCTTGCGGCCGCGACGAACAACTAACGTCGTGCCAGCCACGATGACAACCATTGCGACCAGGGCGACAAGTCCTACTACTGACACTGCAGGAACTGCCGTGCGAGCACTGATCTCCGGCAGGTCCGGTCCAGCATCAGGATCGGTTCCAACGAAGGGATCAGCAACGACTTCGGCAGTGATGCGACCTTCCGGCCAAATGCCAGGAACCGAGGTTTCGATCACTACTTTGTCGCCTGGCAAAACTGGTCCAACATTTTGTAGCGTGACCGTTTTTTCGCCGCCAACCAATCCATCGATCGATACGCGTTGACGAGCTGACAGCGTGACATTTCCTTCATTGGCAAAGGCATAAGAAACGCGCACGGATCCCGGCTCTAGAGGGTTCACGCTCGATTGGTAGGAGGCTGACAATTGGTTCAGGGCCCCCTTGGGATTGACGGCTCCCAGGACGCGCAGTGAAACGCGAGTTCCCACCCGGCGATCGACAACCACTGTTGGAGCCCCGGAAGTATTCTTCGTTCGCAACGACATCACGATGCCAGCAGCGAAGTCGCCAGGATTTGCGGAGTCAGGAACTCGAATCGTAAAGGGAACTTTCACAAACCCTGGCTCAACGATGGGAGATGTTGTGCGAGCAGGGATCTTGACTACTTGCGGGGTAAGACCGATCCACTTGCCCAGCTCTTGTGGTTTGTCTGCACCGGGCAAGACATCAAACGCTCCGGTCGTGGATGTGAAGGCATCGGTGGAATACAGCGAGACGGATACAGGATTATCGGTGTAATTCACCAGCCCGACTTGATCGCGCACCACGGTCCCTGGCCGACCGACGAAAACAAAACCGGGACGACCATCAAGGCGCCCATCCGCTGTCGATGGACCAACACCAATCGTGCGAGTGGTGTCCTGGGATCCGTTCGCCGTGGCAAGTGCAACAGCCTGCGCGGCCTGGCTTAGCGGGGCACCAGTCAGCATCACCACGCACAGCAATCCTGCTGTGGCGAGGACCCGCTGAAGGCTGTTCTTCATGCCTCTATTTGTAGGCGGATGCGGTAGCCGTAAAGCAACCGGAAAGTGACGAATAGGTGTCTTTTGGCGGTCAATCCTGCGGGGGCCCATATTCGGGCGGAAATGCCTGTGGGG
>JNSE01000036.1 GCA_000754455.1 actinobacterium acAMD-2 | reverse complement strand
TAGAAAAAAGTCGAGTCATTCCGGCGGCATTGAAGGGATTGGCAATCATCAACGCTGAGGTCGTCTGGAGCGCAGGCTCTGGCGTGAGGGGTGCATCAGCCGTGCCCTGCTCCAGTTTGCGCAACGCGCTTGCAAGTGCGAGCGGATCCTGGGTTAACAAAGCGCCCGATTCATCAGCGTCATACTCGCGCGAGCGACTGATCGCAAACTGCACGATCGTTGCAGCGATGGGACCCAGGATCAAAATAATCAAACCAGCAAAAGGATTGCGGTCACGATCGTCATTTCCGCCCATAGGAATCAACCAAGAAAACTGCACCATAAACATAATGACACTCGCGATCGTGGCCGCCACCGAAGCAATCAAAATATCGCGGTTATACACATGGCATAGTTCATGCCCGAGAACTCCACGCAGTTCGCGTTCGTCCAACAACTGCATGATTCCCTCGGTGCAGCACACAGCTGCGTTCTGGGGATTTCGACCAGTAGCAAACGCATTAGGGGCTTGCGTTGGTGACATATAGAGCCGGGGCATGGGCTGGCCGGCTTGCATCGAAAGTTCACGCACGATGCGATACATCGCGGGCTGATCATTTTCCGTCACGGCATAAGCGCGCATCGACTTCAGCGCGAGCTTGTCGCTATTGAAGTAGGCATAGCCATTGGTGCCCAGAGCGATGAGCAACCCGATGAACAACCCCGTCGTACCACCGAGCACCGATCCGATCACGAGAAGGAGTCCACTGAGCGCAACCAACAAGATTGCTGTCTTCAATCGGTTGTAATTCATGTCAGCTCACCTCGTGTCGCGCGTGTACTTCGCTATCAATCATCTGATGAGTTCCACCCGGTAGCAAGTTGATCCATCTCGTGCATCAAGGAACCACTTCCCGTCGCAGCACTAGGAGTGGATTGGCCCACCCAAGCCAAGGCATCAAACGGACACACGTCGATACAGATGCCGCAATACATACACAGACCAAAATCAATAGCGAAGCGATCGAGATGTTGCACAGTGACCGGTCGGGCACCGCCAGTTTCTTGCACGACTGGATGGGATTCAATGTGAATGCACTTGTCGGGACATTCCTTCACACACAACATGCACGAGGTGCAATCAGGCGGGTTGAGCGCAATCGATCCACGCCGGGGCTGGCTATTCATCAACGTGCCTTGGGTTCTGCGATAAGTGAAAAGGACTTCAACAGCGGGTGTTCGGGTCCACCCTCGGCCAACAGCAAGTGCTCAGCCGGTCCAGATGAAAGCTCAACCCCAAACATTTCTGCCAATTCACGCTCATGCCACGCCGCGCCAGGGAATGCATCAACCACCGAGCCGACTACCTGACCACTGCTCACTCGGGCACGCACGGCAATGGTTCGCGCTGTTGCATCACTCAGCAGCGCCACCACCTCACACTCCCCCTCGCCACGATCAACGCCCGCGATGAATTCCAAGCGGGCGAAGTCGTGCTCCACCTTCAATGCCTTCAACGCTTCGGCCCAGCACGAAACGTCAACGTCGTAGAGCTCAAGGCCGACAGTGTCAGTCGCCACATCGGCATCAAAGGTCGTGATCCATGCATTCATTGTCATGCGCGAACGTCCAACAACAAAGTGCGTAATCCGTCGATCAACGCTTCCGGACTAGGTGGACACCCCGGTACATACACATCGACGGGAACGAGGCGATCGACTCCATCCACAACGGCGTAGGAATCCCAGTACGGTCCACCCGTGGCAGCGCAGGCCCCAAAGGACATCACTCGCGCTCCCGGACCCATGCGTTGATACAAAGCCACGACGTACGGCGCTAAGGCTGTGGTCACAGTGCCGGACACCACTAATACGTTGGCACTGTCGCTGTCACCGGAGGCAAACGCATCAAGATCTATCGACGTCTGGGCTTGTAACTGGCTGATCAGAGTCGTCGCAGCCGCATACTCCACTCCACAGCACGCCAAGCCCGCTTCCACAGCCCACAGATGCACTGGTTGCCCATCGACCACTACAGCAACAGGCGTTGTGTCCTGCATCACAGTGGCTCCTTTCGATGGCTTCCTCGGTCAGCAGTCCTAACTTACGCTCCGGTAGGGTCAAAGCGGTTCAAATCGACACTTAAGACAAGGACGGCTCCGTGACCAAGCAGGTCGTGCCCCTCGATCGCGTCATCATCCGATTTGCCGGCGACTCCGGCGATGGAATGCAACTTACGGGTGACCGATTCACCTCAGAAACCGCCACCTTCGGTAACGACCTTTCCACGTTACCCAACTTCCCCGCAGAGATCCGAGCACCTGCCGGAACCCTGGCTGGAGTCTCAAGTTTCCAACTTCACTTTGCCAGTCGCGACATCATGACGCCAGGCGATGCCCCCAATGTGCTCGTGGCCATGAACCCGGCAGCGCTCAAGGCGAACATCGCCGACGTTCCTCGCGGTGGCTCGATCATCGTCAACACGGATGAATTCACCAAGCGCGCTCTGCAAAAAGTCGGCTACGAATCCAACCCGATTGAAGATGGTTCACTCGACAGCTTCCACGTGCACCCGATCGCTTTGACGTCCATGACGGTCGAAGCGCTCAAAGAATTTGATGTGTCGAAAAAGGACGCCGAACGCAGCAAGAACATGTTTGCGCTAGGTCTGTTGTGCTGGCTCTATAACCGCCCAACCGATGGAACCGTTGAGTTCTTGAATCAAAAATTTGGCAAAAAGCCAGACATTCTGGCGGCCAACTTGGCGGCCTTCAAAGCTGGTCACGCATTCGGTGAAACCACCGAAGATTTCGCGGTTTCCTACGAGGTCAAGCCGGCCCCGATGGATGCCGGAACCTACCGAAACATCACTGGCAACACCGCACTTTCCTACGGTTTGATCGCGGCCGGCGAACTCTCGGGACTGCCGGTTTACCTCGGTGCCTACCCGATCACGCCCGCCAGCGACATCTTGCACGAACTGAGCAAGCACAAGCAGTTCGGTGTCGTCACTTTCCAGGCCGAAGATGAGATCGCGGGCATCGGGGCTGCTCTTGGTGCATCCTTTGGCGGGGCGCTAGCGATCACCACGACGTCGGGTCCTGGCATTGCGTTGAAGTCGGAAACCATCGGACTTGCTGTGTCAATGGAACTCCCGCTCGTAGTCATTGACATTCAACGCGGTGGACCATCCACCGGGTTGCCCACCAAGACCGAACAATCTGACTTGCTCCAAGCAATGTTCGGTCGCAACGGTGAAGCACCTGTTCCTGTTGTGGCACCACGGAGCCCTGTTGACTGCTTTGATGCGGCGATTGAAGCGTGCCGGATCGCCACGAAGTACCGCACACCAGTGTTCTTGCTGTCCGATGGTTACTTGGCCAACGGTTCCGAGCCGTGGGCACTTCCGAACGTGGAAGACCTGCCTGATCTGCACGTCGACTTCTCCACCGAGCCCAACCACACGTTGGCTGACGGGACTGAGGTCTTCTGGCCGTTCAAGCGTGATCCGGAAACCTTGGCTCGCCCATGGGCCGTCCCAGGCACCGCAGGCCTCGAGCACCGCCTCGGCGGCATCGAAAAGGCCGACGGCAGCGGAAATATCTCCTACGACCCGGCCAACCACGACTTCATGGTCCGTATTCGACAGGCCAAGGTCGATGGCATTGCCAACGACATTGAGCCTCTCGAAGTCGATGACCCCACCGGCGACGCAGACGTGTTGGTCTTGGGCTGGGGTTCGACGTACGGCCCCATCGGTGCCGGATGCCGTCGCGTCCGCGAATCAGGTCTCAAGGTGGCTCAAGCACACTTCCGACACGTGAATCCTTTCCCGGCTAACACCGAGGAAGTATTGAAGCGTTACAAGAAGGTCTTGATTCCAGAAATGAACCTTGGACAGCTCGTCATGCTGGTCCGCTCGAAGTACCTCGTTGATGCCATTTCCTACAACCAAGTCCGCGGGCTGCCCTTCAAGGCTGAAGAGCTTGCCGGCGTTATTGAGGACGTGATTAAGAGTGTCTGAAACTAGTCAATTCCCGTCATTGGCATTGGTGCCTAGCGCCGACGGACCCCAAAGTGCCAAGGAATTCAAGTCAGACCAGGAAGTGCGTTGGTGCCCGGGTTGTGGTGACTACGCGATTTTGGCTGCGGTGCAAGGCTTTATGCCCGAACTGGGATTGAAGCGTGAAAACATCGTTTGGGTTTCCGGCATTGGTTGCTCATCGCGCTTCCCCTACTACATGAACACCTTTGGATTGCACACCATCCACGGTCGCGCACCGGCTATTGCCACGGGGCTGTCCACCAGTCGCGCCGACTTGTCGGTCTGGGTCGTGACCGGTGACGGTGACGCACTGTCAATCGGTGGTAACCACTTGATCCATGCGATGCGTCGCAATGTGAACCTGAAGATCTTGTTGTTTAACAACCGCATCTACGGTTTGACCAAGGGTCAGTACTCGCCCACTTCCGAGCAGGGCAAGGTCACCAAGTCCACGCCGATGGGTTCGTTGGACTACCCGTTCAATCCCGTGTCTTTGGCCTTAGGCGCTGAAGCAACCTTCGTGGCACGCACCATGGACTCCGACCGCCAGCACCTCACCTCGGTCCTGCGCGCGGCTGCTGAACACGACGGCACTGCTTTGGTCGAGATTTACCAGAACTGCCCGATCTTTAACGACGGCGCCTTTGATGCACTCAAGGACGGCGACGAGAAGGAACAACACATCATCCGCCTCGAGCACGGTCAGCCCATTACCTTTGGTCGCGAGCGGGAAAATGGTGTGATCCGGGCAGCCGATGGCTCAATCCAGGTCGCAGCTGTTGCTGAGGTTGGCCTAGACAACGTCCTAGTCCACGATGCACATGCGGCTGACCCTGGTTTGGCTTTCGCCTTGTCTCGTCTGTCAAATCCGGACAACTTGGATCAAACTCCGATGGGAATCTTCCGTTCCATCGAGCGTCCGACCTACGACACGCTTTTGCGTGACCAGGTAGCCAAGTCGAAGGCATCAGGCAAGGCGGATTTGGCTGCACTCATCGCCGGTAACGACACCTGGACGATCAACTGAATTCATACCGCAAGGGCGTAATTGCTGCCTTAGCTGCTTACGCGCTGTGGGGTTTTTTTCCGCTGTACTTCGCCCTGCTCAAGGGTGTCAATGTTTTTGAAATCTCCGCGAGCCGAATCGTGTGGTCACTGATTCTGGTAGTGATCGTGTTGACGATCCTGCGTCAGTGGTCAGCGTTCAAGGCCACCTTGACTACTCGCACCGCGGTGATCGCCTGTGCGCTCGGCGGCCTGATCTTGTCCATCAACTGGACTGTTTACGCCTATGCCGTATCCAACCAAGCGGTCATCCAAGGTGCACTGGGTTACTACATCAACCCACTGGTCACGGTCTTCCTGGCCGTTGTGCTGTTGCGCGAGCGGCTTCGCCCTTTGCAGTGGGTTGCGCTCGCCATAGCGGGTCTGGCCGTGGTGATCTTGACCGTCGGATACGGACGCATTCCATGGATTGCCCTGGTGCTAGGCGTGACTTTTGCCTTCTATGGGCTGACCAAGAAGCTCGGAAAGGCCCCACCACTTGAAGCCGTGGGGATCGAGACCGGCGCGATGTTCATTCCAGCCCTGATCTTGCTGGGGGTCCTAGCGCAACGTCAGCAGCTCACCACTACCCAACAAGGGATAGGGACAACGGCGTTACTCATGGGTCTAGGCATTTTGACGGTGATTCCGCTCTTGCTCTTCGGATATGCAACACCCAAAGTGCCCCTGTCGCTCATGGGACTCATGCAATACACCAACCCCACCATTCAGTTCATCCTTGGTGTCGTCGTCTTTCAGGAAGCCATGTCGCCCACGCGCTTTATCGGGTTCGCTCTGGTGTGGATTGCTCTGACCATTCTTGCTGTTGATGGCCTCAAGCCAGCTCGACGCGTTCCAACTGTTGCGAGCTAGACCGACCGGCTAACCACCACATCGGTCAACGCAGCCAACGCATCTTTGGCAGCGCAATCTGGCAAGGGAACAAGCAACTCACGGGCGGATACGGCACACCGGCTGAGCTCAGCACGAGCCAGGTTCATTCCCTCGTGCTGACGCAGCATCACCAACGCTTGTTCCACGCGTTGATCGACTTCGGCCTCAGAAACCTGTGCCAAATCCGGACCAATCAACCGACCGATTTCACGCGCATCCGCGTCATCGACGGCCAAGGCTTGCAGCACGGGCAAAGTCAGGACACCTTCACGCAGGTCCGTGCCCGGAGTCTTCCCTGATTCGCTGGATTCGCTTGCCACATCCAAAACGTCGTCGCTGAGTTGGAAGGCAATTCCGATAGAAGCTCCAAACGATCGCATCGCTTCTTGGATCGGGGCGGGAGCACCACTAAACATGGCACCAAACAGTCCACTCGTCGCGATGAGGGAGCCGGTCTTCTCCGCAACGACTTCCAAGTAATGGTGGATCGGGTCTTCGCCCTCGCGCGGGCCGATCGTTTCGCGGATTTGGCCGCTGACAAGTTCCTCAAAAGTCAGAGCTTGGATGCGAACGGCATCAGGTCCTAGGTCAGCCAAGATTTGTGAAGCGCGCGCGAACAAGAAATCGCCGGTCAGGATGGCCACACTGTTATCCCAACGACTATTTGCTGAGGCCGCACCTCGACGCAAGGGTGCCTCGTCCATCACGTCATCGTGATACAGAGTCGCTAAGTGCGTTATTTCCACAACTGCTGCTGCATCAATGACTTCAACGCGATGAGGATCACCAAATTGCGCACCCAAGAGGGTCAGGAGTGGCCGAAAGCGCTTACCGCCGGCCTCTACCAGGTAGCTCGCTGCTTCGGCGACAAAGGAATCCTGGCTCTTAACCGCTTCGCGTAGTCGTACCTCCACTCGGTCCAACCCGTTTCGCAGGTCCGCCTCTAGCGCACCGTCGAGAGATTCCAGACCAAAGGGGGTGGTCATTGCCTAGCCCCTACCGAATAAACAAAGACGCTCGATCAGCGACTTCGAGTCCGATTTGAGGAAGTACACCAAGCACGATCGTCACTCCAGCACACACGGCGAGAGAGACCGCTGTCGCCAGCGAGGGAATCGCGACTGTGGTGCTGTCGTCTTGTGGGTCCGTAAAGAACATCAAGACGATGACGCGAACATAGAAGAACCCAGCGATCGCGCTGGCAATAACACCGACGATCACCAGCCAACTCGCGCCCGAGGCCGATGCTGCAGAGAACACCGCGAACTTTGCGGGGAATCCTGCGGTTAGCGGGATACCAGCCATGGAGAGAAGGAACAGGGAGAACAAGGCGGCTACTCCTGGGGAGCGCTTGCCCAATCCTGCCCAGGCAGACAAGTCAGAGGCTTCTCCTGCACCATCGCGAACTAGGGTGACGATCCCAAAGGCACCGATGGTCGCAAAGCCATAGGCCACCAAGTAGAACAAGATGGCACCCACGCCCTTTTGGGATAGAGCAACCACGCCAGTGAGCAAGAAACCGGCATGTGCAATCGAGGAATACGCCAACATGCGCTTCATCTCACGTTGAGTCAACGCGAAGATCACACCAACCACCATGGTCAAAGCCGAAATCACCGAGATCAACGGCAGCCACTGCTCGCGGACCGGGCCAAAGGCAACGTAAAAGATGCGCAGCAGCGCACCGAAGGCCGCGACTTTGGTGGTGGCCGCCATGAAGGCGGTGATCACCGTGGGAGCACCCTGATAGACGTCTGGTGTCCATTCGTGGAATGGCGCTGCGCCGATCTTGAACAGCAGGCCCACCGAGATCAGGCCGATGCCCACCAGGAGCAGTCCTTCCGACGCGGACTGACTCGAGGTCGCAGCAGCGATCTCGCTAAAACGTAACGAGTTGGCGTAGCCATAGATCATGGCTGCACCGAAGAGGAAGAAAGCCGAGGAGTAAGCCCCCAACAGGAAGTACTTCAATGCCGCTTCTTGAGACAGGAGGCGACGGCGACGGGCCATTCCAGCCAGCAGGTACAACGGCAAAGACAAGACTTCCAGGGCCACAAACATCATCAGCAAGTCATTGGCCGCTGGGAAAAGCAACATGCCGCTGACCGAGAACAACGCCAAGGGATATACCTCGGTTTGCTGCACCAACTTTTCGGTCAGCGATTGCTCTTCAGCACTACCAGGAATTGCGGAAACGCGAGGCGCAAAGGCATCGCGGCCTGGATCGATCTTGCGGTCGGTGAAGAGCAAGAAAGCCACAACGGATAAAACCAAGATCAGACCTTGCAGGAATCGCGCTGGGCCGTCCCACGCAATCGCACCCTCAGCGATAATGCCATCGGCATCGCCAGCAAAGAAAAGCGCGGCCAGGGCAATCAGCAGCCCGCCGAAGCTCACCACCAGTTGCGCGCGGAACCGAGCAGCGCGGGGCAAGAAGGCCTCGACAAGGACGCCCAGCAAGGCCGCGACCAGCACGATCAGGACTGGAGCCAGGTTTTGGTACTCAAGCTGCGGGACTGGGAACAGCCCCTGAGTTTCTGCGGGCAGACCCATCATGGCGTGGTCTCCTTCGTGGATTCAGCAGGCTTAAGCGCTGTTGGTTCCGGGTTGACTGCACCGACTCGGTCAAGGGTTGATTGCACTGCAGGCTCGATGACGCGCGTGACTGCTTGGGGGTAAACACCCAAGGCGATCATGACAGCAACGAGGGGAACAAAGACCCAGACTTCACGACTGCGCAGATCGCCGAACTTCTCGGTCACCACACCGCGGGGTTCACCCGTCGCCACCCTTTGGTACAACCACAAGATGTAGACAGCTGACAGCACGATCGCGACTGTGGCGATGATGGCCAGTACGGGATAGCGCAGGAATGAACCCACCAGGACGAGGAATTCGCCAGGGAAGCTTGCCATACCAGGTAAAGCCAACCCAGAAAGACCGGCGATCAGGACAAAGCCAGCCAGCAGCGGCGCAACCTTGAACACACCGCCGTAGTCCGCGATGTTTCTCGACTTGCCTCGAGCCATCATCACGCCAGCGATGAGGAACAACGCCGCGGTGCTGAACCCGTGCGCCACCATGTAGAACACCGAACCGGTTTGGCCCTGGGAGGTGAAAGCAAAAATTCCTAGGATGATGAAACCGAAGTGCGAAACGGATGTGTACGAGATCAAGCGCATGATGTCAGTTTGACCAATCGCCACCAGCGCTCCGTAAACGATCGAAACGACGGCCAAGATGCAAATGGTGAAAGCAAAGGTGCGCGAAGCATCCGGGAACAATTCCAGGCAGTAACGGATCATGCCGAACGTTCCGACCTTGTCCATTAAGGCGACCAACATCACAGCAGTACCAGGCTTGGCCTCAGAAGCCGCGTCAGGCAACCAGGTGTGCAGTGGCCACAGGGGCGCCTTGATGGCAAAGGCCAAGAAGAATCCCAGGAAGAGCCAGTTTTGCAATCCGGTGTTGATCTCCAGCGAACTCAGCGTTTGGAAGTCAAAGGTTCCGTTGCCCAAGAGTGTTTGACTGGCCACATACAACCCGATCAGAGCCGCGAGCATGACCAGACCACCAAAAAGGCTGTAGAGCAAGAACTTCATGGCGGCGTAGGAACGTTGGGCTCCCCCAAAGCGACCGATCAGCAGGTACGCAGGGATCAGCATCGCTTCGAAGAGCAGGTAGAACAAGAACACATCCAAGGCCGAAAAGACCCAGATGATCATGGACTGCAAAACCAGCATGAGTCCGAAGTAACTCTTGATAGACCCGGTTGGCTCGACATCACGCCAGGATGCAACCAGGACGACCGGCACCAAACACGCCGCCAGCGCAACAAGAACCAACCCGATTCCGTCCACGCCAAGTGTGAAGCTCACACCAAAGGCAGGGATCCAGCTGTACGTGGTGACGAACTGAAACTTGTCGGGTCCGCCAATCTGGAATTGCGTGGCCATCGCAACGACCACGGCCAGCGTGACCAAGGATGTGCCAAGAGCAATTCCGCGAACCCATGACTTACGTGGGACAACAGCGATCAGTGCGGTTCCCACGAGCGGAACCAAGCCAGCAATAAGCAACCAAGGGACGTTTCTCATATCAGCGCCCCACAATCGCAAGAAGGACCAGGACTAAGAGCGCACCCGAGAGCATCACCAACGAGTAAGAACGCGTGTAGCCAGTTTGGATTCGACGAGCCCGAGCTGACAGCCCGCCCAGGGATGCCGCGACACCGTTGACGGCACCATCGATGACCCTGTTATCCACCCACACCAGCGAGCGCGTCAGCCACTGACCAGGACGCATGAAGACAGCTTCGTTAAACGCATCACCAAACAAGTCTTTACGCGCTGCCACGACCAAGAAGGACACCTTTTCGGGAGCAACCTGTGGCACATCGCGGCGCAAGTAGAGCAAGATCGCAGCCACGATCCCAACAGCTACGGAAGTCAACGTAATGCTGGTAACCACAACATGGCTCAAGGAGGTTTCTGGCTCAACAAAGCCAGTTACCGGTTCAAGCCATTTCTCTAACGTGTAGTCGCGCATCAACAAGTACCCTGATGCAACCGAACCAATCGCTAGAACCAACATCGGCACCGTCATTGACCATGGCGATTCATGCGGGTGGACATCCTCAGTCCAGCGCTTCTTGCCAATGAAGGTCATAAAGAAGATGCGGCTCATGTAAAAGGCCGTCAGGCCAGCACCGATAATGGCAAGCCCACCAATGATCGGGCTGCGCGCCAGGGCTGACTCAATGATCAAGTCTTTGGTGAAGTATCCAGCCAACGGTGGAATACCGATGATGGCCAAGTAGCCCAGACCAAAGGTTGCCGTCGTGATAGCCATGACTGAACGCAAACCACCAAACCGGCGCATATTGACTTGATCGTTCATCCCGTGCATCACCGAACCGGCACCTAGGAACAGCCCAGCCTTAAAGAATCCGTGAGCCAAGAGGAAGGCAATCGCAAAGACGTAGCCCGTGGGGCCTAGCCCGACGGCCAGCATCATGTAACCGATTGCGCTCATAGTTGATCCGGCCAAGGCCTTCTTGATGTCGTCCTTGGCGCTAGCGATGATGCCTCCGGCGAGCAAAGTGATCAAACCAACGATGATCACTGCCATCTGTGCAGTGGGCGCAAGGTCAAAGATCGGGTTCGAGCGAGCAATCAGGTACACACCCGCGGTCACCATCGTGGCGGCGTGAATCAATGCCGATACCGGGGTGGGGCCTTCCATCGCATCCAACAACCACGACTGCAGCGGGAATTGAGCGGACTTTCCACACGCTGCCAACAAGAGCATGAAGCCGATGCCGTTCACCATCGCCGAACTGGCGCCGGGAGCTGCTTCGAAGACACCTTGGAAAGTCACCGTGCCAAAAGCGGCGAACATGAGCATGATCGCCACGGACATTCCGATGTCTCCGACGCGGTTAACCACAAAAGCCTTCTTGGCGGCTGGACCGGCCGTATCGCGAGTTTGGTAATAGCCAATCAAGAGGTAAGAGGCCAGACCCACGCCTTCCCAGCCGACATAGAGCAGGACGTAACTGTCGGCGAGAACCAGCAACAACATGGCCGCAACGAACAAGTTGAGGTACCCAAAGAAACGACGACGTCCATCATCGCCCTTCATGTAACCCACTGCGTAGACGTGAATCAACAAACCAACGCCGGTGATCAGGAGGACGAAGGCCATCGAGAGTTGGTCCAGTTGCAATGCGACATCCACCTTGAACCGGCCCAAATCAAGCCAGGTGAAAAGGAACTGTCGAACAGCGCGATCCTCCGATGGCTTAGCAAGCAAGCTCAGCCACAGGGTCACTGCAACACCGAACGAGCCAGCGATTGTGGCCACACCCAGCAGGTGACCCCACTTGTTGGTCACGCGACCGGTGCCCAGCAAGATCACAGCTCCGGCTAGTGGCAGAGCGATGAGCAGCCAAGTCAAGGACGTAGTACCGCTCGCAGCGGTTATGGTCTCCATCAACTTAGGACCTCAACAAGTTAGCTTCATCGATCGAAGCAGATCGACGAGTAGCAAATATGGACATGATGATGGCAAGTCCAATAACCACCTCAGCGGCAGCAACGACCATCACGAAGAAGGCCACCACCTGCCCGTCCAGGGTGCCATTGATGCGTGCAAAAGTGACGAAGGCAAGGTTCGCGGCGTTGAGCATCAACTCGACACACATGAACACCACGATGGCGTTGCGCCTGAACAACACTCCAAATGCGCCGATGCTAAACAGTGCAGCCGAGAGGTAGATGTAGTTCATCGGGTTCATTTGTCATCCCCCTCGGGATAAACAGCAGTAATAACTCGACCATCAGCGGTGGTGAAGGTGCGGGCCTCTTCGACTTGGAATGGAGCAGGCACCGAATCCAGCGCCGGCGAGCCATCAGGAAGCAGAGCAGGCGTGTCCACGGCATTGTGATTGGCGAACACACCAGGAGCCGGCATGGGACTGCGCGGTGCAGTCGCTGAAGTAAAGCGGGCACGCGAAATCATGGCTTGCGTGGGCTTACCGACCAGTCGCTCGCGGTGCGTATAGACGATCGCACCCACGGCGGCGGTGATCAGCAAGGCGCTGGTGACTTCAAAGGCCAAGACGTAACGGCCAAAGATCAGTTGCGCAACGGCCTCAAGGTTGCCACCAGCTTGACTGGTTGCTGCATCTAGTCCCTTGATTTCATTGACCGTCAAACCGCCAACCCCAGCCAAGAGCAACAAGCCAAATCCGATGCCGACCAATACGGCAGCAAGGCGCTGACCCTTAATGGTTTCGACTAGGGAGTCAGCCGCATCAACGCCGATCAACATCAGGACGAAGAGAAACAGCATCATCACTGCTCCCGTGTACACGATGATCTGCACCATGCTCAAAAACGGGGCCGCATTGATCAAATAGACCACCGCAAGGCTGACCATTGTCAAGGCGATCCACAAGGCGGAGTGAACAGCCTTACGCGAAAGCAGCATTCCGATCGCGCCACCCACGGTCAAGATGGCCAACACCCAGAAGGCAAAAGTTTCGCCTGCCGAAACAGTGGCGACCCCGGTTGCTAAGTAAGCGGTCACGAGCTCACCCCATCGCGGTTTTCGGGTTCGCGGGTGCGGGACAGCTCCTGGTGCGCATCAGGACCGGTGATCTTGCCTTGGTAGTAATCGGTATCCGTGGTTCCGGCCACCATGGGGTGCGGAGGCGAAATCATGCCTTCCATGAGCGGTGCCAAAAGTTGTTCCTTGGTAAAGATCAAGCGGCCGCGATCGTCGTCGGCCAGCTCGTATTCATTGGTCATAGTCAATGCGCGCGTGGGGCAGGCCTCGATGCACAAGCCGCACAGAATGCACCGCAAGTAGTTAATTTGGTAGACCTTGCCGTAACGCTCGCCAGGCGAAAAGCGATTGTCTTCGGTGTTGTCGCCACCTTCAACAAAAATTGCGTCTGCTGGGCAGGCCCATGCGCACAGTTCGCAACCGATGCACTTTTCCAGACCATCGGGGTACCGGTTGAGCTGGTGACGACCGTGGAAGCGCGGCTCAATGGGAAAGTCGCGACCGCGCTTTTCCTCGGGGTACTGCTCGGTGTTGACCTTCTTGAACATCGTGCCGAAGGTGACACCAAATCCCTTGATGGTTCCAATGACGTCAGCCACGTGAGTCCCCTCCAGTTGAGGAAATCGTTTGGGCCGAAGCTGCCGGAGTCGGAAGTTTCTGGCCAGGCAATGGTGGCACCGGGAATCCGCCAGCAAAGGCATCAAATTCCGGCTCGGGTTCGATCTCGCGCGGCATCCGGCGACTGATCATTGCGTCCAACACAAAACTGAGGACCACCAATATCGTCAAAATGACACCCACGACGACCAAAAGCGAAGACGAGTCAACGTTGGCGGACTGACGCAAGGCTCGAGCGGTAGCGACGATGACAATCCACACCAGCGAGACGGGAATCAGAACCTTCCAGCCAAACTTCATGAACTGGTCGTAACGAAGTCGCGGCAGCGTTCCGCGCAACCAAATGAAAACGAAGATAAAGGCGAAGAGTTTGGCAACAAACCAAACCAACGGCCACCAACCGGAGTTCGCCCCTTCCCAGTTCGTGGAGATCGGAGCTGGTGCGCGCCATCCACCCAAGAACAACGTGGTGGCTAATGCCGAGACGGTGACCATGTTGATGTATTCGGCCAAGAAGAACAGCGCGAACTTCAACGACGAGTACTCAGTGTGGAATCCACCGACCAACTCGCCTTCGGCTTCGGGCAAGTCAAAGGGTGCACGGTTGGTTTCGCCCACCATGGACGTCGCGTAGATCACGAATGACGGCAGCAGCAGCACTACGTACCAGACGTTTTGTTGCGCCGACACAATTTCGGAAGTGGACATCGAACCGGCGTACAAGAACACGGCGACGAGAGAGAGTCCCATGGCGATTTCATAGGAGATCATCTGCGCTGACGACCGCAATGCGCCCAGCAACGGATAGGTCGAACCCGACGACCAGCCGGCCAACACGATTCCGTAGATACCGATAGATGCGATGGCCAAAACGAACAGCACTGCGACCGGGAAGTCTGTTAACTGCAGGTTGGTCCACGTGCCAAAGATCGAAACGGTCGGCCCCAACGGGATCACTGCAAAGGCGATGAAGCAGGTGGTGGCGGAAATGATCGGCGCCAGGATAAATACTGAGCGATCGGCAAGCGCAGGGATGATGTCCTGCTTCAGCGCCAGCTTGACACCGTCAGCCAGGCCTTGGACCAGACCAAAGGGGCCCACGCGGTTGGGCCCGATTCGCATTTGCATACGCGCCACGATCCGACGTTCAAGCCAGATGGTGAAAAGAGTGACCAACACGAGAAAGACAAAGATCACCAACGACTTCAGCAGGATTAACCAGCCTGGATCAAGCCCGAAGGGAACGCTCATGCCGCACCTCCCGAAACGTCAACGGTGGCCCCAGGCAGTACGCCTAGGTCAGTGAGGATGCGCGAACCGGTCGAGTTCATCGGCACCCACACCACGTCGTCCACCATCTCGGTGATTTCCAAGGCAAGAGTGATGGAGCCCTGGCTGGTTGAAATGGTCACTAGTGATCCATTCGCTGCACCAACCTTGGCTGCTGTAGTGGCAGATAGGTGGGCCATACTCTTGCGTGCGGTGGCGGCCAACGAGTCTTGACCATCTTGACCCATTCCAAGGTCGAGTAGTGGACGCCACGATGCCAAAGTGATTCCACCGGCTACGGCCGACGCGGCGTCAACGGCAGGCACTGCAACTCGATCGCCAGACCATGCACCCAAGGCATCAAGTTCCGCGCGAGCGCCAGCTGCATCACTAAAGCCCAACGAGATGGCCTCGTCCGCATCAAGATCAAGTTCTTCGGCCAAGGCACTCAAGATGCGAATTTCTGACATCGTGGGTGTAGCCAGTGCGGCCTCAATCTCGCGGACGCGGCCTTCCCAGTTGATCAGGCTTCCATTGCGCTCAGCAATCGGAGGAACAGGGAATACCACGTGCGCGTGATCAGTGACTTCACTACGACGCACCTCAAAGCTGACGATGAACTCTGATGAGTGCAAGCAGTGACGAGCAGCATGTGGGTCGGGCAAGTCAGAAATTTCAACACCAGCAACCACTAACGCACCGAGCATGTCTCGATTAGCCGCCGTAAGGATTTGCTCGACATTGCGACCGGCTTCATTCGGAAGTTCCGATACACCCCAAGCCGCCGCAATTTCCGCACGAGCCTCAGCGGATTCGACCGGACGACCGCCAGGCAACAAGGTGGGTGCGGCACCGGCTTCGAGCGCACCACGTTCACCCGCACGACGAGGAATCCACGCCAACCGCGCTCCCGTTTGTTGCGCCAAAGCCAACGCCGCCGTGAATCCACCAGCGCTCAGACTCAAGCGCTCGCCTACCAAGATCACCGAGCCGGGCTGACGTAAGGCCGCACCAAGATCGCCATCACTAGCTGCGACCAAGGCTGCCGCTTCCTGTCCAGGCGCCGTGGCAACAACCGTTGCCTTGAGTTTGCTCGTTGCACGCGAAGCAAAGGGGGCGAGAGTGAAAATGCTTTGTGTTCCAGCACGGACGGCCTTTTGCAAACGCAAGAAGACAATTGGTGATTCATCTTCTGGTTCAAACCCGGCGAGCAACACGGTGGGTGCAGATTCAAGGTCCGCGTAGGTCATACCCAATCCAGTACCGGCGACCGTCGAGCCGATGAACGCCAATTCTTCGTCGGAGCTGGGGCGAGTTCTAAAGTCAATGTCGTTGGTATTCAGAGCGACGCGAGCAAACTTCGAGTAGGCGTAAGCATCTTCGCGCGTGAGTCGTCCGCCGACGAGCACTCCTGCATTTCCACGAGCAGCTACCAGGCCATCAGCAGCTGCAGCGATGGCTTCAGGCCACGAGGCGGGCTTCAATTCGCCGTCGGCATCGCGGACCAACGGTGTAGTGATGCGATCGTCACCGGTGGCTGACGAGAATGCAAAGCGGCCCTTGTCGCAGTTCCACTCTTCGTTGACTTCGGGCTCGTTGATGGCCAGACGGCGCACGACTTTGCCGCGGCGGTGGTCTGTACGCAGCGAACAACCCGAGGCGCAGTGCTCACAGGCAGTTGGCGTGGAGACCAGGTCAAACGGACGAGCGCGGAATCGGTAGGCCGAACTGGTCAGCGCACCCACGGGGCAAATTTGAATCGTGTTGCCCGAGAAGTAAGACTCAAAAGGCTGGTTTTCGTAGATGCCGACTTGTTGGAGTGCGCCACGTTCGAGCAATTCAATGAAGGGGTCGCCCGCAATCTGCTCGCTGAAGCGGGTACAGCGTGCGCATAAAACGCACCGCTCACGGTCAAGCAGAACCTGCGCCGAAATATTGATCGGCTTTTCGTAGGTCCGCTTGAAACCTTCAAAGCGAGATTCGGCTTGGCCGTTGCTCATCGCTTGATTTTGCAGTGGGCATTCCCCACCCTTGTCACACACCGGGCAATCCAGCGGGTGGTTAATCAAAAGCAATTCCATGACACCGTTTTGCGCCTTTTCAGCAACCGCTGAGGTCTGCTGTGTCAGGACGACCATGCCTTCGGCAACGGTGGTCGTGCAGGAAGCCA
The DNA here is from genome assembly GCA_000754455.1 of actinobacterium acAMD-2. GTDB lineage: Bacteria > Actinomycetota > Actinomycetes > UBA12327 > UBA12327 > AcAMD-2. The sequence continues at coordinate 11,583 of JNSE01000036.1, read as the reverse complement.
ACGGCTTGCGCTGACCTTCGACCTCAACCAAGCACTGACGACAAGCGCCAACCGGGTCCAACAGCGGGTGATCGCAAAAACGAGGAATCTCGATGCCGATTTGCTCCGCAGCGCGAATAACCAAAGTGCCCTTGGGAACGCTTAGGTGCACACCGTCAATGGTGATGTTGACCAAATCAGTAGGAACAGCGACATCAGATGAAGCGCCTGCAGTCATGGTCATGCGTTTGCTCCTGCGAACAGTGCGGAGGCCTCATAGGGGAACAGCTCCCATGCAGGCGTGTGCGTACCGGCGATGAACTCGTCACGGAAGTACTCAATGGCCGAGGTGATCGGGCTCGTTGCTCCGTCTCCAAGTGCGCAAAAAGATCGACCCAAGATGTTGTCGCACAGGTCGAGCAACTTCTCAATGTCTTCTTCAGTTCCCTTGCCCTGTTCGATGCGCTCCATGATCTGCTGCAACCACCACGTGCCTTCGCGACACGGAGTGCACTTGCCACAGGACTCGTGCTTGTAAAACTCAGTCCAACGCAAGACGCAACGGACAACCGACGTAGTTTGGTCAAAGATTTGCAAGGCCTTTGTGCCCAACATCGAACCAGCTTCAGCGATGCTCTCGTAGTCCAAAGGAACATCGAGGTGCTCTGCCGTCAAGATCGGAGTCGACGATCCGCCAGGCGTCCAAAACTTCAGCGTGCTGCCCTCGCGCATACCGCCAGCAAGGTCAAGGAGCTCGCGCAAGGTGATCCCCAGCGGCGCCTCAATTTGTCCAGGGTTTTTCACATGACCCGAGAGTGAGTACAACGTGAAACCCTTGGACTTCTCGGTTCCGAACTTGCCGAACCATTCGATGCCGTTGGCGATGATGGAAGGAACGCTGGCCACGGACTCGACGTTGTTGACCACCGTGGGGCAGGCATACAAACCAGCAACAGCCGGGAACGGTGGACGCAGTCGCGGCTGACCGCGGTATCCCTCAAGCGAATCCAGCAACGCGGTTTCTTCACCACAGATGTAGGCACCGGCACCAGCATGAACAGTCAACTCAAGGTCATAGCCACTGCCGTGGATGTTCTTGCCCAATTCGCCATTGGCATAGGCCTCAGCAACTGCAGCCTGCACACGACGCAAGACGTGAGGCACTTCGCCGCGGATGTAAATAAAGGCGTGGTTAGAACGAATGGCATACGAGCCGATGATGATGCCCTCAACCAAGACGTGCGGGTTAGCCATCATCAACGGGATGTCTTTGCACGTCCCTGGCTCGGACTCGTCAGCATTGACGACGAAGTAGTGCGGCTTGTTGTCACCCTGCGGGATAAAGCCCCACTTCATACCGGTGGGAAATCCTGCTCCACCGCGACCGCGAAGACCTGAATCTTTGACGGTTTGGATTACATCGTCGGGCTGCATCGTGGTCAGCGCCTTGCGTGATGCCTGGTAACCCTTGTGCCGGGTGTAGCCGGCGTACGTAAAGGAGTCAGCTTCGTCCCAGTGAGCAGTCAGGACTGGAGTAATAGTGGTCATCAGGCATCCGCTCCTGGGTTAGCTGGAATGGAGTCGCCACGTTCCTTGGCCAACTTCAAGCCGAGCAAAGATGCTTCGCCAGCAGCCGGTCCTTCATTGACCTTGCCGTCAGCAAATCCAGCAAACAAGCGCTCGTTATCGCGCCACGAGGTAATAACCGGTCCACGCGTGGACTTCACTTCGCGATTAGCGATCAAGTCATTCATCAAATCAATGGCCGAGCCAGGAGTCTGGTTGTCAAAGAACTCCCAGTCGATGGTCAGAACTGGTGCATAGTCGCAGGCCGCCTGACACTCAATGTGTTCCAAAGTAATTTGGCCATCAGCAGTGGTCTGGTCGTTGCCCACGCCTAGGTGATCCTTGAGTTGAGCAAAAATTGCGTCGCCACCCATGATCGCGCACAAGCTGTTGGTGCACACGCCAACGTGGTGCTTGCCCATCGCACGACGCTTGTACATCGTGTAAAACGTCACGACTCCAGTGACTTCCGCAGCGGTAATCCCCAACTCGTCGGCGCACATTTCGATGCCCTCAGGAGTGACGTAGCCCTCTTCGGATTGCACCAAGTGCAGCATCGGCAACAACGCCGACCGCGCCTGCGGATAACGCGCCATGATTTCGCGCATTTCAGCGCGAGTCTTATCGGTCAACGCCATTAGCGGTCGACACCACCCATCACAGGATCAATACTGGCGACCGCGGCCACCACATCAGCGATTTGTGCACCTTCGCACATGGCGGCGGTGGCTTGGAGATTGGTGAAACTGGGGTCCCGGAAGTGAACTCGGTACGGACGCGTACCGCCATCGCTGACGAGGTGAACACCGAGCTCGCCACGAGGAGATTCAATGGCTGCGTAGACCTGGCCAGCTGGAACCTTGAAGCCTTCAGTCACCAGCTTGAAGTGATGGATCAAGGCTTCCATGGACGTTCCCATGATTTGGCGAATGTGTTCAAAACTGTTGCCCGTTCCATCGGCACCGTGCGCCAGTTGTGCAGGCCATGCGATCTTCTTGTCTTCGATCATGACCGGTCCGGGCTTGAGGCGATCCAAACACTGAGCAATGATCTTCATTGACTCGCCCATTTCAGCAATGCGAATCAAGAAGCGACCATAAGCATCGGCGCTGGTTTGAACCGGTACTTCAAAGTCATAGTTTTCGTACCCGCAGTACGGCTGCGACTTACGCAGGTCGTGTGGCAAGCCCGTTGACCGCAAAATCGGACCAGTAATTCCCAGCGCCATGCAACCGGCAAGGTCCAAAGTGCCCACACCAACGGTGCGGCCCTTCCAAATCGTGTTATCGACCAACAGGTCAGCGGTGTCCTTCAAGCGACCAGGCAAAATCTTGAGAAGTTCGCGCACTTTTTGCTCGGCACCTTCGGGCAGGTCCTGAGCCAGTCCACCCGGGCGGATATACGCGTGATTCATGCGCAGTCCCGTGATCATTTCGAACACATCAAGGACAAGTTCGCGCTCACGGAACCCAAAGGTCATGGCCGTCAGCGCGCCGAGCTCCATGCCACCAGTGGCCAAACACACCAAGTGCGAAGAAATACGGTTGAGTTCCATCATCATCACGCGGATGACATTGGCGCGCTCAGGAATCTGATCAGTGATTCCCAGCAATTTCTCTACACCCAGGCAGTACGCGGTCTCATTGAAGAACGGTGAGAGGTAGTCCATGCGCGTGACAAAGGTGACGCCTTGAGTCCAGGTACGGAACTCCATGTTCTTTTCAATGCCGGTGTGCAAGTAGCCAATGCCACAGCGCGCTTCGGTGACGGTTTCGCCATCGAGCTCAAGAATCAAACGCAGCACACCGTGAGTGGACGGGTGTTGCGGACCCATGTTGACGATGATGCGCTCTTGCGCTGGGGTGCTGGAAAGGTCATGCAACAACTCATCCCAGTCATTGCCTTGAACGGTAAAGACTTTGCCTTCAGTGGTCTCACGCTCATCGGCCATGCGAGGATCGCTGTCATTAAAAGTTGTCATTTGTTGTACGACCTCCGCTGGTCTGGCGGATCAATTTGTGCACCCTTGAATTCCACCGGAATGCCACCGAGCGGATAGTCCTTGCGCTGCGGGTGACCCATCCAGTCATCGGGCATTTGAATTCGCGTTAAATGCGGGTGACCCGAAAAGATGATTCCAAAGAAGTCGTAGGTTTCGCGCTCATGCCAGTCATTGGTCGGGTACACCGAAATCAACGACGGGATCACCGGATCGGCATCAGGCGCAGTGACTTCAAGAAATACTCGACGGTTGTGAGTGATTGAGAGCAGCGGGTAGTGCGCGTGGAGTTCGGCACCGACCTGTTCGGGGAAGTGCACGCCACTAACACCCAGGCACATCTCAAAGCGCAAAGCAGCGTCGTCGCGGAGAGCTTGTGCCACTTCAACCAGGTGTTCCCGCTTGACCTGAATGGTCATTTGATCGCGATCAATCACGATGCCGGTGATGGCCTGCGCGTGATTGGGCACAGCCGCCTCGATCGCATCGGCGATGGAGTCAAAAGCGCCACCAAAGGGGCGATCGGCTGCTGCTATGGGTTCGGACTTGACGACCAAGCCGCCGTAGCCGGAGGTGTCGCCGTTCATGACAGCAGACCCTTCATGGCCGACGTGGGCTGAGCCAACAGCGCTGAACGTTCCAGTGCGAGATCCTCGCGAACCTTTTGCACACCCAACTTCTCGACCGCAATCTTTTCGTGCAACTTCAAGATGGCGTCCATCAACATTTCCGGACGAGGTGGGCAGCCAGGCAGGTACATGTCCACTGGCACAACATGGTCCACACCCTGCACGATCGCGTAGTTGTTGAACATGCCACCGCTACTGGCACACACACCCATCGCCAAGACCCACTTGGGTTCAGCCATTTGGTCATAGATCGTGCGCAAAACAGGGGCCATCTTTTGGCTGACGCGACCGGCGACGATCATCAAGTCAGCCTGACGTGGCGAAGCGCGGAAGACTTCCATGCCAAAACGAGCGAGGTCGTACCGACCAGCACCCGTGGTCATCATTTCGATGGCGCAACAGGCCAATCCAAAGGTGGCCGGCCACAGGGAGTTCTTGCGCATGTAACCCGCAAGTCCTTCTACCGTGGTGAGCAGGACTCCGCTGGGGAGTTTTTCTTCAAGACCCATGGGTTAGTCCCACTCCAATCCACCACGACGCCACACATACATGTAAGCGACGAAAACAGTGAGGATGAACAAGACCATCTCGATCAGACCAAAGAGGCCGAGCTGGTCAAAGGCCACGGCCCACGGGTACAAGAAGACGATTTCGATGTCAAAAATAATGAACAGCATCGCGGTCAAGAAATACTTGATCGGGATCTTTCCAGCGGCCTTGCGCTCGGTCGGATCAATGCCACATTCGTAGGCGTCCAGCAAGGCGCGGTTGTAACGCGAAGGTCCAGCAATCGCACCAGAAACGATAGAAAATAGTGCAAAACCTGCACCAATGGCAGCGAGCACCAAAACGGGCGTATAGACGTTCACGTCAGGCGCATCCTCTCGGACATCGAATGGATCAAGTGCGGTGAACTCAGGCCCGACAAGCAGCCCAAAACCCCATATTTACGCATCCCCATCCTAGAACTTGTGGTGTGCGTGCTCATGCCGTGGGTGCCATCCGCGACATGGTGTTAACCACATGGTCATAGAAGTCCCCACCGCGTGGATCGGTCAGGTTGGCCAGCATTTTCAGGGTCAAGGTCATCGCGCGCGGGTGGGGCAAACCGTGCTTAGTCGCCAACCGCATGATCTCGGGGTTGCCGATCGCTTTTACGAACCAACGGCCCAAGGTGTAGTAACCACCCAGGGACTGCTTCAGGGCTTTGGGGTAACCAGCCAAAGCCAACTCCGCTTGAGCAAAAGTGGGGCGTGACTTGGCTTGAACAATGACTTCAGCAGCCAGCGCGCCGGATTCCATCGCATAGGCAATGCCTTCACCGTTGAAGGGATTGACCATGCCGCCGGCATCGCCGACCAACAACAACCCGCGGGTGTAGTGCGGTGTGCGGTTAAAGCCCATCGGCAAAGCCGCTCCGCGAATCGGCTCGGTGCGGTTTTCTTCTCGGAAGCCCCACTCCTCAGGTGTTTGTTCGAGCCAACGCACGAGGAGGTCTTTGTAATCAACGTTGCCGAAAGCCGAACTGGTGTTCAAGATCCCCAAGCCGACGTTGACCGTGCCGTCCCCTACCCCAAAAATCCAGCCATATCCGGGCAGCAACTTGTCACCGTCCCATAGCTCAAGCCAGGATTCCAGCCAGTCATCGTTGGTGCGTGGGCTCGTGTAATACGTGCGAACAGCCACTCCCATCGGCCGGTCATCGCGCTTTTGCAGGCCCATCGCCAGGCTCAACCGCGTGGAGTTGCCGTCGGCCGCGACCACCAATGGGGCGTGAAATTCCTGCTCAGGTCCCGATGTTCCGTCCGCATTCTTGAGTTTGGCCCGTACTCCGGTGATGCGTCCCGTTCGCTCGTCAACGATGGGGCCCTGCACATTGGCGCCTTGGACCAAGTGCGCTCCCGCCTTGACCGCGTGCTCGGCTAGAGCCTGGTCAAAGTCCTTACGCGTGCGAACCAACCCAAAGTCTGGGTAGGTCGACAGCTGCGGCCACGGAATCTCGATGGTGTGACCGCCGCCCACAATGCGCAGTCCCTTGTTGCGAATCCAGCCGTTTTCCTCAGAGATATCCAGGCCTAAATCAATGAGCTGCTTGACCGCGCGCGGGGTCAAACCATCGCCACAGACCTTTTCCCGAGGAAATTCCGTCTTCTCTAACAACAGCACATCAAGGCCGGCTTGAGCCAAGTAATACGCGGTAGTGGAGCCAGCAGGCCCAGCGCCAACGACGATGACGTCAGCGCTCGAAGGTGCCAATTCTTGACTCACAACGCCCCAATCAACTCAGCGATTTGTTGCGTACTTTGTGCGCTTGTGAAAACTTTCACTAAGTACCTGTGAAGCATACGCCCGTTAGCAAATGCGGTGCTCGTGGAGTCTTACTCCGGAGCGCTTGCTCGATGTAAGGCCACAATCCCGCCGGAGAGGTTGCGATAGGCCGTGCGCTCCCAGCCCGCAGCGCTGATGCGAGCAGCTAATTCGCGTTGATTCGGCCAGGCTCTGATCGATTCGGCTAAGTACACATATGCATCAGGATTACTCGACATCTTGGTGGCAATACTGGGTAGAGCCTTCATCAAGTACTCGGTGTAAACCGTGCGGAAAGCCTTTTGTGTCGGGTGTGAGAACTCGCACACCACCAGTCGGCCACCCGGCTTGCAGACTCGAAGCATCTCGCGCAGCCCAGCATCAGGATCGACGATGTTGCGCAGCCCAAAGGAAATCGTGACCGCATCAAAACTGTGATCCGCAAACGGTAACTGCGTGGCATCGCCGGCGACGAAGTTCAACTCGGGACGGGCCGCTCGACCTGCGCGCAACATTCCTAGTGAAAAGTCGCACGCAATAACGTCCGCGCCGGTTGCGGCCAGCGATTGCGTACTCGCTCCCGTTCCAGCAGCCAGGTCAAGGACATGCTCACCTACGCGGGGATCCACCGCCGCCAGTACGGCCTTGCGCCACAAGCGATCTTGGCCCATCGACAGCACGGTGTTAGTCACGTCGTAGCGCTGGGCCACATCGTCAAACATTGCAGCTACTTCTTCGGGCGCCTTATCGAGGCCGGCGCGAATGGGCTCGGTCATTGGCCACCTCGTCGATGGACAAACGTGCCGCCCAGCACCGTGGCCACGCATTCCCCAGCACCATGATCAATCAAAGCTGCGAAGGGATCACCTTGCGTGGGCACATCGAACACCGCTAAGTCACCCAGCGCATCCAGGCCCAGACAAAAGGCACCGCCGAGAGTGATCGCCTGCCAGATCCGAGCATTCAGGTCAGGAAGGTCATAGCCCTGGGCGAGGGCGAGATCACGCGCAGCACGGGCTTCTTCTAACAGGTCCAAGGACGGTGAGCTAGCCAACGAGTCCGTGCCGATACCGATGGGTGAACCCTCAGCCAAGTAGTCAGCAATAGGCGGGCGGCCGGCACCCAGAATCTTGTTACTGCGCACACAAATCGCGACAGCAGTTCCGCGGTCGCGCAACAACGCCCGATCAGCAGAATCGCAGTGCACTCCGTGCGCTACATGCACATCGGCACCCAATCCTTCGAGGCCATCGAGTTCAGTGGTTGGCGTGTGGGCAAAACCCCCACAAGAAATCGCGTCCATCTTCCAACCGATGTTGTTGGCCATGTCAGCCAGCAGACCTGTGCCCACTGCCACGAACTCGACTTCATCAGCAGACTCGGCCAAGTGCGTGTGCGCACGCAGGCCCAATTCACGACCTCGGCGCATCGACTCAGTAAAAGCGTGCCGACTCAAGGTGTACAGCGAGTGCGGTGAGATCCCAGCCGTTCGCGTTTGTGCCATCGCGACATCAAGAGCGGTGTTGACTTCCCCAGCGCGGTCAGCATTCCATTGATCGTCGTCAGCGCCCAAGGCTTCGACATAACTAATCCCACGCAAGCCACTGCGAGCAATCGGGGCCAGGGCAGGGATATCGGTGACGATGTCGGCCACAGCAGTTGTGCCACTGCGCAAAGCAAGAAAAGCGCCAATGCGGGCCGATTCAGCCCACTGCTCATCCGTGGTCACCATACGGCGCTCAACCATTTGGGCGATCCAGGGCGAAAACGGCAAACCGGAAGAGGCAAGGTCGGCATACGCGGCGTACTGCAAATGTGAGTGCGCGTTGACCAACCCAGGGGTCAGCACGCCGGCATGGTCACGGCGCTTGGCTGCAGGATGCTTCACGGCCAGGTCTGCAGCCGGTCCCACATCGGCAATCACGCCGTTGTCGATGAGCACTGCGCCGTCACGAATCACACCGGCAGCATCGCTACCGGCGGTCGGTGCATTGGTAACGACGACAGGCGCCGTGTGCAAGGTGGCAGTCACGGTTTCAGGTTAGCCGGACTTCTTTGACTGCGACTTCTTGCCCTGCTTCTTTTTAGGTTGCTTCGTGCTGGGCTTGGTGACGGAAACAGGCTCAGGGTCGTTGGTCACATAGACCGCACCGGCTACCGCTGCTGCGGTGGCGAGGCCAAATATCCAGCCACTCACGCCAGCGAACCGGGCAAAGAGGGGAACATTCCACGATCGCCAGTACACATAATCCAACGGATTCGTATAGAAGTATTCCACCGGGAACACCAACGCTCCTTGAGCAAACCACCAGATGGACACCAAGGCCAACACATAGAAGGTGATCCGCGACCAGGGGCGACGAACGGTCCACTGTTGGTAGGCCAGCACGAGCAGTGGCCACCAGGCGAACAGGCTGGGCAAGATCAGGCGGTAACCAAAAATGGGGCCACCAATCCACGAGTTACCGGCCAGCTGCACCACGAGATAGACCACACCACCGATGGCACTGGATCGCACCCATGTCGGCGCGACCTTCCATGCGCGACGAAGCCCGGGCAACACCAAAAGGAGAAATGGCGAATAGACGAAGATCCCGCGAAGCGGGGCAAAGAAGGTGGAGATTGGTATTTGTTGCGCTAGCAATGCGACCACCGTAAGTGCCAGGAAAGATGTCCCACTGACCCGAATTGACTTTGTTCCACAGCAACAAACCTGCAAAACCCAGTGCACTGACTACTCCAACTTTGATCATCGGCAGCCACGATCGCCGTTGTCGGCTTTCCCATACTCCAGCAACCAAGGCAAAGACTGCGGTGTGCGGGCGACACAAAATCGCAAAGGCATATCCGGCTCCGGCCAGGAACCACCGCTGTTGCGTCAGGGCCCACATCGAGAGCCCCAGCGCCAGCATCGTCGGGCCTTCAGTCCAGATCGCGTCGGAAGCCACCGACCACAGTGACGTCCCAAAGGCCAACACCAGTGCCGCACCCAGGGCGGTCTTTTTTGGCACCAGAGTGAGCAAGACCCGATGCATCAAGGTGACAGCGCCAGCGCAGGCTACAGCAGCTGCCACCCCGGACGAGATCAACGAAAAAGTCTCCGTGCGGATCACGAATGAAAACGGAACCGTGAACAAAATTGCACCGGGGAAACGGTCGGTGCGTTGGTGTCCATCAAACAAGAACGTCCAAGAAGTTCCTGGAAAGGCAGGCAGGTTCTCAAGATTGAGCGAGCCTTGAGTAGCCAAGGTCCAGGCCGGTCGAGCAACAAACAAGGTGTCATTAATGACATTGATGTCGATCCGGTTTGCCGTGATGACGAAGACAACACAGGTGCCCAAGAACAGCCAAAGCGAATACCGGTCTTGCAGCCGGCCAAGTTGCTTCACGCGCTCACTCATGACAACGCCCCACTCGCCCACGCACGCTCAGTTCAGAGCACATTGATGTTAAGAATCAGTCAGTATCGGAAGCACTCCACGATCAACGGCGATCGAGGCAAAATGCGAGACCACACCATCATCAACAGGGTCGTTGGCTGGGTCGTCATGAATTTCAATGATTTCGTACAAGGTGTTGCGTTGCGCCGGAGTGCGACCAGCGGTGCGCATCAAGTGAATGAGCTCGCCACGATTGCTGCGGTGTTTCGCACCGGCCGATGACACGACGTTTTCTTCCAACATGACCGAACCCAAGTCATCGGCGCCCATATGCAAGGTCAACTGACCTACGTCCTTGCCTACAGTGAGCCAAGAACCTTGTAGGTGCGTGATGTTGTCAAAGAACAGTCGCGACAGCGCCACCATGCGCAGGTATTCAAGGATGCTGGCCTGCGTGCGACCCTTGAGGTGGTTGTTTTCCGGTTGATACGTCCACGGGATAAAGGATCTAAAACCGCCGGTGCGATCCTGCACATCGCGGATCATCGACAGGTGCTCAATACGCTCAGCATTGGTTTCGCCGGTACCCATCATGAACGTTGCCGTGGATTCGACTCCCAAGCCGTGAGCGATCTCCATGATCTCTAGCCAGCGCTCGCCCGATTCCTTCAGCGGCGCGATCTCGGTGCGAGGCCGAGCCACCAAGATCTCGGCGCCGGCGCCGGCGAACGAGTCCAGTCCTGCAGTCTTGATGCGCGTGATGGATTCTTCAATGCTGACACCGGACACACGGCTCATGTGCTCGACTTCAGAAGCGCCCAGCGAGTGCAAGACCAGTTGCGGATACTCCGCTTTGATAGAGGCAAAGATGTTCTCGTAGTACTCGACGCCAAACTCGGGGTGGTGACCACCCTGCAACATGATTTGCGTGGCTCCTAGGTCAACGGCTTCACCACAGCGACGCAGGATTTCGTCCGTGTCGCGAACCCAGCCTTCAGCATGACCAGGAGCTCGATAAAAAGCACAGAACTTGCACGCCGTGGTGCACACGTTGGTGTAGTTGATATTGCGATCAATCAGGTAAGTCGCCAGGTGGGCTTGATCGCCAAAGCGCGCGCGTCGGGCGTAATCAGCCGCTTGTCCCAACGCATGCAGCGGGGCGAATCGGTACAACTCCAAGGCTTCAGCCGAGCTAATCCGCCCGCCCTGAGCCGCGTGCTCCAGGAGCGCTGTGTGAGCCGAGGTCATGCCCCCAGCCTAGAGCCCATGCCCCTCTAACGGTGGGCTGGCGTGCTCTATCTGGGACATGCGGAAGGGGTGGACCCTTGCGGGCCCACCCCTTCGCTTGCAATGTGTCGTTACTCCGAAGAGTCTCGATCACTTCCGGCACTTAGGCCAGGGTGACCGTGACAACAGCGGTGTAGCGAGCGGCCTGCTGGAAGGCAGGAACCGTCAGCTCCAGGGACGACGTGACGTTGTAGACACCACCGGTGGAACCGGTCGTACCGTTAGTCGTCGTGTCCTTGGTGCACAGGTTCACCGTCGAACCAAATGCCTGGGCAGCTGAACCAGCGGTAACACCACTGGCGTTGAGCGTGTCGTCAAAGCCGCTGATCGCGGTCTTGCCAACGGCGCTGTAGTCCCAAGCGGTGCTGTTGGTTGCAGCAGCACATGAAGGCGTAGCCGTCAGGGCTGAAGCAGCAATCGTGCCGGAAGGAACACC
>JNSE01000035.1 GCA_000754455.1 actinobacterium acAMD-2 | reverse complement strand
GCGTTAGCACGGCTGCTGGAAGTCCGTAGACATACATGATGGCGAAGACGAACGCATAGGAAGCGACGATTCCATTGGAGTCTTTGCCAGGAACAACAACTGGTCGCAGTTCAGTGATGATGGAAAGAACGACCAAGGCAATCAATGCCTGAGGCTTGACAACATCTGTGCCCGAGATTGTCGCTGCGGCAGCAACAATAATGGCCAGCCCGCCCCACACACTTGAGTGCCAGCAGAGCGAAAACACCGATCGAGTACGAAGGGACGGGCGCTGCGTTGTCATCGCCATGCCGCCTCCGCCCTCAGATTATTTCTGACACTATCCCAAGATTGCGAACGACAACGACCCTAAACCGAGATTGCCAGCGCTCGGGCCGCCGCAGGGCCGTGTTCGATCAAGGCGGCAAATCCCGTTGCATCCACAATCGGTACCCCCAACGAGATGGCCTTGTCGTACTTGGAACCGGGGCTGTCCCCAGCAGCAACGAAATCCGTTTTCTTTGACACGGACCCGCTGACTTTTCCGCCCAAATCCTGGACAGCTTGCGTCGCTCGGTCACGGGTCCAACCCTCAAGGGTGCCCGTGATGACGACGGTGATGCCTTCCAACGGTCGCGGACCATCGGAGATCGCGTCTTCCATCCGCACACCAGCCAGTTGCCATTTGTTCACTATGTCTGCGTGCCAATCCACGCTGAACCAATCCACCACCGATTCCGCGATCACCGCCCCCACGCCTTCGACACTTTCCAGTTCAGAAGCAGTCGCGGAAGCGATAGCGTCCATGCTGGGGTACGCCCGTGCGATGGCTTGTGCAGCGGTGGGTCCCACATGTCGAATGGACAGGGCGACCAAGATGCGCCACAACGGTCGCTGCTTGGCCGCTTCTAAGTGTTGGATCAGCGAGAGTCCAGCCTCGCCGAGTTGATCGCCTTCCTCACCCTTACGCGCGGTGCGCACAAAATAGTCGGCTCGCATCAAGTCCGACTCGGTGAGCGCAAACAAGTCACCTTCGTTAGCAATCAAACCGGATTCGAGCAAAGCGGCAGCCGTTTTTGCCCCCAAGCTTTCAATGTCGAGCGCTGAGCGTGAACCCAGTGCAAAAAGTCGCTCTCGCATTTGAGCCGGGCAGTGCTGTGCATTCAAACAACGAATGTCCGCATCGCCTTCCTTTTCTGGCGCCAACTCAAATCCACAGTCGGGGCAATGAGTAGGCATGGCAAATGCTCGTTGGGTTCCATCACGCACCTCCGTGACCGGGCCCAAGATTTCGGGAATGATGTCGCCGGCCTTACGCAGGTACACCCGATCCCCGATCAGCACGCCCTTACGCAGGACCTCGTGCGCGTTGTGCAACGTGGCCATTTCCACCACAGTGCCGGCAACCTTGACGGGCTCCATGACACCAAAGGGCGTGACTCGGCCCGTCCGTCCTACGTTGACTCGGATGTCGAGCAATGTTGTGGTCACTACTTCAGCGGGGAACTTGTAGGCGATGGCCCACCGAGGCGCGCGCGAGGTTGAACCGAGCTGACCTTGCATCCCAAAGTCGTCAACCTTGATCACCACACCATCAATTTCATACGGAAGCGAGTGGCGCTTGGCTATGGCGGTGTTGATGTAGTCGGTGACGGCCTGGCGATCTGCCACAACGGCCACTTGATCACTGGTTGGCAGGCTCCAGGAAGCCAAGACCTCGTAAGCCTGGGATTGAGAGGTGGGGTCATACCCATCGTGCACACCCATGCCATGCACTACGAGCTGCAAACCACCTAGTGCATCTGTTGCTCGTTGAGCTTCTGCTTCCAAACGTGCGACTCGCTCGCTTTGCTTGCTCGTGCGATCAGCTTCCTGAGTTTTTGAGCGCACCTCATCGACTTCAGTCAATCGTCGATCGATGCGTTGCCGCAAGGTTCCGGCGGCGGCATTGCGTGGATTAGCAAAGGGCGACTTACCCAATTCCAATTGGCGGACATTGATGGCCTCAAAGGCCGCGATCGGGAAATACACCTCACCGCGCACTTCCAACAAGGCCGGAACGCCATGTTCGCCCTGCGCTACCAATTTCTTAGGGATACATGGCATGTACCGAGAGTTAAACGTGACGTCTTCACCGACGCGACCATCACCTCGAGTAGCCACACTGACCAGTGATCCCTCCCGATAGACCAAGTCAACCGCAAGGCCGTCAAACTTCAATTCGCACAAATACTGGGGTGATTGGGCATTGAGTCCCTCATCCACGCGCGCAGCCCATGCACCAAATTCCTCGGCGGAAAAGACGTTGTCCAGACTCATCAAACGCAGTAGATGCTCAACAGGCTCAAACATGTCCGTCGCCTGGCCGCCCACCGTCTGTGTCGGTGAATCAGGCGTGATGAGCGAGGGATGCTGCGCCTCAATGCCTAGGAGTTCTTGTTCGAGCTGGTCGTATTCGGCATCGGCCACCGTGGGAGCGTCTTCGGTGTAATAGCGATAGCGATGTTCCCGGATCAAAGCAATCAGTTCGTCGCGGCGAGCCACGACATCATCGGGCACATGATCACTGGGTGGCGTGGTCGCCATCTGGATCCTCCCGAAGCACCGTCATCATCTGTTGCAGTCTGGATAACACAACACGTACGCGCGCTGGCGATGCACCGGCTAGTCCACACGTGGGACTTAGAGCCAGGTTGTCGGCCGGCGATCGATCGGTAAATCCCATCGCTGACCACCACCGCTGTACACCACTAACCGTACTAAGAACCTCTGACATTGGCGGCGCACTTCGGCCACCTTTGGTCAGGTTCGTAGATACCGGAGCATCCTCAACTCCCATCACTCCGGGGATCAGCACAACGCCGTTTTCCACGGCCTCGGCTAGCAGGTCCACATTCGATGGAGCGAGTACTCGCTGATCAAAACTCAATCCAGCAAAACCGGCTTCGAGGAACAATTCCAGGGGTGGCTCATCGCTACAGGAATGCACGATCGGCGTAGCACCTGCACTGCGAATGGCTTCCACTACCGCGCTAAGGCCGGAACGAACTTCCGCTTTGTCCACGCTGCGATACGTAGCCCAGCCGCTGGCCGTGGGCACGCGTCCCAACAACACCTGATCAACCATTGGCTCATCAACTTGGACCAGGAGCTCCACACCAGCGGGAAGCCTGCGTTGCACATCGCGAACATGCAGTGTGACGGCGTGCTCCAATGCGGTGACTAAGTCTCGTCGCGCACCGTGGTCGCGGAGCAAGGCTTGTCCGGACGCTCGCTCAATGCGGGCGGCTAATGTCCACGGTCCACACACTTGCACTTTGGCCCACCCTTGATGGGTCAAACAGGCTTGTTCAAACGCATCAAGATCTTGACCTAACCAAGAGACCGCTCGACGATGATCGATCCCTGGGTGATCAGTCAGTTGCCATCCGCTCGGAACCGCTGACACCGTGAAGCCCTCAAGCAGTCCTGCTGTGCGGCCGACAAGGTCTGAACCCGGTCCACGACTGGGAAGTTCAGGTAGAGCAGGTAAGGAGCATTCCCCCACCACGATGCGTGCGGATTCAAAAGAGTCATCACCGGGCATGGAACCTACGCCGGTCCAACTCCCAGCAAAGGACGTGCCCGTCACCGGGCCGCGGATCGAATGCGCGCGGAACCCACGACGCGATCACCAACGAACATCACCAATTCTTGGCCCGCCGCGATGCCGTAGGCCACGTCGCGCAATTCGACTGCATCAACTACCCCATGGTCATTGATCACTGCTCGAGCCGCGGCTGGACTTCCATGCGCACGCCATTGCACTTCAATGCCATCGGGATCGACGTCCTTGAGTGCAATGGCGGTTTCTAAATCAAGGCGCTGGACCGCCAAACTTTCGCGCGGCCCCACGACGACCTTGTTATTGATCGGCTCGATAGACAACACGAAGCGCGCACGACCATCATCGGCTGGATCGCCAAGGGCTAGGCCGCGACGTTGACCGACCGTGAAAGCAAATGCCCCCTGGTGCTCGCCCACGACAGCACCTGATTCGTCAACGATGTCGCCGGGCTGGTCGCCCAACTCAGACCGCAAGAACGCGCCCGTGTCACCATCGGGGATAAAGCACACGTCATAGCTGTCACTCTTGTCAGCAACCAGGAGCCCGCGCTCACTTGCTTCACGCCGTACTTGGTCTTTCGTTGAATCCCCTAGGGGAAACAACGACTGGGACAGGTCCTGCTCACTCAGCACCCCCAGCACATAGGACTGATCCTTCTTTGGATCGACTCCGCGCTTTAACACCAGTCCACCGGCTTGATCGTTTTCAATGCGAGCGTAATGACCAGTACACACCGCATCAAAACCTAAGCCGCGTGCCTTGTTCAGCACCGCTGAGAACTTAATGCTCTCGTTGCAACGAATGCAGGGGTTGGGTGTGCGCCCAGCTTGATACTCAGCGATGAAATCGTCCACTACCTCTCGACGAAATTCCTCACTTAAATCCCAGACATAGAACGGGATTCCCAGCACATCAGCAATCCGCCGTGCGTCGCGCGCGTCTTCCAAGGTGCAACAGCCGCGTGAGCCGACACGATGGGTTTCGCGCGACGCCGACAGCGCTAGGTGAACACCTACTACTTCGTGTCCGGCATCGACAGCGCGTGCGGCAGCAACGGCAGAGTCGACTCCGCCGGATAGGGCTGCAACAACTTTCATAGGGACACTCTCTCGCACTCAGTTCCTCGCGCGTCAGGCGTGGTCAATCAGCGTTCCGCTGGCTAACCGCGCACGCTCCACAGCAGGCGCAATGGATTCAACAACAGCATCTACGTCTGCCTGCGTGGAGTTCCAACCCAAGGAGAAACGCAAGGAGCTGCGTGCTGCTGTTTGGGACGCACCGAGAGCTAGGAGCACATGGCTGGGCTGGGCAATTCCTGCCGAGCACGCAGAGCCGGTACTGCATTCGATGCCCTTGGCATCAAGCAGCATCAGCAAGGCATCGCCTTGACAGCCTGGGAAAGAAAAGTGGACGTTGTTGGGCAAGCGGTTCGCTTCATCAAGGATTGGTGATCCGTTCAAGACCGCATCAGGCACCGCTCGTTGAATCCGGGCAATAAGGTCATCGCGCAGGGCGCTGACGCGAGCATTGCGTTCCACGCGATCGTTCATCGCCGCATCAAGTGCTGCTGCAAATCCTGCAATCGCTGGAACATCTAAGGTTCCTGATCGAACATTGCGCTCTTGACCACCGCCATGGAGGATTGGCGTCGGTTCGATGGAGCGCCCAAGCAACAAGGCACCGATACCGGTCGGTCCACCGAGCTTGTGCGCACTCACGGACATCGCAGCCACACCTAGGCAAGAAAAATCTATGTCTAACTGCCCTACCGCTTGCACAGCGTCGGTGTGAACCGGAATGTCATGCGCCTTGGCCATCGCCACGACTTCGAGTAAGGGCTGGATAGTGCCCACTTCGTTGTTGGCCAACATAACGGAGATCGCTGCAACAGAATCAGGGTCGTGTGTGATCAGTTCGGCTAATGCCTCAAGGTCCAAACGACCGTTCGGGTCGACTCCGACTTGGCAGATCTGCGCATCCTCTGCCGTGCCGAGCCACATCAAAGGATCAATAAGCGCATGGTGTTCGATCGCCGAGGTGAGAAACCTGACTCGCTGAGGATCTTGGGTACGGCGGGCCCAGAACAAACCCTTAACTGCAAGGTTGTCCGATTCGGTGCCACCGGCGGTGAAGACCACATCGCTGGGGCTCGCCCCGAGGTGACCGGCGATGAGTTCGCGGGATTCTTCCACCACGCGCCGCGCACGACGACCTGCTGTGTGCAGAGATGACGCGTTGCCAACATCACCGAATTGCGCCGCCATCGCTGCGATGGCTTCGGGGCGCATCGGAGTCGTGGCCGCGTGATCTAAGTAGGACATTGTGCACAAGTGTAGATGGCAGGCCAGATTCCCGCCTGAGGTCAGCCCTTGCGGGTGGCGATTTCCTGGGTCAACTGCGGTCCAACAGCGAACAGGTCGCCTACGACGCCGAAATCTGCCAACTCAAAGATCGGGGCTTCGGGATCCTTATTGACGGCCACGATCGTCTTGGATGTCTGCATTCCGGCACGGTGCTGAATCGCACCAGAAATACCCAGGGCGATGTACAACTGCGGCGACACCGTCTTACCGGTTTGACCGACCTGGTACTGGTGAGGGTAAAAACCTGAGTCCGTTGCAGCCCGCGATGCGCCAACGGCAGCGTCGAGACTGTCGGCCAGTTTTTCGATGACATCGAAGCCCTCTGGACTGCCCACTCCACGGCCACCTGAAACTACCGTGGCAGCTTCTGACAGTTCCGGACGTCCACCCTTGGCTTCGACCACGTGATCAGTGATGACCGCTGCGGTATCGGATGGCGCTAATTCAGCAGTGACAGCGACCTGCTCCCCGGCGCCGGCGGCCTCAACAGGAGTCGTTGAGTTTGGGCGCACAGTGATGATGGGGGTACCGGTCGTGACCGAGGAGCGAACGATCGTGCTGCCACCAAAGACCGATTGAACAGCCACGATTCCGTCTTCAATATCCACAGCATCGGTGATGACACCACTGCCAGAACGCACCGCTAACCGACCAGCGATTTCCTTGCCCTCAGCCGTGGAAGGAATCAGCACGGCCGCTGGTGAAGCGCTGTCCACTAGTTGATTCAAGATAGCGACCTTGGGGCCAACCACTGACGTCGTGAGCGCAGCATCGTTTCCGACGTACACCTTTGCGGCGCCGTAACGCACCACATCGGCCACGGCTTGGTCAGCGCCTGCGCCGACGATGACCGCACTGGGAGAGCCATGCTTCGCGGCCAGTGTGAGCAACTCAAAGGACACCTTCTTGACCACACCATTGGTGTGTTCAACCAGAACCAAAATCTCTGCAGACACAATTTCTCCTAGGTCAGGGTTAAAGGAATTTTTGGGTGACGAGGTAGTCAGCGATCTTGGTCCCGCCATCGCCTTCATCGGTGACGACGGTTCCGGCTTGACGCGGAGGTCGCTGCTCAAAGGCGTTAACGCCCGACCAGGCCCCGGCCAACCCAACGGTCGCAGGCTCAAGCGCAAGCTCGGTCAAGGTCAAGATCGCCACGGGCTTCTTCTTCGCGGCCATGATGCCCTTGAACGAGGGATAGCGCGGTTCGTTGATCTTTTCCACCACGCTGACAACGGCTGGCAAGGCGGACTGCACCACGTCATAGCCATCATCGGTTTGACGCTGAATGGTCAACGTGCGCGCTTCTGGATCAGCATCAACCTTCTTGGCAAAGGTCATCTGTGGAAGTTGCAAGCGCTCAGCGAGCATCGCTGGGATCACGGACATACGAGCATCGGTTGATTCCGAACCCAAAATGACCAGATCACATTCAACAGTGCCTAGGGCTGCGGCAAGCGCTGCTGAAGTCGCAACAGCATCAGAACCATGCAGAGCATCGTCAACAACGTGGATTGCGTCATCGGCGCCCATCGATAGCGCCTTACGAATCGTCTCGCCGGCCTTTTCAGGACCCATGCACAAAATCGTCACTTGCCCACCGTGAGCTTCCTGCAAGCGCAGCGCTTCTTCGATGGCGTACTCGTCGAGTTCATTCATGACCGGATCGGCCGATGCACGGTCGAGGGTCTTGTCCGCTTCGTTGAGCTTCTTCTCTGCCCAGCTATCGGGAACCTGCTTGACACAAACGACGATGTTCAGCGGCATAACGCCAACCTCATTTTCGTGACGGAACTGGATTTTCGGGGTGGAACTGGATTTTCGGGGTGGAACTGGATGGCCGTGCTATCTGCTCCTATATTACCCGTGAGTAACGCAGGGCGCCCCTGGGGCCTACCGGTGCAGGAACCGTGCCTTGCCTGGGCCTGACTCTACGAAAGTTCGCATCCCGATCACTCGGTCTTCCGTACCGAACAATCCGGCGAAGGCGCGCTCTTCGATGGCAATTCCCCCATCAATATCGGTGTCCAAGCCGGCATCAATGGCCCGCTTAGCAGCCTGCACAGCCAACGCTGGACGCGTGGCCAGTTCGACCGCCAAAGCCAGCGCCGCGCTGACGACTGCATCGTCGGCCACGACCTGGTTGACCAAGCCCATCGCCAATGCCTCATCAGCTTTCACCGCGCGTCCAGTGAAGATCAGATCTTTAGCTCGGGAAGCACCAATCAAACGAGCAAGGCGCTGGGTGCCACCGGCTCCAGGGATGATGCCCAACAAAATTTCCGGTTGACCAAACTGCGCGCTCTCACCGGCGATGCGTAGGTCAGCACATAAAGCCAGTTCACAACCGCCACCCAAGGCATAACCATTAACCGCTGCAATAACCGGACGTGGCGTTGACGCGATGGCGCTAAAGCAGGCTTGGAGTTCGGCGCCTTCGCGTTGAACATCCTCCAGCGACCAGTCAATCATTTCTTTTACATCAGCGCCGGCAGCAAAGGCTCGCTCATTACCGTGCATGACGATCACGCGCACTGACTCATCGCTTCCCAGCGCCAGGAAAGCTTCGCGCAATTCGTTTTGCATTTGGCGGTTGAGCGGATTGAGTTTGGGGCGATCCAAGACCACCGTGGCTACGCCACTTTCAGCATTGATTGTGACCTTGATGAACTCGCTCATGAACCCTCCGACGCAGACCGAGAGCGCCGGGGATACCGGCGCTACGGACTACAGACTAACGAGGCTTAGGAAAGGTCGTTCCACACGAAGCCGGGGGTGGCGATGCAGGAGTTGGCTGCACCCAGGCGCTGGAGGCCCAAGCGGTCACCCGTGGAGTAGGCAGCGACGCTACGAGACAGGATCTTTGGGTACATCACCTGGCTGGTCGAGCTCACGTGGTTCAAGCCCACAGCGTGACCGATTTCGTGCATCAACAGTTCGCCACGCGTTGAGCCCGCACCAAAGCCTGGGCGAAACTTGGAGTTCTGTGCGGCGTTGAGCACTACGAAGCCTCGACCACTCACACCGGTCCAAGGAGCAGATCCGGCCTTCCAGTACTTGAAGGCGTAGCCACCAGTGCCGGCCACGTAACCACCCGATGAGCTGCGGCCCAAGAGGTTGGACTTCTTGCCCCTGGTGGTTTGGCTAGCCCAGGCCACCACGATTTCAGCGGAGGTTTGGCGGCCGTACCAGGTGCTTGATGAAGTGTTCGTGGGAATCTGAGTTGTGGTACCGGCATAACGGAACTTCATGCCCGAAACAGCCGATGCGCGACCAAAGGCGCGCTTGACGTCATTGATGGCGGCGAGACGGCGAGCTGTCGTGTTTCCGGCAAGTCCTGCATTCACGCGGTAGGTGATGGTTTGGCATGGGTTCCAACGAGCAATCACTTTCTTGCCGTCGGGAAGAGTTTGAGTGGCCAGCGAGTATTGGCTGGACGTAGCGGAGGCTGACGAGGTCGCCGGTCCGGCTGCGAAGCCAACTGCCGCTGCCACAGCCACAAGCAGAGCACTCGTTGCCTTGGTGGGCTTCAACATGATGACCTCCTGCGCGGGTCCCTTGTGGACCACTACGCAAGAAAGATCGGCATCCAAAATAGGCCGCTTTAACCATGACTACATTTAGTTTCCAACTCACCCATTTGGACTAGCAATGGGGCTAGAACCCAGTCCTGAGGCGGATCTAGGGGCTAAAACAGGGCGTTGGACAGCGCCAGGCGCCCAGCGGGAACCGCGGGGTGATCATTACCCAACAGATCAAAGAGTTCGACAAGGTGAGTGCGAACCGTCGCGCGCTCTGCATCATCAGTGCGGCGCACGAGGTCAACCAGAAGTTCAAAGGCTTCGTTAGCGCGTGCATGAAGAACCAAGACATCCGCAGCTACTAAGTGAGCATCAATGTCCTGAGGACTGTGGACAGCGGCGTTGAGCGCAGCCACCAATTCAATGCCCTGCGTGCGTTGCATGAGTTTGACCGTGGCCAAGCCCGCTTTTCCATCTAAATGAAAAGGCTCGCGCTGCAAGAGCGCTTCATACGCCGTCACCGCAGCGGCTAAGTCACCACGATCAATTGCATCAGCCGCGTCATCGAGTTCTGGATCAGTAATGACGACGTCCTGTTCCACCTCTTCGGTGGCTTCAGGGATCACACCTCCCGTGATCTGGCCGTTCACACCCGCCTCGGCAGCGACAGTCATCAGTTGTTCAAGCACTTGCCGGATCTGCTCCTCTGGCAACGCGCCCTGGAAGAGAGGAAGCGGCTGTCCGGCCACGATGGCGAACAACGCGGGGATTCCCTGCACGCCGAAGGCTTGCCCAATGCGCGGCTGCTGGTCGACATCAACCTTGGCCAAGAGCCACCGGCCATCGGCCTCGGCGACCAACTTTTCCAAGATGGGGCTGAGTTGCTTGCAGGGCTCACACCAGGGGGCCCAGAAATCAATAACCACGGGCACCACATGCGAGCGTTCGGCAACGTCAACCGCAAACGTTTCCTCGGTGGCAGCAAAAACAAGTGGAACCTGTACACCGGCTTCGCGATCTTGTTCTACGTGTTGTTGCGCCTTGGCTTGCGCTTCACGGGCTGCCGCGAGCGCTCCAAGGTCGACCACGCCACGGGTATCAAAACCGCCCGGTTGATTACTCACGCACAGCTCCCGATATTGAAGAAATTAGGCAGACGGAACTTTGATGATCAAGGCATCACCCTGACCGCCGCCACCGCATAACGCAGCAGCACCGACTCCGCCACCGCGGCGACCAAGTTCGAGCGCAAGAGTGAGCACAATGCGGGCGCCAGACATTCCTATCGGGTGACCCAGAGCGATGGCTCCACCATTGACGTTGACCTTGTCCTGGCTGATTCCCAATTCCTTGGCCGAGACCACACCAACCGCGGCAAACGCTTCATTAATCTCTACCAGGTCTAAGTCCGCGGCAGTCATACCCTCACGCGCAAGCGCCTTTTCAATAGCGCGCGCAGGTTGCTCGTGCAACGAAGGATCAGGCCCTGCCACGACACCATGCGCACCGATCTCTGCGATCCAACTTAGTCCCAGTTCTTCCGCCTTGTCCTTACTCATCACCACTACCGCGCAGCCACCATCGCTGATCTGCGACGCACTACCGGCCGTGATCGTGCCTTCCTTAGCAAAGGCAGGACGCAGCTTGCCCAGGGATTCAGCAGTCGTGTCGGCACGAACACCTTCATCGGTGGTGAATGCGATGGGGTCACCCTTGCGTTGCGGCAGGTTTACGGGAACGATTTCAGCATCGAAAAGGCCAGCCGCGATAGCTGCTGCAGCTCGTTGGTGAGACTGTGCCGAGAATTCATCCTGCTCTTCACGGGTGAGGTCATAGCGCGCGTTGTAGTTTTCTGTGGAAACACCCATCCCCAACTGATCAAACGCGCAAAACAAGCCGTCATCAGCCATGGTGTCCTGCATCTTCCAGTCCCCGTACTTCACGCCTTCACGGGATCCGCGCAGGTAGTGCGGAGCATTGGTCATCGACTCCATGCCACCAGCAACGACGATGTCAAATTCACCCGCACGAATGAGTTGGTCAGCGAGGGCAATGGCGTCAATGCCGCTGAGGCACACCTTGTTCAAGGTGAACGAGGGAACGCTCATGGGTAGACCAGCAGCGATGCCCGCCTGCCGCGCTGGGTTTTGTCCCGCACCGGCCTGGAGAACGTGCCCCATGATCACGTAGTCGACCTGCTCCGGACTCACGCCGGCCTTGTCCAATGCGCCACGGATAGCCACGCCACCCAGATCTGCTGCGCTCATGCCCTTGAGGGATCCGAGGAGGCGCCCCATAGGCGTACGAGCTCCAGCCACGATGACAGATGCAGACATTGAGGGACCTCCTGGTAACGGTTGCACTCTGAGCCTGACACCATACCTACATGATCCTTCGCATTGATCACGTCGGTATTGCCGTCCCTGACTTGGACGAGGCCATCGATTTCTACACCAACACCTTGGGGCTCATCTGCGCCCACACCGAGGAGAACACTGAACAAGGTGTGCGGGAAGCAATGTTGGCCGGGCCCGAGGGTGGCGCCATGGTTCAGCTGCTTGCCCCCCTTCGCCCAGACTCCCCCATTGGTAAGTTCTTGGACCGCAGTGGCCCAGGGATTCAACAAATGGCCTACACCGTGGACGACATTGATGCGACGTCTGCTGAGCTTCGGGCCAAGGGTGTTCGCTTGCTGTACGACGAAGCCAAAATTGGCACGGCAGGTTCGCGCATCAACTTTTTGCATCCCAAGGATGCGGGTGGAGTGCTCGTCGAGCTAGTTCAACCCGGCTCGGACCACTAGTTCGCTTTCTTACTGCGCATCCCAATCAATAACGTCGTGACCGGGAACAACGGTTGCGACGATTTCATCCAACGCCATGCGCACTTGTTTTTCGCCCACCCATAAATGCACTGCATCGTGTGCAACGACCTCCGCCTGCGGGATCAACGAAAAGCGCTCACGGGCTTGAGGTGGCTGTAAGAAATCGTCGCGTTCAGGGACAAGTACGCGCAGTCGTCGACCATCGTGGGCCCAGCGCCGCATTTCCTCCTCTGTGGTGTAACGCAACGGTGGAGACAGCAAGATCGCACCCATCACCTGGGGCAAGAGACCGTACTTCAAGGTCAGATCGGTGCCAAATGACCAGCCCAGCAGCCAGATATTGGGAAGCCCTGCATCGATGGCCCACTGGACAGCCGCCTCGACATCGTTTTTTTCGCCTCTGGCCTCATCAAAGGCGCCCTCACTACAGCCGCGCGGGCTGCAGGTCCCACGCGTGTTAAACCGCAAGACATTGATGTTGGCTAGCGCTGGAAGTCGAAACGATGCCTTGCGCAAGACATGTGAATCCATAAAGCCGCCGGCCGTAGGTAACGGATGCAACGTCACAAGCGTCGCATCGCCCGGGCCATCAACTGGGCGAGCAAGCTCACCAACCAGCGTCAGGCCATCGCTGGTGTGCAAAGTGATGTCTTTTCGCAACGCAGGTAGAACCGTCGATGGAGAAATTCCAGTCATCGCCGCGGTCCTGAACTCTCCCGACGCTTCCAACACGGGGTGTGCCAGTGTCGGCGTTCTTCCATCCCACGATCATGCGGCCAGGCCACCACGTGTGGCGTAGCCGGAC
Organism: actinobacterium acAMD-2; assembly: GCA_000754455.1. Taxonomy (GTDB): domain Bacteria; phylum Actinomycetota; class Actinomycetes; order UBA12327; family UBA12327; genus AcAMD-2. The sequence continues at coordinate 15,752 of JNSE01000035.1, read as the reverse complement.
GTATCTCCTGATCACAACCGGGGCACCGGTAATTCTTTGTTGACGACGAGCCAGTAATGCTTCGAACGACATACTCTTCGCCGGCCCACTCTTGGATGTCCTGGTTTGACGGATTCGACTGCGGACGATCAGGTGGCGTGGATCGCTTGGCTCGACGCGGACTCACGACCGTCCAGATTCCAACTGCCGAATTCCCACTCCATAGGTGGCTGCGTCAATCAGAATCTGCGTTGGGAGGTGGCGCGGGAACTGGGTCGACCGCGAGATCAACAACAAAACATCGCAAATGTTTGTCATCTTGAACGCCTCCAGCCAGGTGATGGGCCCCTTGGGATAGCCACACCCCAACGTCATCGCTGTGTCAATGTCGTCGGCGCTGGCATACCCCGAGGACAGCATGCGAGCCGCATCATTGAAATAAGGGACGAGGAGCCTGCCAATGATTTGGCCTGGCTGATCATCACAGATCACCGCAGTGACTTCAGCCGCCTCCGCAATCGCTAGGACACCTTCAAGGACGGCTTGCCGCGTAAAGGGTGTCTTCGCCACTTCAATAACTTGCCCCTTGGCATTGAGAAACAGCGTGTGGACCCCTACAACATCACCACGTCGAGGGCCCATCTGTGCCGACAAATCAGTGGCGCGCTGGATCGGCATGACACCCACAACTACCGGAAGGTCAGCCGGGATCAGTGTGGGATCGAATTCGTTGTAGGTCATCCGACGAACACTGACACCCACTTTGCCACAGACTTGAACAAATTCATCAACTTGAATTCCCTCGCCAACAACAACTACTTCGCTAGGTAGCGTTAATGGTTGTTGAGCAGATGGCGTGTCTGCATCAGCAACAACTTTCCCGGATCCTGGCTTTTCGTACGTGTAGAAACCTTGTCCCGTCTTGCGCCCGAGTAGTCCGGCCGACACCATCGATCGAAGCAGTGGTGCAGGAGCGTGAACGGGGTCTCGAGATTCAGCAAACAACACGTCCATCACTTCAAGGCACACATCGAGGCCAATCAGATCGCCCAGCGTCAACGGACCCATCGGTAGCACGGCCCCGATGCTCATGGCCGCATCCATGCCCTCGCGCGTGACGCTGTTGGAGTCAAAGACCCGAATCGCATCGTTGAGATAGGAGATCAACAAGGTATTGGCGATGAATCCCGCCCGATCCCCCACGACGACTGGGGACTTGCCACACGATTGCGCCAGGGCGCGGACTGTTTCGGCGACCTCAGAATCTGTGCGGACCGTGGTGACTACCTCCACCAGTTTCATCACTGGAGCTGGATTAAAGAAGTGCATTCCAATCACGCGCTCAGGTCGAGACGTGGCCGCTGCGATTTGCGTGACAGACAACGAACTCGTGTTCGTAGCAAAGATCGTCTCCGGCTTACACAAGGCATCAAGTCGGCCGAAGAGATCCTTCTTGATATCCATGCGCTCGGGCACAGCCTCAATGACTAAATCCACAGTTGCCAGCTCGTCAAAGTTGACTGTCCAGTTAATCGAATCAAAAACCTCATCAGCGGCCTTGGCTTCCATGCGTCCGCGCTCAACGGCTCGCGACAGGGAGTTCTTTATGATTGCCTGTCCACGCTCCAGAGCCGCCTGATCAATTTCAACAGCGGTGGTGTGACGCCCTTGCTTGGCAAAGACCTCCAAAATTCCCGCACCCATGGCCCCCAAACCCACTACGCCAACGGTCTGTACGCCGGTCATTAATCCCACCTTCTGGTCGTTCACCTGAACGCTCCACTACGTGAAGCCCGATGCCCCACAACGATAGTTGGTGGCACCGGAGCCCCTTGGCTCACCGCTGGAGTGTCCACTAGCGTTTGGCGGGTGCGAATCCTCATAGCCCGCTGCACCGTGGACTACACGGGGCGACTGTCAGCACACCTCCCCAGCGCCATTCGCCTCATTTTGACCAAGGCTGACGGCTCGGTAGCGGTCCATGCCGATGACCGGGCCTATAAACCCTTGAACTGGATGAACCCGCCCTGCCACCTTGCCATCGACACCAACGACATGGGCCTCGGGACATGGTCAGTGACCAACAAGAGTGGCGAGGAACTACGGATCACCATTGAGGAAGTCCTCCATGAGCACCACCACGAATTAGGCGTGGACCCTGGGCTGATCAAGGACGGGGTCGAAGCTCACCTGCAGGAGTTACTGGCGCTTCATGTGCACACATTCGGACTCGGCTTTGCTCTGGTCCGCACGGAGTTTCCCACCCCCATTGGTCCTGTTGACCTGTTGTGCAAGGACGCCACGGGCAAAACAGTGGCCGTGGAAATTAAGCGACGTGGCGACATTGATGGCGTGGAACAACTCACACGCTATGTAGAACTCCTCAACCGTGACTCAACGCTTGCCCCGGTGCGTGGAATATTTGCGGCGCAAGAAATTAAGCCACAGGCACGGGTGCTAGCCACAGATCGCGGCATTGAATGCCTTGTTGTTGACTACGACGTACTGCGCGGGACCGACGATCCCACCGCTCGACTGTTTTAGGCAGTAACCGACTGATCTGACGGAAGCAAGACGGATTCGTACGTGAACAGACGCGAAAGACGCGTGACTGCCAGAAGCCGATGCAAACGCGGTGGCACATCAATCAGGACAATGTTGACCCCGACCAGGTCTGCACGTCGACGAGTCCCGACCAAAACGCCGAGGCCAGCAGCATCGATCACGTCAAGGTGCGCTACATCAATTCGAAGGTCGCCAATGCAGTGGTCAACGGCTTCGTGAAGAAGGCGACGCACATCAGCACTATTTCCAGCATCGAGGTGATCGGGCATGACAATCACACCCGAGTCAGCAAATCGATTCGACATCAAGCTCCTGTCCATAACATCCGGAGGGGAAGGATGACCTGATTACTCAGGACATTACCGGTGGTCCACCCGAGAAAGCCCCTAGATTTCGACCCAGGACGTGCGCTCGAGTAAATGAACCGTACGGTTTCTGGGGCAGATGTGGCGGTAAGACACGCGTGGGGCTAGCGAGCCAATTTCCTATGAGGCATCCAAATCTGGGGTTCTGACCACGTCGGCCCCAAGACGGGTCAAAGTCTCGACGAATCCTGGATAGCCGCGATCAACGTGGTACACGTCCGTGACCACCGTCGTGGCATCGGACACCAGTCCTGCCAAGACCAAGCCAGCCCCGGCCCGAATATCCGTGGCACGGACAGGAGCTCCGGACAGTTCAGGCCGACCCCGCACCACTGCATGGTGGCCATCGGTTCGAATTTGCGCACCTAATCGGACCATCTCATTAACAAACATAAAACGGGCTTCAAAGACATTCTCGGTGATCATTGCCGTGCCCTCGCTGATGCTGGCTAGCGCGATGATCATGGGCTGGAGATCCGTAGGAAAGCCCGGATAGGGCAAAGTCGCCACATCAACGGCTCGAGGGCGCTGGTCCATCGTCACGCGAAAACCATCGACAACTGGACTGACCTGTGCCCCCGTGGCTTTGAGTTTTTCTAGCGGTAATTCCAGGTGGTCCATCCGCGCGTTGTGAATCGTGATGTCACCACGCGTGAGGACCGCGCCGATGGCCCACGTCCCCGCGACGATGCGATCAGGTACTGCGGTGTGATCAACTGGGCTAAGGGATGAAACTCCAGTAATGGTGAGCGTTGATCCCCCCACACCGTCAATCTGTGCTCCCATATTGATCAGCATCTGGCATAAGTCAACGATTTCGGGCTCGCGGGCCGCATTGTCAACGGTTGTAGTTCCCGACGCGAGGACAGCAGCCATCACGATGTTCTCAGTTGCTCCCACACTGGGAAAATCGAAAGCAACGTGCGCACCCTGAAGCCCGCTCGGTGCAGTGGCATGTAAGTAGCCATGCTCGCTCTTTACTTGCGCACCCAACTTGATCAAGCCCTCAACGTGCATATCCAAACCGCGCGACCCGATGGCATCCCCGCCAGGCAGGGCCACGTCTGCCTCACCACATCGAGCAACTAACGGTCCAAAGACGCAAATCGATGCCCGCATCTTGCGAACCAGGTCATAGTCGGCCTGATGACCTAGTTGCTGGGGGACGTCAATCGTGATCACTTCTCCAGCGACATCCTGTGTGACTTCGCAGCCCAACCGGCGCAAGAGTTCAGCCATGATGTCCACGTCAACGATGTCGGGAACCGCACGAATGGTGGTGGTGCCCTGAGCTAGCAAAGCCGCAGCCATGAGTTTGAGCACGCTGTTCTTGGCCCCGGTGATGGTGACCTCGCCCTGCAGGCGGGCTCCACCGGTGACCTCAAAGCGCTCGGCGACGGTTTCCACGTCCCCGATGGTACGCGCCAACGTTCTGCATCCGGCGTTGGAACGATCTAGAGTGGTGACATGGTCAACCTCACTCGGATTTACACGCGTACCGGCGACGATGGCACCACCGCACTGGGAGACTTCACCCGCGTACGCAAAGACGACTCGCGGCTCGAGGCTTACGCCGATGTTGACGAGGCAAACAGCGCCATCGGCGTGGCGATTGCCGCCGGTGAGCTGTCCGACGAAATCACCACACTGCTCACCCGCATTCAAAATGAACTTTTCGATGTGGGCGCTGATCTTTGTACGCCTATCGTCGAAAATCCAGCACACCCACCGTTGCGTGTTGTTCAGTCCTACGTTGACGACTTGGAAGCCGCGTGCGACTCGTACAACGAGCAATTGCAGCCGTTGAACTCTTTCGTCCTACCGGCAGGAACTCCCGCCGCTGCTTCGTTGCACCTGGCGCGCACCATCGTGCGCCGTGCCGAGCGAGCTGCGTGGACGGCGAAATCAGATCACCTTGATGCGGTTAATGAATTGACCGCGACCTATCTCAATCGCCTCAGCGACTTGCTTTTCATTTTGGCTCGGGTGGCAAACAACAACGCCGGCGGCGATGTGTTGTGGCAACCAGGTTCTGATCGAGCTCGCTAGGTCAATCGTTAGAGCGAGGCGACGCGAATACGAGTTTCGGCGCGGTCCAAATCATCTTGCGAACCATCCTGACGAGCGCGAGCTGCGGCCTTTTCGGCTCGCTGCACATCGATCTCCGAGGACAATTCGGCGCTTTCAGCCAGAATCGATACTCGGTTATCACTCACGGAGAAGAAGCCACCGTGAACAGCCGCCTCGATTGACCCTTCGGCTGTGCGAATCGACACCCCGCCGCCCACGAGGACAGCAAGAACAGGTTGGTGGCCGGGAAGAACTCCAATGTCGCCGTCCGGCGTGCGGACCAGCACCATTGATGCTTCGCCCGACCAGACCTTACGGTCAGCTGCGACCAGTTCTACTTGCAAGGTTGCCATGGAGTTCCTCCCTTCGATGTCGTGAAGTGAAATTAGTCGTTCAGCGCTGCAGCGTTACGTTCCACATCTTCAATGCCACCGCACATGAAGAAGGCCTGCTCGGGCAAGTGGTCAAACTCGCCATCAGTCAAGGCGCGGAACGAGGTCAGCGTCTCGGATAGTGGCACGAATGAACCAGGCTGACCGGTGAAGGCTTCAGCCACGAACATGTTCTGCGAAAGGAATCGCTGAATACGACGGGCACGGCCCACGAGGATCTTGTCTTCTTCGGACAGTTCATCAATACCAAGAATGGCGATGATGTCCTGAAGGTCCTTGTAACGCTGGAGAATTTCCTTCACGCGCTTGGCGATGGAGTAGTGCTCATCACCAATGTAGTTAGCGTCAAGGATTCGTGATGAAGAGTCCAACGGGTCCACAGCAGGGTAAATACCGAGCTCGGAAATTGGACGGGACAACACTGTGGTCGCGTCAAGGTGAGCAAACGTGGTGTGCGGCGCGGGGTCAGTGATGTCGTCAGCAGGGACATAAATGGCCTGCAACGAGGTAATTGAGTTACCACGCGTTGACGTAATGCGCTCCTGCAGCACACCCATTTCGTCAGCCAAGGTGGGCTGGTAACCCACAGCTGAAGGCATACGGCCGAGCAGGGTCGACACCTCTGAACCGGCCTGGGTGAAACGGAAGATGTTGTCAATAAACAACAACACGTCCTGCTTCTGAGCGTCACGGAAGTACTCCGCCATGGTCAACGCGGTCAAAGCCACGCGAAGACGCGTGCCCGGGGGCTCGTCCATCTGGCCGAAGACCAGGGCGGTCTTTTCAATAACGCCCGACTCGGTCATTTCGCCGAAGAGGTCGTTACCTTCACGCGTTCGCTCACCCACACCAGCGAACACCGAAACACCACCGAAGTTTTCAGCCACTCGGTAGATCATTTCCTGGATCAAAACGGTCTTGCCTACACCGGCTCCACCGAACAGACCGATCTTTCCACCCTTTACATACGGAGTAAGAAGGTCAATAACCTTGATGCCCGTCTCAAAGGTTTCGGTCTTGGACTCGAGTTGGTCGAAAGCGGGAGCTTGGCGGTGGATTCCCCACCGCTCTTTGATATCCAGCGATGCCGTAGGAACGTCCAACGATTCACCCAAAGCGTTGAACACGTGTCCCTTAGTGACGTCGCCGACGGGAACCATGATCGGGTTGCCCGTGTCGCGAACCTGGGTTCCACGCACCAGACCGTCGGTCGGCTGCATCGAAATCGCGCGCACCATGTTGTCACCAATGTGCAAGGCGACCTCCAGGGTCAACAGGCGAGTTTCACCGCCGATCTCCACATCGAGCTGAAGCGCGTTGTTCAGCGATGGCATCGACTCGAGCGGGAACTCGACGTCAACGACGGGACCGGTAACGCGTGCGACGCGGCCGACTCCAAGTGCTGTGGCAGTGTTTTCTGTGGTGGCAGTCATGTTGCTTCTCACTCGCTCCCTGCGGTGGCATCAGACAGGGCGTCTGCACCACCGACAATTTCGCTGATTTCTTGGGTGATTTCGGCCTGACGGGCCGCGTTAGCCGCTCGAACGAGCGACTTGATCAGTTCCTCTGCATTGTCGGTGGCCGACTTCATGGCCCGACGACGTGCAGCGTGCTCAGATGCTGCTGATTCCAGCAAGCAACTGTAGATCAGTTGTGCGATGTACTGTGGAAGCAATGCATCAAGCACGACTTCCGCGGATGGTTCAAAGTCATAGAGCGCAAGCGGCTCACGTGCTGAATCCTCAGCACTGGCAGCCACCACTTCAAGAGGCAATATTCGCAAGACAGAGGCCTCTTGAACACCCATGTTGATAAATCGCGTGTAGACGACGTGAATTTCGTCTACGCCACCCTCGCTCGCATCGGTGTTGTACGCCGCCAACAGAGCATCAGCGATCTCTCGCGCCTGCTCATAGGTAGGAGCATCCGTTTGCCCCGTCCAACTGCCCGCAATAGGTCGGTTGCGGAAGGAATAGAAACCCAGCGCCTTTCGACCGAACAGGTAGTTGACTACTTCCTGGCCACCTTCTTCAACCAACAGGCGACTCAAAGCCTCGGCTTCTTTCAAAGCATTAGTTGAGTACGCGCCGGCCAAGCCCCGGTCAGAGGTAACGATCAACACTGCCGCCCGCTTGGATTCCACACCTGAGGCCAGCAATGGGTGATCAACGCTGGATGTTTGTGAAGCAGCAGCACTGACAGCACGGCGAAGTTCCAAGGCGTAGGGGCGTGCAGCATCGACCCGTCCCTGCGCCTTAACAATGCGCGAGGCTGCGATGAGTTCCATCGCACGGGTGATCTTCTTGGTCGCCCGCACCGAACGAATTCGGCGCCGGTAAACCCGAAGCTGTGCTCCCATTTAACTGATTCCTTAGCGGTTTACGGTGATGCTGGCGTGGTCAACTTCTGTTTCTTCCAAAGCGTCCACGGGGACGTCCTTGATCAACAGCTCACCACTGGAGGTGGTGAAGGTCTTCTTAAAGGCATCAATCGCCTTGATCAACTCGGCGATGGAGTCATCCGACAGAGCCTTGGTGTTCGCAATCTCGGCCACCACACCAGCGTGCTGGTTCGTGACGTAGTCGAGGAACTGCTCTTCAAAGGCACGAATGTCTTCTACCGGCACATCGTCAAGACGACCCGTGGTTCCGGCCCACAGGGATACAACCTGGCGCTCAACCGAGAACGGTGCGTACTGCGGCTGCTTCAACAGTTCGACCAGGCGGGCACCACGCTCAAGCTGAGCCTTCGATGCCTTGTCCAAGTCCGAACCGAAAGCCGCGAAGGCTTCCAGCTCACGGAACTGAGCCAAGTCCAAACGCAGACGACCCGCCACGGCCTTCATGGCCTTGACCTGTGCCGAACCACCGACTCGAGAAACAGAGATTCCGACGTTGATGGCTGGTCGCACACCGGAGTTGAACAAGTCCGTCTCGAGGAAGATCTGTCCGTCGGTGATCGAAATAACGTTCGTCGGGATGTAGGCCGAAACGTCATTGCCCTTGGTCTCGATGATGGGAAGTCCGGTCATCGAACCTGCACCTAGTTCATCGTTGAGCTTGGCGCAACGCTCGAGCAGACGGCTGTGCAAGTAGAAGACGTCACCGGGGTAAGCCTCGCGACCCGGTGGGCGGCGCAAGAGCAAGGAAACGGTTCGGTAGGCCTCAGCCTGCTTACTCAAGTCATCAAACACGATGAGAACGTGCTCGCCCTTGTACATCCAGTGTTGACCAATGGCCGAACCGGTGTAAGGCGCCAAGTACTTAAACCCTGCTGGGTCAGATGCCGGAGCAGCAACGATCGTGGTGTATTCCATTGCGCCGGCTTCTTCGAGAGCTCCACGCACAGAAGCGATCGTCGTTCCCTTTTGCCCGACCGCAACGTAGATGCACTTCACCTGCTTGTTCTTGTCACCGGTCAACCAGTTCTCGCGCTGGTTGATGATGGTGTCAATCGCCACCGCGGTCTTGCCGGTCTGGCGGTCACCAATAATCAACTGACGCTGTCCGCGTCCGATTGCCGTCATGGCGTCAACGGCCTTGATACCAGTCTGGAGGGGCTCCTTCACCGGCTGGCGTTGCACAACGGTGGGTGCCTGAACTTCCAGAGCACGACGACCCTCAGCAACGATTTCGCCACGACCATCGATGGGGTTACCCAGCGGGTCAACGACGCGACCGAGGAAGCCATCGCCGACGGGGACAGACAAAATCTCAGCGGTGCGTCGCACCATCTGTCCTTCTTCAATCTTGGTTCCATCACCCAACAACACCGCACCGATCTCGCGGATGTCTAGGTTCAAGGCAACGCCGAGGAGTCCGTTTTCAAACTCCAGCAACTCGTTGGTCATCGCTGAGTGCAGGCCTTCAACGCGCGCGATACCGTCACCGGTTTCAACAACGCGGCCTACTTCTTCGCGGGAGGTCTCGGGCGTGAACGCAGCTACGTTCCGCTCGATCGCGTCGCGGATTTCATCCGGTCGGATCGTTAGCTCGGCCATGTGTCTTCGCTTCCCTCTTGTTAGCGCTAGCGGTTGCCAGCGTGTTGCTTTGTTTGATTAGGCCTGGCCACCCACGAGCAGGCGACGTGCTTGCTCGAGGCGGTGGACCGTAGTTCCGTCAATTACTTCGTCATTAATGGTCACACTGACTCCACCAACAACCGTGGGGTCAATAATTTGCTGGATCTGCACGGGCTGTCCGTAGATACGGGACAAAACAGCCGACAAACGCTCACTTTGTTCGCTCGACAATTCAATGGCTGCTCGCACTTGCGCCAACAACTCACGCCGGCGGACTGCAGCTAGTTCAACCAACTCGTTCAAAGCATCGTCCAGTCGACGGCCACGTGGATTACTCACCGAGTCCTTGAGCAGAACGAGCGTTTCGGGTTCAACTCGACCTTCTACAAGGGAACCAACAACTGCTGAACGTTGATCACCAGGAACCGCAGGGTTACTTAGCGCCAACTGAAGATCGCCGTTGGCTGCAACAGTGCGAGAGAAGTCAAACAGCTGGTTTTGAACTGCATCAAGGCGGCCATCGGACTCAGCCTGAATGAACAACGCTTCCGCGCCAAGTGTTCCGAAAGCCTCCACCAAGTCTCGGCCACTAGACCAACGACGAGAAACGACTTCCTTAGCCAGGTTCAAGGCAACAGCCGAGATCTTGCCGGCAAGTAGTGAGTCAACAATCGCAATGCGTTGTGCAGCCGCACTACCTGGATCGCCCAAGGATCCACGCAGCGTGGATTCAGAGGCAAGCAACGTGGCGATTGCCAAGAGCTGCTCTCCAAGTTCAGCATCACCGGGATTGTTCGCGAGGACCTCACGAACAGTCTCTAGGGATGTACGACTGGCGCCCAACATCAGCGAGTGCCCTCCTGTGTCGAACTTTCCAGATCTGCAATGAAACGGTCAACCGTTGCACGGGCCCGAGCATCGTCAGTCAAGGCTTCACCTACGACACGACTCGCAAGGTCTAGTGCTATTCGACCAACTTCAGCAGACAGCTCGGCTTTAGCAGCCAAGCGATCGGCTTCCATTTGTGCAGCAGCGCGGGAAGTCACTTGTTCCGCAGCAGCTGTGGCTTCGGAACGCGCTTCTTCAACGATGCGGGCACGATCGGCCTGGGCTTCGGAACGAATCGTTGAAGCCTCGCCACGAGCGTCAGCCAACTGCGCTTGATATTGAGCCAGTGCGGCCGATGCTTGTTCTTGAGCCTTCTCAGCCTTTTCAATTCCACCTTCAATTGCGGCAGTTCGCTCTTGGAAAGTGGCCTCAAACTGGGGGTAAGCAAATTTCTTGAGGATGAAAAGTAAAACCGCAAAACCTACGATTCCAACGAGCAACTCTTCAATTTTTGGCAACAATGAAGAGATCGACTCGCCTGAGGCAGTGATCGCAGTGCTAGCAATCAGATTGAACGACATAGTGTCAATTTCCCTTGTGGGTGATAAGCAACGGGCCGTTTAGAGGAATGCAAAGACCAGGCCGATAAGGGCCAAGATCTCAACCAAGGCAAATCCCAGGAATGCAATCGGTCGCAGGATGCTGTTGGCCTCGGGTTGACGAGCTACCCCACTGACGTATGCCGAGAAAATCAGACCAATGCCGATTCCAGGTCCCAGCGTTGCCAAGGCGTAGACCAACGGTCCCGCGAGCGTGATGTTGTTTTCCATGGTGGAACTTTTCCTTTCAGATTGGCGCCGAAGCGCAGATGCCTCAGTGTTCCTCAGACATCGCTTCCGCGATGTAGAGGGCCGAGAGGAGGGTGAAGATGTAGGCCTGAAGCACTTGAATAAAAGCTTCAAAGGACGTCAAGCCAACAGCACTTGCCAGAGCAAAGGGTGCGAGCACCTTGAGCAGGACTGACTCGTTGAACAACATGTAGGTGCCGCCCAACGTGAACAGCAACAACAGAATATGGCCAGCAAACATATTTGCGGTCAAACGCAATGCCAGGGAAAACGGGCGAATCAGGAGTACTTGGATTAATTCAATGGGAGCCAGCAATGGGTAGATAAAGACTGGAAGCCCAGGAGGGAACATAACGGACTTGAAATAACCGAAGAATCCTGCTCGCTTAATACCGATGCCTAGGTATATCGCCCAGCTAAAGAGCGCCAACGCCAGCGGGAAACCTAACCGCGCCAAGGTTGGAAACTGAATTCCAGGAATAACTCCGAACAGGTTGCTTACAGCGATGAAGGCGAACGCAGTGACCAGATACGGAACATACTTCTCAAATCCATGTCCGATGACATCTCGAGCAATCCCATTACGAACGAAGGTATAAACCGACTCAACAGCGAACTGAAAACGGCCTGGGACAAGCGCCCGCTGTCGCGACCCAACGAGAAAGAAAACCATGACCACGACGGCTGCGAAAACAGATGCCACCAAAGGCTTCGTCAGCCAAGGAAGCGTGCCATCGGAGAAATACGGCTGAAAAATGAATTCACCAAGGCCAGGCGGCGTGAAGCCTTCTCCAGCAGCGGCAACAAAATTATGAGACAGAGCGAACGCGGCGGAACTCACTAAACCTCCATGTCACAAAATTTAAAACCTACGCGATTCGTACTGAACCGAGTGCCACCACAGTTACGTGCGTCCATAACGCACCCAAACAAGGTATAACCCTAAGACAGCGCCAATAAGCAAGCCGACCGGGAACAACAATGCCGTCCCGAAAATCCGGTCGCTCAGCGCTCCAACACCGCCCCAGAACAACAGACCCGACACTAGGTACCCCACGACTCCCCACGCGGCTTCAGAATCCGCGTTCGCGCGCCCGCGAGGTGGTGCCCCAATCTTCACGGGGCGACAGTATCAGCCACAAAACCCCTCGATTTTCAGGGTAGGAAGCTCACATCATCATTGTGAGGTGAGTCACGTCCGGACGTAGGGAAATTGGAGCTTTGTCCAAAGAAATAGGCCAGAAACAGTCGCGATCAAGGCCCCCACAACAACGGACAGAAAGAACGACAAATGGTCAATTCCCGCTATCGGCCTCAGGCCAATAATGGCAGCAACAACCAAGACGAGCTTTCCTGCATAGAGCGCAATAAGCACCGACGCCACCGTTGCGGCCGAAGAATTCCTGGTCAGAATCAACGCGATCAGGCTCGACCCAAAGAAAAGACAAACCAAGAGAAGGCCCAACAGGGCACCTATCAGTCCAGAAAGTCCCCGGAAGACACTCAGCGACAAGACGACAAGACACGTGGCAAATCCCCCAGCCGCGAGGCAGATCACCAGATATCGGCGATTGCGCAAACGTGCTTCTTCGGGTACTCCCCCCATCACCGCAGAGAACAAACTCACTGCGCTCCCCTGCCCGACACAACGGTCACCACGCTTCGCCACAGCACACTCAAGTCAACCCACGGTGACATATGTCGCACGTAGTACAAGTCATACGTGAGTTTTTCGATAGTGGCTTCAAGGTTGTCGGCATAACCGGAATTAACCTGCGCCCAGCCAGTAATCCCCGGTCGAACTAAGTGACGGTAACGATAGAAGGGAATCACTTCCTGGAACTGATCCGCGAAGACAACTTGCTCAGCGCGTGGACCCACCAAGGCCAGCTCGCCCTTGAGGACGTTAATCAATTGAGGGACTTCATCAAGGCGAGTACGCCGCAAGAACTTACCGATTCTGGTGATACGCGGATCATCCTTGATCGTGAACTGTGGTGCGTGCTTGTCTGCGTCAATGACCATCGTGCGGAACTTATAGATCGTGAAGGGCTTATCGTCTTTGCCGGTGCGAATCTGCTTGAAGATCACCGATGGGCCCGAATCGATCCGGATCGCAAAAGCAGTCAGCGCCATGATGATCAACCACAGTGGTGCGGTGATGGCGGTAAAGACCACCTCAATGATGCGCTTAAAAGGCTCGTACACCGCTCGTCGGCCAAGGGGTACGGAGATTTCCCACCCTTCCGCTAAGTGCACCAGCGGAATGCGCTCGGTGTGATCTTCGTAAGCCTGACTCAGGGGACGAACTTCCAACCCCGCCAATGTTGATGAGGACACAAAACTGGCCATGGAGTCGCTCAACACCGCACGCAAATCAACGATCAAGGTCACATCCGGCGGCAGGCTCTCCGCGGGTGCTTGTCCTTGCGGCTTGAGAATCTGTTCAACGCGCGCGTGCCGGGCCGCTGCCAAATCAGCCACGAGATATTTCTCGTCAGAAACAACGACCATGGCTTCAATCCACGGGACAGTACGGCGAAGAGCTCGATGAATCAGAGCCAGTACAAGCCACACGCCAAGGGTGACAATCACAAACTCACGCGAAAAGTACGTGCGCAAAAGGAAGGATCCAGCCGCGACCACGCCAACGGCAATGCCCAACGCGAACAGCGCATGCCCATAGTTGGGCCTGGACAAGGCAGGGTCAACCACACGCAAGGCCAACCATGAACCCAGCACGACACCGATGACTAACAAACCCAGCATGGGCCGCGGATTTTGAAAGGCGAGGAGGTTTGCTGACGGCAACCACACCACGTCAAAGACGCGGATTGAGGCCAACACCAAACTCACCGCGAGAGCAAGCAGGTCAAGGACCAAGGTCGAGAACACAAACCTGGCTCGTTGCCTCATGAATCGCCGTTCGTTACATGGTGGGTGGGTTAGTAGATGGTACCCGCGCCCGCTCTAGTTTTGAGCGTACGCAGGGTGCTTACCCACCAAGGCTGATACTTCAGCGGCGATCGTGGAGGCTTGCGTTCCGTCTTCATCACGAACCGCACGGCCAATCAGGTCCGCAATAACTGCCATGTCTGCTTCCACTAAGCCTTGTGTCGTGACAGCTGGAGTTCCTACACGAATACCCGAAGAAACCATCGGTGGTTGCGGATCGTAAGGAATGGCATTCTTGTTCAAAGTAATGCGAGCGGCATCGCAGCGCGCTTCGGCTTCTGCACCTGTCACACCAATGCCCTGCAAGTCAATCAACGACAAGTGGGTATCGGTTCCGCCGCTCACCGGACGCATGCCGCGATCAGCCAAACCCGAACTTAAGGCCTGGGCATTCGCAATCACTTGCTTGGCATAGGTCTGGTATTCGGGAGAAGCAGCCTCGCGCAGCGCCACGGCCTTGGCTGCAACAGCATGCATCAATGGCCCACCCTGCATGAAAGGGAACACGGCCTTGTCGATCTTGGCCGCATGTTCTTCCCTGCACAAAATCATTCCACCACGCGGCCCACGCAAAACCTTGTGCGTGGTGAAGCACACAACGTCGGCGAAAGGAACGGGGGTAGGGATGGCCTTACCGGCAACCAGGCCAATGAAATGAGCGGCATCGACCATCAAAATCGCTCCGACTTCGTCAGCAATTTCCCGGAAAGCAGCAAAATCAATCAGGCGTGTGTATGCGGTGGCGCCACAAATGATCATCTTTGGGCGGTGCTCACGCGCTAATTCGCGCACCTGGTCGTAGTCAATGAGTTCAGTGTCTTCACGCACGCCATACGAAACAGTGTTGAACCATTTACCACTGAAGTTCACCTTTGAGCCATGCGTCAGGTGACCACCGTGGGGCAGCGACATCGCAAGAACGGTGTCTCCGGGAACCAAGAACGCCGCATACGCAGCGATGTTGGCGCTGGCACCCGAGTGTGGCTGCAAGTTGGCGTGATCAGCACCAAAGAGTGCTTTCGCCCGCTCGATGCCGATGTTTTCTGCCTTGTCCACCTCAGAGCATCCGCCGTAATAACGCTTGCCCGGGTAGCCCTCGGCGTACTTATTACTCAAGGTACTTCCCAGAGCAGCGAGCACCGCAGGGCTCGTGAAGTTCTCACTGGCAATGAGTTGTAAACCTTCACGCTGGCGGTCTAGTTCGTCCAACAACACCGTCGCAATTTCAGGGTCCTGACGATTCAATGCGGCGAAGTCTGGTCCCCAAAAGGGCACATCGGACGAAGTCATACGAACTCCTGAGGCGAGCGTGGCTAATAGGTGTATTGAGTCTATGACTAGGTCAAGTCAACGGCGCAGACGGTCAACGTCGTCACACCACTCACTCCAGCACCTCTAGATCGCCCAAAACCACTCGCAATTGATCGGCAGTTACTGAACCTTCACGGAGCAATCTTGGACGCTCACCCGTCAGGTCAACAATCGAGCTTGGTGCCTGCTGATCAAGCGTTCCTGAATCCAAGATGACATCTAGCTCAGCGATGTCACCGAGGCCAGCGACCAATTCCGCAACGCTCAAGGGCGCCGGCATCCCGATTCGATTCGCCGACATCACTGCCAGTGGACCGGTGCGAATCAACACATCTTGCGCCAATTCCGCCAACGGCATACGGATGCTGACCGTTCCACCAGTGTCTCCTAGATCCCAAACCAAAGACCCTGCACTGCG
>JNSE01000034.1 GCA_000754455.1 actinobacterium acAMD-2 | reverse complement strand
CGGAAAAGGTCGTCGTAACCGCCTGTGGTCATGCGACCACCCCATGTGCGCACATGGGGGGTTGGACGAAAAATCCGCCGATCAGGTTCACATGAGCCATCGTAGGCAGTCAATTCGTGCCTGAACAGCGTGGGCGCGCCGAGTTTCCCCTCTCCACAGGCGGTAGCGTCTGCGTCTGTGACGCATCACTCAACCGAATCTGGCTCGAGCCAGTGGCCCATGGTGAGTGTGGTCATGCCGGTGCTGAATGAGGAGCGCCATTTGGCCGATGCCGTCGGCGGAGTCATGGCGCAGGATTATGCGGGGTCCTTTGAAGTGATCTTGGGGCTCGGTCCCTCAACAGATGACACGGATCGCATTGCTGCGGCGCTCAGTGCGCAGGATCCTCGGGTCAGGACAGTGTCCAATCCGACAGGTAAGACTGCGGCGGGATTGAACGCTGCAATGGCTGTCGCTGATCCGTCATCGCTCTATGTCATCCGGGTCGATGGACATTCAGTATTCCCGCGCGACTACCTGACAACGGCGGTTCGCATTCTTGAGGAAACAGGCGCGGACAACGTCGGTGGCGTGATGGCCGCGGTAGGTACCACACCGTTTGAAAAAGCTGTTGCGTGTTCGATGCGTTCATCCCTTGGTGTGGGTTCGGCGTCTTTTCATACAGGCGGTGAAGCCGGGCCTGCTCCCACGGTGTACCTCGGAGCTTTTCGTCGCACGGCGCTAGCACGTGTTGGTGGATACGACGAAAGATTTATTCGTTCACAGGATTGGGAAATGAATTTTCGGATTCGCCAAACAGGGGGGCAAGTGTGGTTCACCCCCGAGCTTGAGGTGATCTACCGACCCCGTCCGAGCGTGCGAAAGCTGGCAAAGCAGTTCTTTGAATACGGACGCTGGCGAAGAATTGTGATCAAGCAACATGCGGGGACGGCATCGCTGCGCTACCTGGCGCCACCGCTTGCAGTTGTGGGCTTTTCCCTTGGGGTGATCCTGGGAGCCATTGGATGGCCATGGGGCTGGATTGCACCAGCCACCTATGGCATCGCCGTTGTCGTAGGCGGCGTGTGGATCGCTCGCGATGAGCCATGGTCGGTTCGTGTGCGAACACCGTTGGCTCTGGCCACGATGCATGGATCCTGGGGTCTGGGATTTCTTACCTGCCTTACCAACCCGCTGAAGAAGAGTGCTTAAACCTTCATCTGGTTTGGTTCGGACTCAATAATGATGTCCGGCTCGGTAGCGGCACGCACATCAGCAACGCTGACTCCGGGAGCAAGTTCGCGCAACACCAAGCCTTGATCAGTGACATCGAGAACAGCCATGTCAGTGATGATGCGTTGGACAACGCCACGTCCGGTGTACGGCAAGGAGCATTCGTTAACGATCTTGTGCGAGCCGTCTTTAGCCACGTGTTCCATCATGACGATGACGAGCTTGGCGCCGTGGACCAAGTCCATCGCGCCGCCCATGCCCTTGACCATCTTTCCTGGAATCATCCAGTTAGCGAGGTCGCCAGCTTTCGAGACCTGCATTGCACCCAGGATTGCGGCATCAATGTGACCGCCGCGGATCATGCCAAACGACAACGATGAGTCAAAGTACGACGCACCCGGCAGAACCGTGACCGTTTCTTTGCCGGCGTTGATCAGGTCTGGGTCTTCGGTTCCTTCGATGGGGTAGGGACCCACACCCAAGATGCCATTTTCGCTCTGCAAGATGACTTCAACCCCGGCGGGCAAGTAGTTAGGAACCAAAGTTGGCAACCCGATTCCGAGGTTGACGTATTGACCATCATGCAATTCCTGGGCTACCCGAGCCGCGAGCTGTTCACGAGTCAGCGTCATGTCAGTTCGCTCCCTGTGCTGGTGTGACGGTTCGGCGTTCGATGCGCTTGTTGCCGGCTTGTTCCGGGGTCAGCGCTACAACGCGCTGAACAAAGACTCCTGGCAAGTGAATGCTGTCGGGGGAGAGGTCGCCAGGCTCGACGAGTTCTTCAACCTCAGCAATGGTGACTTTGCCGGCCATTGCTGCCAGGGGATTGAAGTTGCGCGCACTTTCATGGAAGACCAAATTGCCATGGCGGTCACCGCGTAGGGCGCGAACAAGCGCGAAGTCAGTAGTAATCGATTCTTCAAGTACGTATTCGGTTCCGTGGTACTGACGCGTTTCTTTCGCCGGCGAAGCCAGCGCGATAGAGCCGTCCGCGTTATAGCGCCACGGCAGTCCACCATCGGCGACTTGTGTCCCCACTCCCGCTGCAGTGAAGAACGCTGGAATTCCACATCCACCCGCGCGAAGTCGCTCGGCAAGCGTGCCTTGGGGGACGAGTTCAACCTCAAGTTCACCCGTGAGGAACTGGCGCTCGAATTCCTTGTTTTCGCCGACGTAGGACGACGTCATGCGGGCGATGCGCTTGGCGCTGAGCAGGATTCCCAAACCCCAGTCATCCACACCGCAGTTGTTACTGACCACACGCAAGTCAGTGACTCCGGTGGAGTGGACAGCCGCGATGAGCTCGCTGGGGATTCCACAGAGCCCAAATCCGCCGACAGCTAGCGAGGCTCCGCTGCTGATATCGGCCACGGCCTGGGCGGCTGACGCGACGACCTTGTCCATAACGCTCCCTTAAAGACGGTAGCGCTGACCCTATCCACGCGGGGGTGGCTGTGCCTGACCGCCCAAAAAATGGGGCTTTTGTGCCTAGAAACCCCCAAATGGGGGCTCAAGTAGCCCGGGGTTACTGCCGATGGATACATGTGCCGCAGTCCTGGGCACCTTCCCCCTCGTAAAGGACAGACCCATGAACCGCTGGATCTCACGCGCATTTGCGCTGCTGAGTGTTCCCGCTGTGTTCGTGAGCATCTTGGCTGTTCCGGCGCCGGCACAAGCCGCCACCGTGAGCGTTCCGAATTCGTTTACCTTCACCGGCAGTGGCTGGGGTCACGGCATTGGCATGAGCCAAGTCGGTGCGCGCGGTCAAGCTGCGGAAGGACGTACCGCCAAGCAAATTCTTGAGTACTACTACACCGGCGCTTCGGTTGCCTCGTTCCGCGACGACATGGATCTTCGGGTCAGCATGGCGTACTTGAAGACTTCGATGCGTATGCGTGTTGAAGGGCTGACGTCCACGCCAGCTCGAGCCACCATCGTGGTGGGTACTAAGACTGTGAAATTGACGGAAAAAGATGTTGCAGTGATCTCGGTGGTGGGAACACAAACACAGGTCAAGCGCAATGGAGTTTTGGTCGCGACCGGATCACCTATCGTGGTCCGCTGGTCAGGAACACGCAATCCCGGAGCCAATGGTTCGGCGCCTGCGGTTTTGAATGCCACGACCGCCCGTACCTTCGACGGAGATGGTCACCGTTACCGCTATGGCAAGTTTGAATTGCGCGGCAAGTACTCCAGTGTCGTTAAGCGCACGACCTTGACGGCCGTAAACGTGGTGCGCTTGCACGACGAATACCTCAAGGGCGTTGCCGAAGTCCCGTCGTCGTGGCCAGAAGCTTCTTTGCAAGCCCAAGTTGTCGCTGCTCGCAGTTACGCCCTGGTGAAGTACCGCGCCGGTGTGCGTGGCGGCTGCTGGTGCCACGTGTTTAAGGACACCCGCGACTTGGTCTTCGCTGGTTACCTCAAGGAATCGAGTTACATGGGCGAGCGCTGGGCTGCCGCTGTCAAGGCCACCAATGTTTCTGCCACGTCCTCGCAGACGGTGCTGTTTCAGGGCGCACCTGCTCAAGCCTTCTTCTTTCACTCAACCGGTGGCCGTACCCAAAACTCAGAAGATGTGTGGGGCGAAAAAGTTCCTTACCTGCGCAGCGTCGATGACCACTGGAGCCTGGATCCCAAGTACGACTCATCCTTCGCTTTGTGGGGTCCCAAGGTTCGCACGCAGTCAACTGTTGCGTCCGCGTTTGGCTTGCCCAACGTCGTTCGTCTAGACCTCAGCGATCGTTACGCCAGCGGTTCGGTGCGTACTGCTAAGGCGTGGAGCTCCACGGGTGTCATGAAGAGTCTGGCTGGTGGCACGGCAACCTCTCGTCTTTCATTGCTCTCGCGTTGGTACCACGTTCCCGGCTCGACTCCTGTTCCCTCGTTCACCGTGGCCCCTACCTCGGTTGCCGTTCAGTCCATCGTTGGCGCTCGCGCCGCTATGACCGGTCGAGTCCTGCCGGTTAAGCGTGCGGCCGGTTCAACTGTCATCTTGCAGCGCAAGAGTGCAGTGACCGGCACTTGGTCAAATGTCACCAAGACCACGGTTTCAGCCACCGGTACTTTCACCTTTTCTCGCCCATCAAGCATCGCTGTTCGTCAGACGTACCGAGTGGTCAAGGGTCCGGTGAACTGCGGAGGCAACTGCTTCTACAAGGGTTCATCCTCACGGGCCATCGCCGTGGCTTTTGCTAACAAGTGGGCCGTTGCTCCTGCAGCTGTTTCTCGCATCGTTGCTCAAACCCAGCCCGTCATCCGTGGCACCGTGGCACCGTTGAACGTTGCTGCCGGCTCGACGGTTGCCGTGCAGCGTTGGAACCCCACCACGAAGACCTGGGTTCGCGCTGGATCGGCCGTCGTGGATGCGAGTGGACGCTTCACCGCGCCAACGGCTGGTTCACCAGTAGGAGTTAACAAGTTCTCTGTTCTTCTTCCCAAGCGTGACTGCGTGGCTGGTTTGTGCATGTACCGGGAAACGCGCTCAGCGGTCGTGTCGGTTCACGTCACCAAGCCATTTGTCGTGACAGCTGCAGGCAAGGGCGCGAGTGGTCGCGTTGTCGTTGCCGGTTCCGTCAGCCCTGCGGCGGTGTCCAAGGGCAAGACGGTCCGCGTGAGTGCCTACCAGCGTGGTCGTTGGATTCAGGTTGGCACGGCAACGGTGACGAGCACGGGAACCTTCCGCGCCACCATCACCCGAATTGCTGGCAAGTCTGTTCCGTTCAAGTTTGCGGTCACTGGCTCCCTGTGTGTGAATGGCACGTGCTCCTACACGGCCACCACACTTGCTAAGTCGTTGACCTTCGTTTAACCGCGAATAATTGTTCGCGCGCCTTCTTGGCTAGCGAGATCGGTGAGACGCTCGTGGCTTTGTTCCGACGGGCACACCACAACCAATGATCCTTGATTGATCAACGTTGCCACCCATGTTTGACCAATAGAAGTGGCGGTCAAATCCGTGCCGCAGAACAACACTCGTTCGTGGTCTCCACGCGTGTTATCCGTCCAAGCGGTGACTAGATCGCTGTCGGTGAAATGTTCTTGGTCATCAACCAGAGCAAGACGATCTGTTCCAAGTGAAGGACCTGCAAAGTAGTCGCCGTGCGTTCGCACGCTGGTAGCAAAGTCGAGCGCGCCAACGGGCAGTTCAACGTCGCAGGGCAAGCCGAGCGGGCGAAGCGAAAGCACCACGAGGTCATCGGCTGGCGATGATGGCACTTGTGCTTGTGCTTGTGCTTGTGAGGTGATGACCACACTGTGTTCGGAATGCGAATCAAGATCAACAGCCAGGCCACAGGCCCAGGCTGCTTGCAACCAGACAAGGCTTTGCCAATGCAGCGGAAGGTTGAGCTGGATGGTGGCACCTTCGTCGACCATTAATTCATCGGTGAGGAAGTTCGCTGTTTTGTTGATCCAGTTCGCCAGTGAGGTAGCGGACAGCTCAATGCGCTCACCGGTGTCTGTGTCGTAATAGGTGATGAGGGGTCCAGATGGATCTGTCTTCAAGCGTTGCGCGAATAGGTCCACCAGATTCATAAGGCCCAAGCGTAGGCTCTGGTGTGTGTTGGAAGCGATAGTCCTTGTCGGTGGTGAAGGCACCCGCCTGCGCCCATTGACGCTCACCACACCCAAACCGCTTCTCCCCGTGGCTGGCGTGCCCTTTCTTGCCCACCAGTTTGCTCGTTTACGTGATGCAGGTGTGGGTCGCATCATCTTGGCGACCTCCTACCGAGCCGAACTGTTCGAACAAGTCTTTGACGGTGGGACATTCGATGGCGTCGAATTAGTTTTCATCACCGAAGATCACCCCATGGGTACTGGGGGAGCGATTGCTAACGCTGCGGCTGGCCTGACATGTGGCCCCGATGAACCAGTGATTGTTTTCAATGGTGATGTGTTGTCTGGGCATGACTTGACCGCTCAGCTTGCCGTCCACACCTCGGTTAATGCAGACGTCACCTTGCACCTAGTCGAAGTCGATGATGCGCGAAGATTTGGCTGTGTTCCTACTGATGACATTGGGCGCGTAACGGATTTCTTGGAAAAGATGCCAGAGCCGGTGACCAATCAAGTCAACGCTGGTTGTTACATTTTCAAGCGCAAAGTCATCGCCACGATCCCTACGGATCGACCGGTATCGGTTGAGCGTGAAACCTTCCCTGGCTTACTGTCCGACAACGCACATATTCAGGCGTATGTCGAAACGGCTTACTGGCTTGATCTGGGAACTCCGGCTACGTATGTCCAGGGTTCCCAGGACTTAGTCACCGGTGTTATCGCATCTAGTGCCTTACCTGCTGAGGTTGGTGAGTCATTGATCTTGGCTGGCGCACAAGTAGTAGCCGACGCGCAGGTGTCAGGTGGCTCAGTGATCGGGCACAACGCGCGCATTGGTCAGGCTCGCGTGGGCGGATCGGTGCTCTTTGATGATGTCGTCATCGGCGATGGCTCGTACTTGGAGGAGTGTCTGATCGGTACCGGAGCAATCATTGGTTCAGGCGCGCGCTTGGTGCGAACGGTTGTTGGGGACGGCGCCGTCATTGCTGGTGGCACTGAATTGCAGGATGCTCGGGCTTGGAGTGAATCCGGCACCCTCACTGTTACTTCTGAATAAGAAACGGTGAACTATCGCGTGACGGACGCGGTGTCACATCACCGAGTGGGTATCCCACGGCGATCGCGCCCATCGGATGCCACTGCGCAGGCATATCAAGAACAGGTCGAACATCATCTGGGCAAAACAGCGTGCTCGAAACCCAGGCCGTCCCCAGCCGAAGAGTCGCAGCGGTCACCATGAATGACTGCACTGCTGCCCCCATCGACAAAACGAACATGTCGCGCTCGGCAGTTTTTCTGCGCTCATCGGGGTAGTCATGCTGGCCTTCAAGAACCAGCACGGGAATCACCAGCTCCGGGCAACGCTCTAACAGTTGACCACGTTCAACACGCTTTCGCACCGACTCTGGCGTGAGGCCATCGGATGCTAAATCGTGTTCCCAGCGATCAGCCATGCGCGCGAGAAGTTCTTTGCGCGTGGCCGGTTCAACCACGTGAACGAATCGCCAAGGTGTGGTGTGGTGCGGCGCCGGCGCAGTTAGGGCTGCCGCCACGCATTCACCGATGAGTTCGTGGGCAACCAGCTGGTCGCTCCATGTCCGCACGGTGCGTCGTAGCTGGACCGCTTCTTTTCGTCCCAGATCCTTTGCCTGCTGCGTTCCGAGTGCAAAAAGATCGGTGTGGCTGGCTCGCACTAGCGCACGTGCGCCGGGGCCATCCTCACCGTGCACGGTTTGGGAGCCACGAATGACGGCAACCGGACAGTTGGAGTTCTTGCCCTTCACTAAGTCTGCGGCGGACGCCAATTCATCGGCCGTTGCCACCACTGTTTGTTCAAGCGTGCGCCCTTGGGCGTCGAGCTCACCGCGGTGGTCATGCAGCACACGCACACCAGCAACGCCGATCGCGTTGTCGGTTAGGCCTTCACGCCAAGGCCGACCAAAGGTGTCACTAATGATCACACCAAGAGTAATGCCCAAACGAGTCTGCAAACCCGCGCGCAATTGACGAGCAGTCGCATCGGGATCTAGGGGTAGCAACAAGATGGTGTTGGCGGCAGTGTTGCTGGCATCGACTCCCGCCGCTGCCATGACGAACCCGTGCCTAGTGCGCACGATGCGCGTCGGGCCGTTAGTCGCGACTTCACCAAAACTCTCCGCAGTGATGGCCTCGGCACGGTCTTCGGCCGGCAGGGTACGTGCCTCAGCCTTACTCACGATCTTGCTAGTAACCACGAGGACGTCACCGTCTTGTGGTTGGTAGTTGGCATAGGCCTGCGCAATAACAGAGATCAGGTCATCGCCCGCCGCGACCTCACCTATTCCCTCAAGTGCGAACACCTCAATGTTGGTCATGCGCCCAGGTCCTGAGCCAACAAAAGCGATGCTTCAGCCATCGCCGAAGCCGTAGGCACATCGCGCATCCACAGCGGAACGGCTTTGGTCACGATGCCTTCGTCCGTTAGTGCTGCGCAAACTTCGTGATCACTGTCATCAACGAGCCAGCCATTGAGCAAGCCGCCATGTGCACGCGCGCCGAAATGTCGCGCCACCGCTGCAGCGTCGGTTTCTACGTCGATAGCGCGCAAACACGCGTCCGCATATCCACGCACGGCCGCACCAGCGATGATCGGGCTCACACCGACCACGGGGCGTTGCATGACTGCTTCCTTGATGCCGGGTACCGCCAGAACGGGGGCAATGGAGACCACCGGATTCGATGGCGCAAGGACGATGGCATCGGCTTCGCTTAAGGCAGCAATCACACCAGGGGCAGCAGTAGCGGTGTCTGCGCCGACGAAGGCAAATGATTGGGCCGGAATTTCAGCCTTGTGCTCGAGCCACCATTGCTGAAAGTGCATGGCCTTGCGTTCGCCGTCATGATCAACAGTTACGTGAGTTTCAATGCGGTCGTTAGACATGGGTAACAGTTCAATGCCGATATCCCAGCGCTTGCACAAGGCTGCCGTGACATCGCTGAGTGCGTAACCAGCATTGAGCATCTGCGTGCGAATCAGGTGCGTGGCCAGGTCTCGGTCTCCAAGGCCAAACCATGCGGGCCCCGCACCATATGCCGTGAGCTCACTGTGGACGGTGAATGTTTCGTCCGTGCGCCCCCAACCTCGCTCGTTATCGATACCGCCGCCGAGGGTGTACATCACCGTGTCCAGATCCGGACAAATGCGCAGGTCATGCAAGGTGATGTCGTCACCAATATTGGCTATGGCGGTGATTGACAGGTCAGTCCACTGTGGGGTGTGGGTCAAGGCCTGTAGGCCGCGAAGGAAGCGGGCTCCACCCACTCCACCGGTGATCACTGCAACGCGCATTTGGTCATCCTCGCACTTGAATTCAGGGCAGGCGCGATGGGATGTCGCTGGGCGGGCTTGCGCTCTAGGGTGGAGTCATGGTGAACACGGATCGGGCGCTCACACGTGCCCTGACTCGTGCCCGCGATGGCAAAGCGGTAACCGTTGATGAAGCGTCCGAATTACTCACGGCCCGTGGAGCAGCACTCGACGAACTCTTGGTCATCGCAGGTCGCGTCCGCGATGCCGGTCTGCGCGAAGCGGGACGACCCGGCACCATCACGTACTCGAAGAAAGTCTTTATTCCCCTCACGCGGTTGTGCCGCGATCGTTGTCACTACTGCACGTTCGCCACAACGCCGGGTGCGTTGCGGGCCGATGGGCACGGGATGTTCCTCGAGCCAGAAGAAGTGTTGGCGATTGCACGCAGCGGTGCATCGCTGGGATGCAAGGAAGCACTCTTCACTTTGGGCGATCGTCCGGAATTGCGCTGGACAGCAGCGCAGGAGTGGCTCGATGAGCGCGGCTATAACGACACCTTGTCTTATGTACGCGCCATGTCGATTCTGGTGTTAGAAGAAACCGGCCTGTTGCCACATCTCAATCCAGGGGTAATGACCTGGGATGACATGCAACGACTCAAGCCCGTGGCGCCGAGTATGGGATTGATGCTCGAGCAAAGCGCGCAGCGATTGTGGTCTGAGCCCGGTGCAGTGCACTTTGGTTCGCCAGACAAGGAACCTGCGGTCCGACTTCGGGTTCTTGAGGATGCTGGGCGGTTGAGTATTCCTTTCACTACCGGGGTTTTAGTCGGAATTGGCGAGACAAATCAGGAACTCGTGCAGTCCTTGTTTGATATCCGAACCACGGCTCGCGAGTTTGGTCATGTCCAAGAAGTGATTGTGCAAAACTTCCGCGCTAAACCAGATACGGCCATGCGCAACGTTGAAGACCTGCCCGAAGATGACTACGTTGCTGCGCTTGCTGTGGCGCGCATCGTGTTAGGGCCCAAGATGCGCATCCAAGCTCCTCCGAATCTTTCCTCCTCGCGGGCTTTGAGCAGATTGATTGCTGCCGGAGTTGATGACTGGGGTGGTGTTTCGCCGGTCACTCCAGATCACGTCAACCCCGAGCGCCCATGGCCGCACCTTGACGACTTGGCTGAGCTCACCGAGCTCGCTGGATTCACCCTCCAACAACGATTGACGGTCCACCCCGAATACATCGCACAAGGCCCGCCGTGGGTTGACGCTCGATTGCGTGCCCACGTTGACGCATTGCGCGACCCCGTTACGAATTTGGCGGTGACTGAGCGAATTCCTCAAGGAATTGCGTGGCAGGAAGCTGATGCTGATTACTCCGCCCTTGAAGCCGGGGGCCGCACGGACTTGGGATCAACGATTGACGATGAAGGTCGTCGCGGTCAACAGCGCGCCGACTTTGATCAGGTGTACGGGGATTGGGAGACCGTGGCCCAACGCATCGAGGCCCCAGCAGCAGTCGGCGTGAGTGATCTGACGCAGGCTTTGCGGCTCGCCGCTGATTCCCCGGCCGAGTTAGCACTGGTGGAGAACCACGACCTAGCCGTTGAGTTGATGTCGGTTGATGGCTCAGCGCTCGAGGAACTGTGTCGCATTGCCGATGACGTTCGGCGCGATGCTGTCGGCGATGAAGTGACGTACATCGTCAACCGCAATATCAACTTCACGAACGTGTGTTACACCGGTTGTCGTTTCTGTGCCTTCGCTCAGCGCAAAGACGATGTCGATGCGTTCACCCTGTCACTCGAGCAAGTGGCCGATCGGGCTGAGCAAGCATGGGCGGTGGGCGCGACGGAAGTGTGCATGCAAGGTGGCATTCACCCCGACCTACCGGGCACGGCCTACTTCGACTTGGTCCGTGCGGTCAAAGATCGCGTTCCTGGAATCCACGTGCATGCGTTCTCGCCGATGGAAGTGGCAAACGGTGCCTCGCGTAGTGGCATGAGCATTCGAGCTTGGCTTGAGGCGGCCCAGAGTGCTGGCCTGGACACGATTCCTGGTACGGCGGCGGAGATCCTTGATGACGATGTGCGCTGGGTACTGACCCGAGGCAAGCTACCCACGTCAACCTGGATTGATGTAGTGACGACGGCGCACTCATTGGGGATTAAGTCCAGTTCAACGATGATGTACGGACATGTTGATCACCCGCATCATTGGGTTTCGCACATTCGATTGCTTGCACAGCTTCAGGATCAGTCCGGTGGCTTCACCGAATTCGTTCCCTTGCCGTTTGTTCATCAACAATCGCCGGTGTACTTGGCGGGGATTGCTCGTCCAGGTCCCACGTGGCGAGACAATCGCGCGGTGCACGCCATGGCGCGTTTAATGTTGCATGGACGCATTGATCACATTCAAGCGTCATGGGTAAAGGTGGGGGATGCCAATGTGCAGCAACTCCTGCAAGGGGGAGTCGACGACTTAGGTGGAACGCTGATGGAAGAAACCATCAGTCGCATGGCCGGAAGTGCCCATGGCTCCACGCGCGATGTTGCTGACTTGTTAGCTATTGCTACGAGTGCTGGTCGCCCCGCTCGACAACGCACCACGACCTACGGCTACTGCGAGACGTCCGCTGCACAACCCATCGGAGTTATCCCGACCACGTAATTGTGGGTGAAGGTAGGGATTGCCCCGCGTGGGCGGAGCACTCGCTAACCCGCAAGCGCGAGGGCGCAGTCCATGCGGGGCAATCACCCTCGGTGTCAAAGGGCCGGCTACATAGGCTCCGGGATCACGGGAGCGGGTTAGTGCTCCCTGCGCCCAGGCAGCCGGCCTGAAGCGCGACAAAAGCCCGTAATTCGGGCGGAAATCGCACTTTTCCACAGGTGCGCCCTAGGGCCGTTATCCCTTTGTTACCTAAATCCGACTTGACGTAGGGTGAATTACACGCGTGTAATACGTTGTACGTCGTCACGCACGCACGGCTAAGAGTTAGCCAGCGCGTTAGATCATTCCGGTCTAAAAGACGAGGGTCGAGGAGGATCGCCTTGAACGAGGTCTATCCGATGCTGCATGGCGTCGTCGAAGAACCAGGTTGGCAAGAGCGTGCTTTATGTGCTCAGACAGATCCCGAGGCTTTCTTCCCGGAGAAGGGCGGATCTACCCGCGACGCCAAAAAAGTGTGCTTGGTGTGCGACGTGCGTCAAGACTGCCTCGAGTACGCACTCGAAAACGATGAGCGCTTTGGAATCTGGGGCGGCCTGTCTGAGCGTGAGCGTCGTCGCCTGCGCAAGCAAGCTGTTAGCTAGTTCATCCCCGCCCCTGTGTGATCAACGGCTAGGCTCATGTGTGCCAGCCTTCCTTAGAGTTCGGCACTTCCCACTATGACTGAACCCCTTACCCCTGACCCGGATCCAACTGCTTTGTCAGTTGGAGATGTTGACGAGCCCGTCGCAAATCCTCAATCGTCAGAGTCGGTTCCCGAGGTTCCTAGTGAAGATGTAGAAGCTTTTTTCACTGACGAGGACTTTGAGTCTGAGCCCGAAGTAGTTGACCCCCACCTTGATCAATTCGTAGGCGCCGTTGTCGTCGTTCACGACGGCATGACCTGGCTGCCGATCGTGGTAGCGGCGCTGCGAGCCCAGGAACGCCCCCTGCAAAAGATCGTGGTGGTAGATACGGGCTCACAGGATCAAAGCTCGGAGTTTCTCCTGCGCGAATTCGAACCAGAGTTCATCGTCACGATGCCTCGTAAGACCTCATTCGCTGATGCAGTGGATGCTGGGGTGACGCGGTTGGGCCCCACGGATTGGCTCTGGATCCTGCATGACGACAGCGCGCCGAAAGTGGATGCATTGCTGCACTTGGTGGCTGCTGCCAATTCCAGTGGGGCGGACATCGTCGGTCCCAAGGTTTTGGGTTGGAATGATCGAACACACCTGTTGGAAATTGGTATCACCATTGGATTGGGTGGTCGACGTGAAACAGGTTTGGAACGTGGTGAGCGCGACCAGGGACAGTACGACCGCGATCAAGATGTTCTAGCGGTTGGTTCGGCTGGAATGTTGATCAAATCCAGCGTGTGGAAGGCGTTGGATGGTTTTGATCCGTTCCTTCCCATGTTCCGTGATGACGTTGACCTTGGGTGGCGCGCAAACTCGGCTGGATATCGCGTAGCGATTGCGCCACGAGCCGTTGTTCACCACGCTGAGGCTGCTACGCACCGCCGCCGCGCCGCTGATGCGGTGAACCTGCACCCGCGTCGATCCGATCGCCTCAATGCGATGCGCGTGGTGTTGATGAATGTCCCCACGTGGCAGTTTCCTTTACTTATTGTCGGCCTGGTCCTGGGATCGTTGTTTCGTTCACTGGGGTTTGTCATTGGAAAGGCCTTCGTCCCGGCCCGTGATGAATTCATCGCACTGGAGCAACTGGTCACTCACCTAGGCGCCTTGCGCGAGGGGCGTCGACGACGACAAAACGCGCACACTGTTCCGCATAAAGAAGTGGCGACATTGCTCGCGGCACCGGGAACTCAACTTCGTCAATCGCTCGACACGGTTGCTGGAGTGCTGACGAGCAGTGGAGCCGAACCGGTTCGGCTCGGCAGCGCGATGGAAAGTGGCCCTGGTCAAGACGATGCGATGGAAGGTCTCGTTGACACGGGTACTTCATTTATTGGTCGCCAACTGCGTCGCCAAGGTGTGTGGACCACGCTTGCTTTAACAGTGCTCGCATTGATCGCGGGTCGCCAGTTGTTCGGCGCCGGTCGACTTCAAGGTGGTGCCCTGTTGCCCGCACCGGGAGGAGCAGCGGATTGGTGGAGCGCTTTTGCTGCGAGTTGGCATGCGGTGTCGGCCGGTTCGTCGTTACCGGCTTCTCCGAGTCTGGTGGTCTTGGCAACCGCATCCATTGGCTTTTTGTCTAGCGCATCAGCAGTCGTGGACGCGTTAGTGATCTTGGCAGTTCCTATGGCCTATGCCACCGCGTACGGCTCCTTGCGGTCGGTGGTGCGATCGCCAGGTTTGCGGATCTGGGCAGCAGCCACCTACGCCTTGCTTCCTGCGGTGACTATCGCGATGTCTGCGGGACGGTTGGGGACCATCGTGGTCGCCGTTTTGTTGCCGCTATTGATTCGTGCTGCCGCGCATGTTGTGGGTTTGGGGTTTAACCCCCCGGGATCGCGAGCCGCCTGGGGCACAGGATTGTTGCTGGCAGTGGTGGGTTGCTTTGCCCCCATCGTGTGGCTAGTCGCGGTGGTGTTGTTTGTTGTAGCGGCCTACACGATCGCACCGTCGCGTGAAGAACGACAACGCATGTTCATTGTGTGCGCAGTTCCCATGGTGGTGTGGTTGCCTTGGTCGCTGGAGTTAGTGCGTCGCCCGCAAAACTTCCTGCTGGAAGCGGGAGCGCCAGCACCAGACCTGGCAGATCCTGCGCTGCCGATTTGGTCGCTGTTCGCGCTAAACCCCGGAGGGGCAGCAGCCCCGTGGTGGATCCTCACGGTGGGGATCATCCCTGCGGCGGTTGTCGCACTCTTGCGTCGCAGTCGTCGTGAATTCATCATCAGGCTGTGGGCAGTGGGCGCTGGATGTCTGGTTGCTGCGGTCGTGCTGTCGTGGATCACGGTGTGGCCACCTAATTCGTTGCCGGTTGCCGCTTGGCCGGGTCCGATGATTCTGATGGCGGCAGCTGCGTTGCTTACCGCTGCAGCTGTTGGTAATGAAGGTTCATTTAGGCGCCTCTCGGCCACTCGATTCTCTCTGCGCCAGGTGCTCGCCGGTGCATTAGCCGTGCTGGCCTTGTTGGCCCCGATCGGTTCGGCTGTGGCCTGGGTTGCTCGCAGCGAAGGCGAGCCGGTCGCCAAGGGTGCGGAAGCCGTACTTCCCGCCTTTGTTGCTCTGCAATCCCAAGGCTCCGCGCAACCTCGCACCATGGTGCTGCAGGCGCAATCAGGACGAGTGGCCTATTCGCTGGTTCGAGGCACCGGCCCCCACCTAGGTGATGCTGAAGTTGCACCGTTGCGCAGCAAAGTCACCGATCTTGATGCTGTTGTTAGCGACCTAGCTGCCGGACGTGGTGGGATCGAAATCCAGCGGTTAGCTAATTACGCCGTTCGGTTTGTTCTCGTGAATGCGCCAGTGCCTCTGCAGTTGTCGGAACAACTTGATGCGGCTCCGGGCTTGACCCGCCTTGGCGCGCCTAACGGTGGAGCACTGTGGCAAGTCAATGCGTTAAGTGCTCGGGCGCGGTTTGTTCCTGCTAAAGGAGCTCCATCGCTACTTCCTGCTGGCGTCATTAATGCTGATGGCAAGGTCCCCGCCAAGTGGAGTGGTGGCCGGATCGTTTTGGCCGAAAGTGCTGACGCCGGTTGGCAAGCATCACTTAATGGTGAGCGATTGAAATCAACCACGGTCAATGGATGGGCACAGGGCTTTGTGCTGCCAGCCAAGTCCAGTGGGGCAGTACAGATTCGCTACGTGTCACCGGCACGCGGTGGGTGGCTTGTTGTTGCGGCTATCGCCCTGGTTGTCGTCGTGGTGCTGGCACTTCCGGCTCGTCGCGAAGAGGGGGATGAGGTGTGAGGTCTCTTCCTTCTCAAGCGTGGGAATGGCTCATGGCTGCGCTCAGTGAGCCGGGTCCGCGGCGTTCGGTCACGATGGCTGTAGGGCTGTTTGGCGCTGGGCTGATTCTTGGCTTGGTTGCCGTCCCGAGTCCGACTCGACTTGAGCCGCCGCCGGCAGTGTCGGAGCCAGCAGTAACCACAGCATTTGTGTGTCCAGACTTTCGAGGATCGAACAAGGGGCTGCGCACAACGGTTATTGCCACCACTCCCCGCGCGATCTCCGGCACTAGTGCCAAAGGCACTGCGGGTCTGAAATACATTCGTTCAAGTCAAAGCCCCCGATCGTTGGTGCGCTTCAATGCCAAGAGCGGAAGTGCGATTGCTTTGGAAACTTCACGCACGCGTGGGGCGCTGGTCGGCATTGCTCGAGCCGGATTAGCACCAGGTTTTTCAGGTGGGCAATTGTCGGTGCAAACGTCGGGTGTAAGCCGCGCGATGACGGGCGTGCATTGTGCTGACGTCGGCTCACAGAAGTGGTTTGTTGGCGGCGGCGCGACCAACGGTCAACGCACGTTCTTGTTCTTGTCAAACGCCGAAAATCGCCGAGCCACTGTTGACGTTGATTTTTACGGACCTAACGGGCCCATTGACACTCCGTCTTCACGAGGCATCGTGGTGGCCGCCCGCAGTACCCGTTCCGTTGCTATTGATCGCCTCGTTCCTGGTGTAGCTCGTTTGGCTATGCGGGTATCCGTGACATCGGGCCGACTGGGCATGGCGATTCGATCCTCGGACCGACGTGGCTCAGTGCCCTTGGGGTCAGACTTCATCCCCGAGGCGGTTGCGCCTGCCCAAACTGTGGTGATTCCGGCATTGCCCGCAGGTGCGGGGACGCGTTCACTGCTCATAGTGGCTCCAGGCGATGAGGATGCGGATGTCCAGATCAAGGTCATCGGCGCGGATGGCACGTTTAGCCCATCCGGAGCAGCACGTGTGACAGTCGGTGCTCGATCGGTTCGACGCGTGGATCTGTCCTCTATCTTGAGTCGAGAAAGTTCCGGCTTGTTGATCCAATCCGATCGCCCCGTTACCGCTGGTGTAAATGTTCGGTTGAAGCCTCGACGCGACGGCAGTACCGACTACGCGTGGTCGGCGGCAACACCGGCAATTTCCACCATTGCTGTCGAACCAGTGTCACGCAGAGGAAATGGCTTTAACGCGATCTTGATTGCGAGTGCTCCACAAGGTGCCGGTCAGCTTGAGCTCACGTACACCTCACTAGGTGGTGCAGTGCGTAAGCGTGTTATCGCGGTTGGCGCAGGCCGAACCGTCAGTGTGGCGATGGGCTTTGGACTGGGGTCTGCATGGTTCACCACCAGTGTGCGGGCGTTGCCTGGATCCGGCCCGGTCTATGCGGGCCGCTTGCAGACATTGAAAACAACGCGAGGGGCCCTGTTCACCATCTCGCCCCTGCGCGATGCCCGGATCAATGTCGAGGTTCCGCAAGCCCTCCCTGATCTCTCGGCGGCGGTCCCCAGCACTTTTTAGCGCGACACGCCTAAGCACCAAGTGCCGTGATCCTCGGTGCACTGTGATTTCACAGGTAGCGTCTGAGCCGTGACTTCCCTACGCAGTTGCACCCGCTCAGTGTGCAATCGACCCGCCGTAGCCACCTTGACGTACGTCTATGCCGAATGCACGGCAGTCGTAGGTCCGCTGGCTGCTTATGCCGAACCCCACTCCTATGACCTGTGCGAGATGCATGCAGCGCGGCTGACTGCACCGCGAGGTTGGGAACTTGTTGCGTTGGAATTTGACGCTGCCGATCTTGCACCCAGTAGTGACGATCTCGAAGCGTTGGCTAACGCCGTGCGTGAAGCCGCTCGTCCGGCGGTGGCTGCTGCTGGAGGTGGCGGACCCGAACTCATTGAAGTTGGACGCCGCGGTCACCTTCGCGTGCTCCGAGACTATTCGCCCGAGTAGTTCACGCCGTTGCTCTCGCTCGCGAGCGGCAACGCCATAAGTCCTGATGGGTAGGCTGACGTCGTGCGCAATCTTTCGGCCATCGTTAAGGCCTACGACATCCGTGGTGTGGTCCCCGATCAATGGGATGTTGATGAAGCGCGCGCACTAGGTGCTGCTTACGCACATATTTTGGAAAGCGAGCGCACAGGGGAGGCCCGCCGCGCTCTGGTATTGGGCCGGGACATGCGTCCGTCATCCCAGTGGTTGGGCGATGCCTTTGCGCAGGGGGTGTGTTCGCAGGGCTGGGATGTGATCGACATTGGCTTAGCGTCCACCGACGGCTTGTACTTTGCTAGTGGCTCAATGGATTTGCCTGGCGCGATGTTTACCGCAAGCCACAATCCGCAGGAATACAACGGCATCAAGTTGTGTCGCGCGGGCGCGACGCCTGTGGGGCAAGACACGGGCCTGGCCGCTATCCGTGACCTCGCGCAGGAAGGAGTTCCCAGCTTTGAGGGCACTGCTGGTGCCCTGAGTGTCTCGGATGTGTTGGCCGACTATGCGACCTACTTACTCAACCTGGTGCCCATAGAGCCCAAGCGTGCCCTGACGGTTGTTGTTGATGCAGGTAATGGCATGGCTGGATTGACAGTGCCGGCGGTGTTGAATTCGCCGCACCTGAACGTGATCGAGATGTACTTCGATCTAGATGGCACGTTTCCCAACCACGAAGCCAATCCGATTGAGCCTGCAAACCTGGTAGACCTACAGGCCAAAGTCCTGGAAGTGGGTGCGGACATTGGTTTGGCTTTTGACGGCGACGCCGATCGTTGTTTTGTTGTTGACGAGCGTGGGCTGGCTGTGTCACCAAGCGCCTTAACCGCGTTGATTGCTGACCGCGAATTGGCCGTTCATCCAGGTAGCACGATCATTCACAACCTGATCACGTCCTGGTCCGTGCCCGAAGTCGTGCGCGAAGCAGGGGGAGTGCCAGTGCGAACGCGCGTGGGCCACTCATTCATTAAGGCCGAGATGGCGACATCAGGGGCTGTCTTTGGTGGGGAACATTCGGGTCACTTTTATTTCCGTGATTTTTGGCGTGCTGATTCTGGAATGTTGGCGGCGTTGCACGTGCTGGCTGCCTTGGCCCAAGCTCCTAGCGATGTCACCTTGTCCGCTCTCTTGAGTTCGTACGATCGGTACGTTGCCTCAGGTGAAATCAATTCCACCGTCACGGATCAGCAGGCAGCGATTGCTCTGGTGCGCGCGCAGTATGCGCAGTCCGATGTGGCTATCGATGAACTTGATGGCCTCACCGTTGCTGGTGGCGATTGGTGGTTCAACCTCCGACCGTCGAATACTGAGCCACTTTTGCGCCTGAATGCTGAAGCGCGGGCGTCTGATGTGATGATTGAGGTCCGGGATCGGATTTTGGGCTTAGTGCGAGAGGGGCAATGATGGTGACCGCTTCGTTGCTCAATCTGCTGGTGTGTCCCATCTGTAAAACGGCGCTAACAGAGTCGGCCCAGTCACAGGAAGTCTTGGTGTGTGCTTCGTGCAACGTGACCTTTCCCGTTATTGAGGGCATCCCCGTGTTGCTTGCTGACCAAGCGCAGGCCACGCCATGATCTTCAACGACGGTGTTCTAGATGACGCCGCAGCACTAGCTGCCGGAGACCCCGAGGGGATGCTCGAAGCCATTGCTACTGGCGGTGCTCAAATTCGTCGCTCACTGCTGTGGGTGAGCGAGAACGCTGAGTTATTTTCTGCGCTAACTGCCGATGGCCGTCCGCGCGCATTGATGGTGTGCGGCATTGGCGGCTCGGCTGTGGCCGGCGACATCGTCCATGCAGCCACCATCGCTCAATCACCAATCCCCGTGTTGAGTCACCGCGGGTATACGTTGCCAGCTTGGGTTGGTGCCTTGGATGTGGTGATCGCAGTTTCCTGTTCTGGTGAAACTGAAGAAACCTTGACTATCTTTGACGAGGCGGTGCGACGGGGTTGTCGTGTTATCGCTATTGGATCGAAGGGCTCAGCGCTGGCCAAGCGAGCCGAGCAGGCCAACACGCACTTTGTCACCGTCGATCCGGGTGGTCGACCACCGCGGGCCAATTTATGGTCCTTAACCATCCCCGTTTTGCGTATCGCCGATGCGTTGGGTGTGGCCAACTTCCCGATTTCTGCCTTGGAGGCGATCGCCGACGCACTCGATGCCGAAGCCTTGGTGAGCGGACCTCATGTGGATTTCGATCAAAACCCGGCGAAGACGCTGGCGTATTCGCTGGCCGGAAAACTCCCAGTCGTGTGGGGAAGCACACCGCTTGGTGGCGTCGCGGCCTATCGCTTTGCTGCCCAGTGCGCAGAAAATGCCGACTACCCCTGCTTGCATGGTGAGTTGCCAGAGCCCAACCACAACCAAGTAGTGATGTTCGATGGCGTCCTCGGAGCCCAATTGTCAACAGATGAGGATGTGTTTTCCGACCGCTTGAGTGGCCAGTCGGCGGACATGGCGTTGTCCTTGTTCTTGCTCCGCGATCTTGATGAATACGACAAGAACCGCCGGCGGGCCCAAATCTGTGTTGACCTTGCCACCGAACGCGGGATATCGGTCCAGGAAATCCGCACCGAAGCAGAACATGCGCTGGCTCGGTTTGCTGCGATGGTGGCCCGTATTGACTTCGCCACGAGCTACCTGGGTTTGGGTTTCGGAATTAATCCCAGTGACATTTCACCGATCATGGCGCTGAAGAATCGAATTTCCCAGTGAGTGCTGACGGGGGCACCAAGGCGGTCATCGCTGCGCTGTCGGCCAACCTTGCCATCGCAGTGGCTAAGTTTGCTGCCGCAGCCGTGACAGGTTCGTCGTCCATGGCATCTGAGGGTGTGCACTCGCTCGCTGATTCAGGCAATCAAGTGTTGCTACTTGTTGGTGGCAAACGAGCCACACGTCCTGCGACTAATTCTCATCCGTTTGGTTACGGTCGGTCACGTTATGTGTACGCCTTTGTGGTGTCGATCGTCTTGTTTACGGTGGGTGGATTGTTTGCCGCCTATGAAGGCTGGCATAAATTTCACGAACCGGAACCGTTGGAGTCACCGCAGTGGGCTATCGGCGTTCTCATTTTCGCCATCGTCGCGGAGACATTTTCTTTCCGGACCGCCATCGTCGAATCGAACAAGACGCGGAATTCCCAGCCGTGGTTGAAGTTCGTTCGGTCTAACAAAAGCCCCGAACTCCCGGTAGTGCTGTTGGAGGACCTCGGTGCCCTGATCGGTCTGGTTTTGGCTCTCGTGGGCATCAGTGTGGCGACAATCACAGGGGATGGGCGCTTCGACGGTTTGGGCTCGATGGCCATCGGAATCCTGCTGATTGTTATCGCCGTTTTCCTGGCAGTGGAAATGAATAGCCTGCTCTTAGGGGAGTCGGCCTTGCCCGAATACCAGCTCGCCATTGAGGCTGCCCTGGCCGATTCAGGCGTGATTGAGCGGGTAATTCACGTCAGGACCTTGCATTTGGGACCTGACGAATTACTGGTCGTTGCCAAGGTGGCTGTTGTTGATGATGGGACGTCCGGTTCGATCGCGGTGGCTATTGATGATGCTGAAGCTCGGGTCCGTGCCGCTGTTCCGGTGACCTGCATGATCTATTTAGAGCCAGATATCGATCGCAATAAGTAAGCAGTCCCCTGAGCAATCCCACGAACAACCTGAAACAATGCTCCTAACGATGTGCCACCGCCTTACTTGAGGAGAACCCCATGAGTGCTGCGCCCGATTTTAAGGTCGCCGATCTATCCCTGGCTGACTTCGGACGCAATGAGATCCGTCTGGCTGAGCACGAGATGCCTGGCTTGATGGCCATGCGTAGTGAATTTGGCAAAGACAAGCCACTCACGGGTGCGCGCATCATGGGTTCTTTGCACATGACGGTGCAGACCGCAGTCTTGATCGAAACCCTTGTCGAACTCGGTGCCGATGTGCGTTGGGTGTCATGCAACATTTTCTCAACGCAGGACCACGCAGCCGCTGCAGTGGTGGTCGGCCCCAACGGAACGGTTGATGCTCCAGCCGGTGTGCCCGTTTATGCGTGGAAGGGCGAGACGCTCGAGGAGTATTGGGACTGCACTGAAAAAGCTTTGTTGTGGCCCGATGGTGCCGGACCGAACATGATTCTTGATGATGGCGGCGACGCAACGCTGTTGGTTCACAAGGGCAAGGAATTCGAAGAAGCGAATTTCGTTCCCCAGGCCGGTCCTGAAGACAGCGAAGAGTACGCAGTGATCTTGGCCCTGCTGGCGAATACGTTGAAGGAAACCCCCAACCGTTGGACGGCCGTGGCCGCTGGCATCAAGGGTGTCACGGAAGAAACCACCACGGGTGTGCACCGCCTCTACGAGATGTTCCGCGATGACAAGTTGCTGTTCCCGGCCATCAATGTCAACGACTCCGTCACGAAGAGCAAGTTTGACAACAAGTACGGATGTCGCCACTCCCTGATCGACGGCATTAACCGCGCCACTGACGTCTTGATCGGTGGAAAGGTCGCGCTTGTTGCCGGCTACGGCGACGTGGGCAAGGGTTGCGCTGAGTCATTGCGAGGCCAAGGCGCTCGCGTCATCGTCACGGAAGTCGACCCCATCTGTGCGCTCCAGGCTGCAATGGATGGCTACCAGGTCGCGCGCATTGAGGATGTCATCGGAGTCGTTGACATCTTTGTGACCGCTACGGGTTGCTACGACGTCATCACCGCCGAGCACATGAGCCAAATGAAGCACCAGGCCATTGTTGGAAACATCGGGCACTTCGATAATGAGATTGACATGGCTGGTCTGTTCGCGTTGCCAAACGTTAAGCGCAACACGATCAAGCCACAGGTTGATGAGTTCACGTTCCCCGACGGCCACTCGATCATTATTTTGTCGGAAGGTCGCCTGCTGAACTTGGGCAATGCCACCGGGCACCCATCCTTTGTGATGTCCAACTCCTTCACCAACCAGGTGCTGGCACAAATTGAAATCTTTGTCCGCACCGAGCAATACCCCATTGGCGTGTACACCTTGCCCAAGCATTTGGACGAGAAGGTTGCCCGTTTGCACCTCGGTGCACTGGGTGTGGAATTGACTGAGTTGAACAAGAAGCAGGCCGAATACCTCGGTGTCCACATTGAGGGTCCGTATAAGCCTGATCACTACCGCTACTAAGGCTGCTGCATTGCCAACGTCCGAAGTTGACACCTCGCGACCGGTCACTTCCCCGAAGGCCTTGCTTCTGGCAGCCGGGCTTGGCGTGGTCGGTGCGATTGCCGCGTCGCTGTTCCTCGCAGTTATTTCGCTCGGCCAAACAGCGCTCTGGGAGAATCTCCCCGAGTCGTTGGGTTATGACCAGCCACCGTGGTGGCTCATTGTGCTCGGTCCGTTGGTGGGTGCCGCCTGTGTTGCGGCCGCGTGGAAGTTGCCAGGCAAGACCGGGCTTGGTCCACTCGATGGTTTCCATTTTGATGTCAGGCCCGCTGTTGTCGGATCCGTGATTCTGGCCGCGGTCGGAACCATCATCTGTGGGTTGTCCTTGGGCCCAGAAGCTCCGTTGATTGCTTGCGGCACCGCGATCGCTGCTTTCCTGGTTCGCAAACAGTCAGAGCAAGCGCAGCAATTCGCCATGGTGTTGGGGGGAGTGGCAGCTATTGGAGCAATTTTTGGCAACCCCT
This sequence comes from actinobacterium acAMD-2, assembly GCA_000754455.1. Classification (GTDB taxonomy): domain Bacteria; phylum Actinomycetota; class Actinomycetes; order UBA12327; family UBA12327; genus AcAMD-2. Next base: position 5,722 of record JNSE01000034.1, on the reverse strand, counting down.
TTGTGACAGGCTTTGTTCTCCTTGAGTTTGCGGCTATGGGTGCGCTGCCGGCGATGATCTTGATACCCGCTTTTGTTGCTTTGGCTGCGGGATACCTCGTGCAAGTTGGCGTCGGTCCATTTACCGGCCTAGGAACACACAGCCTCGCTGTTGATGGGCTTGCGAGCTATACACAAGTTCGCGTAATTGATCTGGTAGGCGCACTGGCTATTGCCGTTGCGGCGGCGGCCGTTGCATTGCTGGCGCGAGGGATCGGAGTGCGAGTAGTTGTTCTCGCCCGTCGTTACGCGCTCGTTGCCCTTGTATCAACTGCAGTTATCACCAGCGGTCTGGCACTGCTTGTTCGTTCAAGCAGCGATGCGTCCATTGACGCGGTGATGTTTTCTGGCCAGGAAGGCATGGCCGAGATCTTGACGCTGACATCCGTTTCAACGGTGCTGTTGGTGGTTATCGCCAAACTCATCGCCTATGGCTTTGCGCTGGGCTCGGGATTTCGAGGGGGGCCGATTTTCCCCGCCGTATTCCTGGGTGTGGCCACAGCGACTGTGCTGACATTGGTCTTTCCATCTTTGAGCCTTACCGCGATGGTGGTGGTCGGGATCGCAGCATCAACAGCAGCCGCCCTGAAATTACCGTTTACGTCAGCCTTGCTCGCGCTCCTCATCGTGGCTGGGGCAGGGATGGACATCGCTCCATTTGCGATCATCGGGGCGGTGCTTGGCCTGATTGTTCGACTAGCCCTAGACCGAACTGGCTTGCTTGAAGTGCCAAGCCGGGAACCTGCTCACTAACGATAAGCCTGCTGGGTGAGGGTCCATCTGTTCATTCCAGAGTAAGAGTGGGACGATAGGCGCGTGAAGGGTCGCGTGCTGGTCGTTGATGACGACCTCTCTCTTGCTGAAATGTTGGGCATTGTCTTGCGCAGCGAAGGTCTTGAACCTTCCTTTTGTTCCGACGGTGACAAGGCCATTGACGCGTTTCGTGATTCCAAGCCAGATGTAGTTCTGCTTGACGTCATGCTCCCGGGCAAGGATGGCATTGAGATTTGTCGCCAGATTCGAGCTGAGTCTGGGGTCCCGATCATCATGCTGACCGCACGCACCGACACCGTTGACGTGGTCTTGGCATTGGAAACAGGCGCTGACGACTACGTCATGAAGCCCTTCAAGGCCAAAGAGTTGGTCGCTCGCATTCGGGCCCGGATTCGCCGGCTTGAGCCAGAGACTGTAGAGATGCTCAACATCGGTGACTTGGTCATTGATGTTGCTGGCCACAGCGTGCGCCGCGATGGCGTGGGGATCATGTTGACCCCTCTGGAATTTGACCTCCTCATGTGTTTGGCGAAATCCCCTCGCCAAGTGTTTTCGCGCGAGGCACTTCTTGAGCAGGTGTGGGGGTACAAGCACGCTGCCGATACTCGGTTAGTCAACGTCCACGTCCAGCGATTGCGTTCAAAAATTGAGCACGACCCTGAAGCTCCGGACATCGTCGTAACAGTTCGCGGAGTGGGGTACAAGGCCGGCGGCGCATGACCAAAGCAACGGTACGCGGACGTCGATGGATGCCACGGCCGTTAAGAGTCCTTCGCAACCGATGGTTCGGCTCCCTCCAATTGCGAGTGGTCGCCTCCACGGTGATGGTTTCGCTGATCGTGGTCATCCTCACCGGAACCCTGCTGGTCAGTCGCATTCGTACCGGATTGTTGGAGACCAAGGTCAAAAACTCGGTTGCAGAGGCCACTTCTGGTGTGCGCTCGGCACAGCAGCTAGCCGACTCTTCGGACTTGACCCAGCAGGCGGGTGCCGGTCAACTCATTGATCAGATTTCCACCGAGCTTTCTAATCGTGCCGGCTCCCCACCGCTTTATGACGTCCTTTTGCTAGCGAACCCTGGGAGTGGAACAACGACAGTTCCTGAACGTCGATCTGGTGCGATTGAAGAAGCGAGCGTTCCGGAGGAACTGCGAATAGCGGTGGCGCAACAAAAAGCATTGGCGTATTCGTACACCAAGATCCTTTATGCCGATGGTTCCTCGGGTCCAGGGTTAGCCGTTGGTGCGCCGCTAGTGATACCTAACTTGGGTACGTACGAGTTGTTCTACGTGTACTCCACGGAAAGCGAACAGCGCACTCTTGACCTCGTGCAAAGTAGTAGCGCATTCGCCGGCATCATCTTGGTGCTGCTTTTGGCTTTCATCATTGGCTTCTTCACGCGTTTGATCCTCAAGCCCGTGCGTATTGCTGCTGATGTGGCTGAGCGATTGGCCGCTGGACGCCTCGAAGAACGTATGCGTGTGCGGGGTGAGGACGAACTTGCACGATTGGCCACTGCATTCAACTCCATGGCGGGCAACATCAAGCAACAGATTCGCCAATTGGAAGCCCTGTCTCGCATCCAACGCCGCTTCGTCGCTGATGTGTCACACGAACTACGCACGCCGCTAACCACTATCCGGATGGCATCGGATCTGATCTACGAGAACAAAGATGAACTCGATCCGGCGACATCACGTTCAGCCGAACTTTTGACCGAGCAACTTGATCGATTCGAGGAGCTGTTTACCGAACTACTCGAAATCAGTCGGTTTGACTCTGGCCAGGCGATCTTGGATGCCGAAGGTGTTGACTTGCGCATGCTGACTGAGCGAGTGATCAAGGCTGCTGCTCCGCTAGCTCAAGCCAAGGGTTCGGTGGTCTCCGTCAACGAGCCTGATCAGCCATGCTTGGCCGATATGGACGCAGTGCGCATTGAGCGGGTGATCCGTAACTTAGTGGTCAATGCCATTGAACACGGTGATGGTAAGCCGATTGTGGTCACCATTGGTGCGGATGACCAGGCTGTTGCCGTTGCAGTCCGCGATCACGGTGTCGGCCTGCGACCTGGTGAGTCTTCGCTGGTGTTCAATCGCTTTTGGCGGTCTGATCCGTCGAGGGCTCGCACGATTGGTGGATCGGGATTGGGTTTGTCCATCGCTCTTGAGGATGCTCGACTGCACGGTGGTTGGCTAGAGGCGTGGGGTCAGCCTGCACGTGGTGCCGTCTTCCGTCTGACGTTGCCCCGAAAGGTGGGCACGGTGCTGCATGGATCTCCGGTAGAGCTGGAGCCAGCAGATCGTGCCGTAACGAGTGAGGGCGAATCCTCGTGAAGCGCCTCGCTCTCGTGATCTTGTCAGCGACACTTTTTCTCGCTGGGTGCGCGAGTGTGCCCACCAGCGGACCGGTCAACCTTGGAGCAAACGTCAGCGGTGGAAATTCCTTTGATGCGGTGGTCCCAGTGGTTCGCCCCCCTCGGGTGGGGGATTCGCCTGTGGAAATTGTCTCTGGTTTTTTGCAAGCCAATGTCAGTGCGTCAGATGACTATGCAGTCGCTCGCGCTTACTTAGCTCCGGAAGTGACCGAAAGCTGGAACCCCGCGACAGGGGCAACGATCATCAACGATTCCAATGGTTTGCAGTTAGTGCGTCGCGGTTCGCGTGTGCTGCTCTCTGAACCGCAAGTGGGGCAATTGAGCGCGGTCGGAACCTACGTGCCTAGTCCAAGAAATAGTCAACTTGATACTGACTTCACGGTGCGACAAGTAGACGGGCAATGGCGCATTGACGGCGTGCGCGATGGCCTGTTACTGACCCCCACCACCTTGAATCGGGTATATACCAGCGCTGAGCGTTATTTTCTCAATGCCGAAGAGTCTCGATTGGTGCCCGATCGCATTCTTGTTCCCATTGACCGACGTGGCTTGCTCACTGCGCTGGTGCGCGGCCTGTTGACCGGACCCTCGGACTGGCTGGCGCCGGCTGTTCGCACGGCGGTGCCTCGCGGCACCAAGTTAGATATTGACGCGGTACCTATTGAAGGAACAACGGCTGTTGTGGACCTCACCCAACAAGCCCTCGCGGCAACTGACAGTCAGCGACGCATTCTGGCGGCTCAGATCGTGTGGACCGTGACCAGTATTGAAACGGTAACGGCGGTTCGCATCACCGTTAATAGGCAGCCCTTGCCTCTTGCTGGACTAGGTGATGTGTTGTCCCGCAAAGACTTTGCTGGTGTCGATCCTGACGGCTTGTCGGCAAAGTCCAGTGCATTTGTCGTCGTGGGTAGGCGGCTGAACCAAGTCACGACAGCAGGCATTGCTCCAGTCGCAGGGGTGTTCGGCGAAGGGTCCGTGCGGCTAGGACGTATTGCCGTGGACCTATCCCAATCTCGAGCTGGATCAACAGTGTCCGTCCCTGGGACCGAGTCAACGATCTACCTTGCTGACCTGAAGTCAGATTCCCAGGTAAGCCCCGTGACCGGACAACGAGCAGCGCTCTCCCTTTCTTACTCGCTGGCCGGTGACCTTTGGGTGGCTAGTCAAGGGTCTGTACGCATCATCAAGGCGTCCGGAAACGTGTCGCGGGTTCGGGTGAATGGCCTGGCAACACCTGTGCTTGTTCGTGTGGCTCGAGATGGCGCTCGCGCACTAGTGATCGCGTCCTCGGGTGGTCAGCGACAGGTGTACCTGACGCGCATCGTGCGTTCTGGGGGGCAGTATCAATTGGAATCGCCACAACTGATTCAAAATACTCTTGCTTCCATTGTTGATTGCGCGTGGAACGACGCCAACACAGCTGTGGTGATCGGCAGTTCCCGCACGGGAGTGACTCAGGTCTACTCCGTCAGTGTGGGGACGCCAGATGTGAGTGCGGCCGGCGGTGTGCCGTCCATGTCAGCGATTGCAGCGGCACCAGGTAGTGCACTGCTTGTTGAAGCGCCAAGTGGCGTCTGGGAAAACTCGGGGTTGGGATGGCGATTGAGTGTTGCGCGTGGAAAGTCACCGGCCTATCCGGGTTGATTCGGTGTGGCCAGTGCCCTGAGAACCCCGTTTAGATTCGACCTGTCCACTCCACACCTCGCGCGCCCTCATAGTGCTCCCATGTCCTCCGATCACTTGTTCCCGACCCCTGCGCGCGCCTCACTACGTGCCACCATGCATGCGTGGGCTCAACTTGTCGCCCCACTGTCGTGTGCGGGATGTGGAGCGCCGGATGTCAGCCCATGTCCGGCCTGCTGCGTCACCCTTCTTCGATCGGTTCCCCGGGTGGTTCATCACCCGGTTCATGTCCCCGTGATAGCCGCCACGGCCTATGAAGGTCCCGCACGCAGGCTGGTCTTGATGCACAAAGACCGTGGTCGCACATCGCTAGCCACCCCGTTGGGCGCAGCCTTAGGAGGCGCAGTGCGATCAGTCGCAGCCACGGTCGATAGTGCGGTACCTGCTGTGCAGCTCGTGCCTGTTCCCTCTCGACGAATGAATCTGGTCCGACGCGGCCGGTCAACGGTGGCTGAACTTGCTCATGCCGCATGTCGAGAACTGGGAAACGGCTCACTAGTGGAATCCGTTCTGCGGGTACGCCAACCGCTGCGTGATCAAGTCGGTCTCACCGCTGATCAACGACAACGCAATCTCGCCGGTGCATTTGTCGCCAGCGGAGGAGCTCATGAAGCTGCGCGAGGAAACATGCCGGTCGTGGTTGTTGATGACATCGTGACTTCGGGTGCCACATCGGCTGAAGCGGTTCGTGCGTTAGAGGCCGGTGGCTATTGGGTGGTAGGCGTAGCGGCAGTGTGCGGTCCGCGTCGACGATAGGTAGCGGTGGCTGCGTTGGGGTAGCGGTCGGTAAGTTGGTGCTGTGACACTCGCTCGGGTCCGTGGTTGCGTTGGAGTCTTGTGCTCCAGCAAG
>JNSE01000033.1 GCA_000754455.1 actinobacterium acAMD-2 | reverse complement strand
ATCAAATAGGAGTCTGCGCTGGCTGCGGTTGCGGGAAGTGTCTCGAAGGTGCGCTCCATGGGGTCGAAAACATCACCCGAATCGGCGTACCAGCGCATTCCCGCAGCGATCAACCCGTCCTGGGTGCCACTGAACATCATCACTGCAGCATCCCCGCTAAGTGGCAAACAACTCCCTAGTGGCCAACCAAAAACCGTGGAAGCCATGGTGTGACTCGCATAAGTGATGACGGCTTTGATTTGCGGGAAGAACTTCGCATGGGCACTTTCTAAGGCGACAGTTCCTCCAGCGGAATGGCCAATCAGTGCGACGTTGTCTAGATCAAACGCACCGGCTAGGACTCCATCGGCATTCAGATCGGCCGCAAGGCGCAAAACACCAGCAATCGCTTTACCCACAGGCTTTGTCCCGTAGGTGTCAGGCTGAATGGCATTCAAATCCACGCCGGGAGTAATGCCGAAGTTATTCGGTGGAATCTCAGAAATCAGTGATGACAACATGACGGCGTAACCGCGACGAGCCAAGCTCAAGGCCAACCACCGGTAGTACGTCAACTCGGTATTCATGCCCGGCAAGATCACCGCGATCGGCAACAGGCCAAACGAGGTCTCAACGGGGCGAGTGCCCACGGGGTCAACACGTTCGCCATCGCCAGCTGGGTAATAGATGCTCACGTGAGCGGTGTCAAAGGGCTCGGGCGCGTGATCAATGCGGGTGGCGCGATGAATCCAGTGAACCAACTGCTCTGACACGATCGTCGCCCTTCCCTATTGCCAGACAGGCTGGCGCGTTGATGGAGTCTAGAGGCTGGGCCCAGGGCTTGGCTCCCACGCGTGAAAATTACCGAACTGGGCTAGGGTCGCCACCAATCACAAGGAGTCTGACCATGATTTTGTCCCTCGATTTGTCCGAGAAGATCTTGGACCACCTGGTGCAAGCCACCGGAGCAACCGAAGTCCTGGCCGCCGATGGCGGACCGCTCATGGTCGCTCCAGGCACGGACACGCCCGCGTCGGGAACTATGCGCTTGTTCCGCGGTGGGTCGATTCAAAAAATCGTCTGGACCAAACTCCAAGTCGCATCACGCGGTGTGACCACGTGCATGATTTTTGCATTTGCCGATCCAGCGTCGGGTTTGCCGCACTTCACCTTGGACTGTGCTGATCACGGCGATGAGTCCTACGCCTTTCACCTCGACCTGATGCCGCGCGTTGAATTAGCAACGCACGTGCCCTATATGGATGAAGTTTTTCTTCCGCTATCGCCCTTTTACGAAACCGGGCGCGCCACCGAAGGTATGTGGGCCACCGGCACGACTCCTCGTCAATTCGCGATGATGTCACCCTGGATGTTGGTCAACTTCGCGAACGAAGAAGCATTTAGAAAAATTGGCGATGTCGTCATGGATTACGCCAACCACTGGATCAGCGTGATCAATACGGGCCTCAGCCCAGAGGTCCAAGCCACCTTGGCCGACACCGATCTAACCGAGCGCGATGCCGGTGTGCGTTACAACCTCTTTAGCCCCTCGATCGACCCCGTGTGGGGCCGTGTAGACGCCATGATCGGGCCCGAGGGATCCGAACTGATCCGATCCAATTTGCAATTGCTCTAACTACTGCTGAGCAGTAACCAAAGGCTCGAGCAATTCCCACGGGCGACCATCGACAAGGTCCGTGTCCCGGGTCACCATGCGGTTGACGGCCTCTGCTGGGCGCAGCTCAACAATGGTGACACCAGTCTTTGAGGTCGGCTCAACCGTGTCCGGTGCGGAAATCACACCGTTGAACGGCTCAGCGCGGTCGGGACGCCACATCCCAAAGTTGCTCGTCAACGGAACAAAGCAGCTGCCGCCCACACTGTTGGCCCGCGATGCCGCCGCAATGTTGATGCGGTTCTCGGCAGCGCGCTCCTTCAATCCATGAACCAGTTCCCACTTTTCTTGCACATCAAACGGAACAGCTGCAACGTCAGCATCCTTCAACGCAGCCAGGCGGAACGTCTCGGGGAAGATCGCATCGTCACCAACGATGACGACCAACCGGCCCCAACTCAATTCGATGGCCTCAATGGCATCGCCCAAGTCAGACACCCAGCCGGCATGACGCGCGATCTGGTGAATCTGCTTTTGCTGGCCAACGACACCAGACTTGGCGATGACCACTCCTACGTGAGCTGCGCCTCGAGGCAAGCTGGTCACTACTTGTGCGTTGCTGTCGCCAATGGCAGCCGTTAGCGCAGCAATAGCTGCATCGCCACGCTCTTGAATCGCGTCGGATGAAAGCGAGGAATCTACGACTCCACCATCGAAGCAGAACAGTTCTGGAAGGACGATCAATTCGGCACCACCAGCAATAGCGCTGGTCACCTCTGCTGATGCTTCTGCGATAGCGGCTTCCCCATCGGCGGCGGTTTGAACCACAGCGGTTTGCAAAACTGCGGCACCAGCGCCAGCCTTGCGACCCGTGGGAGCTTGGGCCATAGGCGCGTACACCGATGGACGACGGGCTGCCATTACATCAGTGCCGTCGGGACGCTTCTTGTTGTCACCCAACGTTGGGTCAATGTCGACCACCAACACTGCTTCACCACGAAGCGGTGCCGTAGCAACGATGTTGCCCAGCGGGTCAACGACCATGCTCTCGCCAGCGCCCAACAACGTTTCCACGGGAGTGTTCAGAGCCTTCGACACCATCTCGCGTGGGCCTTCGTTGACCAAGTAATCGACCTTGTTCGCGCTGATGACCCACACCTTGTTTTCGGCGGCGCGCACTGGCACGTGCAGGCTGGCCTCGTCTGGGGCAAATGAGTTCAACGTGTTGAGCAGAACGCGAGCGCCACGAACCGCCAGGCTGCGCGGAGTTTCGGCGATCACTCCGTCCATGCAGGAGTACATGCCGGTCAAGCCAAAGGGTGTTTCCACCAACGGGGTGATCTCGTTGCCAGCATCAAAGTGCAACCGCTCTGAACCCATCAACACCTGCTTGCTGCTCTGTGCCACCAACTCGCCTTGGGGATTGAACATCATGTTGGTGCCGGTCAAGCGGCCGTTTTCGCGACGCACGATGCCGTTGATTAAAATCCAGACATTGTGTTCACGAGCTTTGGCCCCAACCGAGGTGATCCAGGGTCCATCCAAGGTGATGGCGCGTTCCCATGCTTGGTCACGATCGTCATACCAAGACACGTGATTGACAAATTCTGGTGTCATGATCACGTCGGGCTTTTCGGTAGCAGCCAGATCAATCATGCGCATCGCGGTGGCGAGATTGGCCTCAACATCAGTGGTAACTCCGTATTGGCAGGCCGCAATGCGAACCTCACCAGCGGCGGGACGATCGCCGGAGGTGTGACGGACGATGGCAGGGGCCTGGCTCATGGCAACCTCAATACTGTGAATTGGTTAAGGAGTTCGGCGGTCAGCATAACCCGACTGCCTGCGGTTTTTTAGGCGTTCCACAGAGGAGCGAACTGAGTGGCAACGACGTCCTCATAGGCAACGGGTGCATCGATGAGACCCATATTCATCTGGAACTGCACCATGCCATCAACAAACTCTCGACTGATAGATGCATTCAAATACGGGATATCGCGTTGGACGACCTGAGCGATCAATGAGGCCTCTAATTCGGGGAACCACTTTTGACCCACTTTGGTAGCCAGCGAAATATCTGCCTTGAGTGCCTCTTGGGTTTTCACCAAGGCACGGACAGCAGCTGCCACAGCATCTGGCTGCTCGTCAATCAACTTCTGTGAGGTGATCAATGAGGACATCGTGTAATTGGTTGCTCCAGGAGGCCCATCCCCACGACGAGCGTCAATAACCAGCGTGCCGGCACCCGAGGTCACTGCCACTTCCGCGCCCATGCCGTTGGCCCAGAAGCCATCAATAAGCCCAGCTTCAAGCGCCTTGGCGGCAGCGACACCGAAGTTCTTGTTTTCGCCAAGGAAGGCGCCAGGAACCGGACCAATCGTGACGTTGTCACGTTCAATGTCAATTCCGGATTCAATGAGAAGTCGCTTCAACCCCAACTCAACCAATGGAGCTGCACCAATGTTCAAGCCCTTGATTTTTTCAATCTCGCCTTGCTTGGCACCAAGGTCACTGCGCAAGATCAAGAACCAGTACATGTTTTGTGCCAGTGCGCCAATGAGTTTCGCGCCCTTCCAATTGGGGTAGGCAAAGGGAACACTGTGCGCTGATCCACCAACGAAATCGATTCCGCCATCACGCAGAACCTCAAGCGTGTGGTCTACCGGGAAGATGGCTTCCAATTCCATATCCAGGCCTTCTTCTTTGAAAAAGCCCAGCTCGACCGCGGCAATAGCCGGGAAGTAGGAGTTCGAGATCAGGTCCGGAATGGCTATTTTCATTGAGGATTCTCCGTTTTCGTTTGGTTGGGAAACTTAGGAAATTGATGCTGCGCGTGCGAAGCCTTCGATCATCGTGACACGTCGCAGGTAGGTGACCAGTTTGTCTGCGTCCGCCACTGTGTCGCGCATACCTTGGTAGAACGCTTCGCGCTCAGCGGGGTCTTGCAACTCAATGTTGTTCTTGTTCTCAATCGTTTGGCGCTGTAGATACTCCTGCGCAACAGTGCGGCGTTGGCGGTCATACAAGTCCAACACTTCTTCGCCAGCTTCGCCTTGTAGGACTGAAATCAATCGAGGTATCAAGTTGAAGACATCGTGCACTCCAAAGTTCAACCCCATTCCACCAAGCGGGTTATTAATGTGAGCCGCATCGCCAGCTAACAGAATGCGCCCATCGCGATATGAGCTGGCCACACGTTGGTGCACGTTGTAAATATTTCGGTGCACGATGTCGTAATCGGTGTCCCTTGGTCGAAAACGCTGGATTCGTGCCTGGACGGCATCGTCCGCGAAGATTTCATCCACCGGAGAAACCACCCGCCACAGCCCCGAACCATCCGCGCCAGGCACCTTGAACAGGGCGAACCACTCTTCGGGGTCCGCAATGTAGTTGGTAAAGGCGTACCCGTGCTGGCCAAAGTCATACGTCGTGCTCAAAATCAGGAAGCGCTCCGGATAGGTAAACCCATCGAATTCAACGTCCATGGATTTGCGAACTTTCGAGCGACCACCATCACATCCGATGATGTAGCTGCCGTCAATCGTGACGATCCCATCGTTGGTTTGAACGGTGGCGATCACCCCATCAGCAGTTTGCGAAACCTCGAGAAGCTCATGATCGAGACGGATATCTACGTTGTCAAACTCGGCCAACATCTCTTGCATGATGTAACAAATCTTGTGCTGTTCCAACATTAAGCGGTAGGGGAAAGGGGTCAGTTCCGACAAAACACCTAAATCAAAGTCGGCAACCAAACCTTGTTTGCGGTCGTAGTACTGGTAGTTGTGCACCTTGAATCCCCGGTCCAGGAACCGATCAATGGCGCCAATTGATGCATACAGTTCAAGCGTTGGAGGATGAACAGTCCCAGCACGAGGCTCATCAAAAACCACATGTCCAGCTTCGAGTAGAACAAAGGGAATCCCTTGCTGCGCAAGCAATAACGCCGCGGTGTACCCAACTGGACCCCCGCCGACGACGATCACGCGATCGCTGCTTTGCATACCGATTCCTCACATCTTGGAACAGCTAATTAGTGGGCTGACTCAACGCCTTCAATGACAACAAATTCGCCTTCGCTTACACCTGCAGCGGCGCGGTGTTCACGTGCTGATTGGTACTCGGGTGAATTGAAGTACACCTTGGCTTGGTCGAAGGTTTCAAATTCCAAAATCACGTTGCGATCGCGCTTGTCGCCTTCCAGCGATTCGGCCTTGCCGCCGGCAGCAAGAATAGTTGCTCCGTACTTATCCATCGCGATGCGTGCATTCTTGATGTACTCCATGTACGCATCTGGATCATTGACACTTACGCGAGCAACGATGTAACCCTTAGCCATGTGCTAGTTCTCCCTTGTCTTTCGAAAAGCGCTTTATCAGCGCAACGATTCCAGTGACTGCAACGGCTACAAAAGCAACCGTGATAAAAAACCACTTAGTGAGACTAAAGAAGGCCATGGTGTTCGCCAGAAGCGGGTTCGAGGCGGGGAAACTATTGGCCAAAATCCCACCCATGATGTTCTCGATGTAGTCGCACGCGAGGGCCAACAAGGGCGCTGCATTGATCAAGCGCCAGCGGCTGTTCGGCGCGGTGGCTTTGGGTAGCAACCAGCTCAGAACTGCTACCAGGAAGAAGGTGTAGACCAGCGGCCACGCAAGGTCAAAGGTGTAACGGGCCTGGACGTAGTCTGCACGACCAGCAGCCCCATACCCGGCGAACCAGGTCTGCAAATCAACTGCTGTGTAGTACATGAACGTCGTGTCCGGTGCAGGAAAACCATTGCTATAGACCTCCGCTGCCTTGTCTTGGGACGGAAGCAACGTGCCGGAAAAAACAAAAAATATCAACGTCGCAAGAGCGGCTATCCACCCATTACATAACCGGTACAGGCCCAGCGATATCCGGCTGATCACTGCGAATACCAAACATTGACGTTCTTGACCTGCGTATAAGACTCCAGTTCCTCGATGTCTTCTTCACGACCAATGCCACTGTTCTTGTAGCCGCCGAAGGGAGCCCCGATGAAGTGCCGAGAACTGTCGTTAACCCAAACAAAGCCGGCCTCCACATCGTTTGCGAAGCGGTGGGCCACGGTCAAATCCTTGGTGTACACGGCAGCTGTGAGTCCCAAGTCCGTGTCATTGGCCAGCGCTAGGCCTTCGTCATAGCCGCTGAAGGGCATGACTGCCATAACCGGGCCAAAGATTTCCTCTCGTGCCATCCGTGAATTCGGATCGACGCCGGAGAAAATCGCGGGACTGATGAACAAGCCATCTTTCATATCGCCGTCGGTCCGATGTTGTCCACCCAGCACCAATTGCGAACCTTCTTCTTTCCCAAGGTTGACGTAGTACTGCACCTTGTCGAATTGCGCTTGGTTAATCATTGAACCCGTCTCGGTGGTCCAATCATCGGGTGCACCTTGCTTCAAGGGTTCAACTGCAGCGACGAGGCGTTCGAGAAACTCATCGTGGATCGCGCGATCGACAAAGACGCGAGAGGTTGATCCACACGATTGGCCTTGCCAGGTGAAGTTCATTCCGCGAATCGCGCCTTCGACGGCGAGGTCCACATCTGCGTCGGGGAAAACAAGCAACGGGTTCTTGCCACCGAGCTCGAGACTGACGTGCTTAACGTTGACACCCATTGCTCGAGCGACAATGGCTCGACCCGTAGTTTCCGCACCAATAAAGGCCAAACGGCGAATTCCTGGGTGCGCAACCATCGCATCACCAGCAGTGTGTCCCCAGCCCGTGACCATGTTCATCACGCCCGGTGGCAGCACTTCACTGATTAATTCAGCTAGGCGCAAGGACGACAAACTGGTGTGCTCACTGGGCTTCATGATGACGGTGTTGCCAGCCGCTAATGGTGCTGCGATCTTGCCCGCGGCAAACATCAACGGGTGGTTAAACGGAACGATGCGTCCCACGACTCCGTAGGGCTGACGCAAGGTGTAGTTCAGTCGGCCATCACCGGTAGGAATGGTTTCGCCACGTACTTGCGAAACTAATCCAGCGAAGTAGCGCAATTGCGCGGCTGCAATGTCAACGTCTTTGCGCATCTCCTTGATCGGACTGCCGTTGTCCATCACATCGAGCGCGGCCAGTTCATCCCCGTGCTCTTCAATCAGGTCAGCCAGATCGCGTAAGGCCTTCCCCCGCTCGAGCGGATGTGCTCGCGACCAGGCGGGAAATGCTGCGTTAGCGGCTTGGTAGGCGGTTTCAATGTCCTCTGCAGTGGCAGCGGGAACCTTGGTCAGAAGCTGGCCGGTGGCTGGGTTGAGTACGTCGATCGTGCCGCCATCACTGGCCAGAACCCTTTTTCCACCAATGAGCATGGGGATGACATCTTGGTTTCGCACAAAACTGCTCACGCAACAAGCTCCTTGATGATGGATGGGCAACCAACTGCTCCCCAAGCAGGCTTAAACATACCGACCCCAACCGTTTTGCGCGTTCTTAGCCCGAATCGGACTGTCAAGACATAGGGTCTCGCCCATGCGAATTCTCATTGTGGGCTGCGGCCTCGTCGGTAAAGAACTTGCCCGCCAAATGCGCGCGGAAGGTCACTACGTCATCGGGACCACCACCACCCCCGGTAAAGTCGCCGCACTCGAAGAAGTCTGCGACGAAGTAGCTGTCCTAGCTGGTGGCGATCGTGACAAGGTGCACGCGGCTGCTGTTGGAGCTGACGCCATTGTCGTCGCTGCTGGTCCGGCAGCTGCCCAAGCCATGACCGTCGAAGATCGCCAGCGCACCTACCGCCAAGTATTGGTGGACACCGCTGAATCTGTTGCTTCTGTTCCAGGCACTCCACACATCATCATGTTGTCCTCGCTCTCGGTGTATGGCGGCGCGGCGAACCACCTTGATGTGATTGATGAGTCATCGCCGTTGACCACTGACCCTGACCCCAGCCCGGCGATGTTCCAAGAGGCTGAGCGCACGTACCAGGCCGCAGCACCGGGTCGAGTCACGATTTTCCGTTGCGCCGACATCAGTGGTGGCGAAGACCCACCCATCGAAGTCAAGCTCAAGGGCGCCTACGACTTCCTCGGCGGATCCGTTCCGTTCTATGACCAGGCGCTGTTCTACCGAGTGCACATGCTGGATGTGGTGGGCGCCGTCAAGTGGGTCATTGACCACAAGAACTTCGGCGTCTTCAACCTCACCCATCCCGAAGTCCCACCGGCCATGAAGCCCATGTTTGATGCCCTTGGCGCCAAGATGGGCAAGGAGCCACTGGAGTACCGCAACGAATTGCTTGCTCCTTCTAAGCCGGTTTCGGTGGACGCATTGTTGGGCACCGGATTCACTTTGTCGCACACCGTCGTAGAAAAGATGCCCGATGCCTGACGCACCACAAGTGCCAGAGATTGATCGCACTGGCCGCACGATGGTGTTGGCAACCTTGGACAAGATCGTTGGAGCTCTTGGTTTAACCGAAGAGCACAACGCTGATGGCGATGCTGTGTTGCCGTTGTTTGGTGCCGGCGGTCCGCTCGAGGGTCAACGCATCGGTGAGTTCCGGGTTTTCTCACGCGCCGATGGAACCCGTGTTGTCTACAGCGCGCTGGCTGTTGACGCATTCGGTATGGACACCCACCAGGTGTATGCATACACCGCTTCAGACAGTGCAGTACCGCACTTGTTCCTTGACTCGGCCATCTCGCCCAACACCGATGGCACCTTTCACTTCGGTTTGGACTTGATCCCCCGCGTTGACCTTGGGGCAAACCTGGATTACTCGGAAGTCGTTTATGGACCTGTCACCGAGGCTCGAGCCGAAGCCTTGAGCCAGCCTGGCGTGATGGGAGTTCCGTCCCTGGGGCCACTGCAATGGTCGATTCGCTCGCCGTGGATGGCCGCCGCGATCGTGGCACCCGATGATCTGCGCAAACTCGGTTCCATCGTGGATGTCTACGTCGATCACTGGCTAGGCCTGATGAACAACGGCCTACCGGCAGGAATCCTCACGGCTGCAGAAACCGCAATCCTTGATGCCCGTGACCGTCGCAACCGTGAGGCGATGTTCTCACCGCGCACGAACCCGGTGTGGGGATTGCTCGACAAGCTGGTGGGGCCTGACGTTGCTCAGGCCATGAAGGACTTGCTGATCAAGCGCTAACGCTTGCGGATGTAAACCGTGACGGTATTGGTGTTCCCCACATTATCAGTTCCGGTCAGCACAAACTCGTAGCATTTGCCGTTGCTCGGAGTGAACGAAGATGTGCTGATCGTTCCTGACCCGTCCGATGTCGACGTGCATACACCGCGATCTGTAGTAAACCGTGTGTACGTAAGTTCATTCAAACTGATACCCGAACCCGCATCCGTAAAGTTGGTCTGTGTGATTGACCACGGGGAACTTGATGTGTTGTTGCTGGTTGAGTTCGTTGTGAAACCTGCGATGGTCAATGCACCACCCGAAGGGTTCGTGATGTCGTTGACGAAGGTCAGCAACTTGTCGTTGGAGTTACCCGCAGCATCGGTGGCGTTGACCGTGATCGTCGGCGTGGACGTCGTACCCGATGACCAGGTCACTGAGTTCGAGGTGAACGGCGATGTCGAGTCAGCGCTGTTGGTGAAGCTAAACCCGGTCGAAGTACCAGCCAGCGATGGGAACGTCACCGTCACGCCACCGGATCCAGCTTCGGTCACCGCTGAAGTCAAGGTGAAGGAGCGACCCGAACCAGCGCTTCCGTTGTAGTAGATCCTCGAGTTGGCGTTGTCAACGTATGAGGCGGATCCAGTTTCACTGACGACCTGGGTCGGGGCGGTCTTGTCCACCATCACCACGGTCTGCAGCACTGAGGTGTTGCCCACGTTGTCGGTGCCCGTGACGGTGTAGCGGTAGCAACCTGCTGCCAAGGTCGTCTCCGAGATGGATCCACCTGTTGGCGCGGTGCCCGCGCTGTAGCTGGCGCAGGTTCCGTTCGTCAGAGTGCCGGACTCCTTGGTGATGGAACTCGAAGCAAATCCTGAGCCAGCATCTGCCGAGAACTGAGTGAAGGTTCCGCTGAAGGTTCCGGTCTTGCTGTACGACGTGCTCCCCACGCTAGTTCCATCAACACTGTTGACGGCCAGGGCGCCAGCTGTTGGGCCGGCAGCGTCGGCGACGAACGTGACATCTGCAGTTCCCGTGTTACCCGATTGGTCAGCGCCAGTCACGGTGTAGGTGGCCGGCACCGAGGGACTCGCGCTCCAGCTGAAGGAGCTCGAGGTGTAGGTCGTCACGGTGCCAGATGTCGAGGTAGCGGAGGTCACGTCTTCGGCGCTGTGCGTCCAACCCGTCGTGGCAATGGCTGGGAAGGTCGCAGACTCGGCACCTGGGAAGGCGTCATTAACAGTGGCCGTCAAGGTGAACGAACCCGAGGATCCACTGCGGTAGTAGATGTTGGAGCCATCGCGGTACGAGTTCGCTCCGGTTTCCCCACTGACTGCGACCGTCGGTCCAGATCCATCAACCTTGACCGTGATGGTTGAGGTCGTGGCGTTCGCCAAGAGGTCGGTACCGGTCAGAACGTACTTGATACAACCCGTCGCTCCCGACTCACTGATGGATGCCACAACAGCCGCCGTCCCAAACGTTCCACAGGTGCTACCCGTGAGCGTTGCGGTGGCGCGAGTAATCACGTTAGTGCCAATACCCGCACCAGCATCCGTGAAGTCAGCAACAGTTGCGGTGAAGGTGTTTGGCGCGAAAGCCGTCGTTCCGCCGTTGGTGCTCGCAGTGCCATTAACCGTAATCGAGCCACCGGTAGGCGCGGTCGTGTCGGAGGTGAAGGTCAGGGCTGTGTTGATGGTGTTGTTGGCTTGGTCAGATGAGGTCACGTTCTTACTTGATGGGTTAGTCAACGAGCCGCTACCAGTCCAGGACCATGACGTTGAGGTGTAAGCAATGGTTGGGCGAGTCCCGGTTCCACTGGTTACGGTTTCGCTGTTGTGGGTCCAACCCGTGGTGGAAATAGAGGGGAACAAGGACGACTTCGGTCCCGAGGCGTAGTCGGTCAACGTGTTCACCAAGGTGAACGAACCACTGAGGTCCTTGCGGTAGTAAATCGTGGCCGCAGTCGATGAAGACTGCTTCAACACCGCATTGGTTGCAGTACCCATCGTCAAGACCGGGGTCGGGTCCGCGTTGTCAGTCATCGAGACGATAACCGAGACCGTGGAGGTGTTACCCAAGTTGTCAGTACCGGTCAGGGTGTAGCGGTAGCAACGGTCGTTAGAGGTCGTCGCGTTGTCATCCCCCGGGCCCCTTTCCGAAATCGAGGAAATCGTGGTCAGCGAACTAAAGCTTTGGCACGAGCTACTGGTCGACACCTCACGCGTGAGCGTGGTCGAGGCGTAACCACTGCCAGCATCAGCGCTGTAGTTAGTTTTCGAACCAGAGAAGTTGTCATCTTCATCAGTAATAACACGTACGGCCTTGCCATCAGATGTTGCGGTAACGCCATCAACGGTCAGTGTTCCGCCGGTAGGACCGGTGGTGTCAGAGGTGAAGCTCACCGCACTGGTGCCCGTGTTACCAGCAGCGTCAGTACCGGTCACGGTGTAAGAACCCGGGTTAGAGGGGCTAGCGGTCCAGGAGAAGTTCGACGAGTTGTACGTCTTAGTCGTGCCCGAGGTCGAAGCAGCCGACGAGATCGTCTCAGCGTTGTGCGTCCAACCCGTGGTGGCAACAGCTGGGAACGTGGCCGAGGCAGCACCAGAAGCAGCATCAGTAACCGCGGCGCCAAGGGTCAACGACGAAGCCAGGTCGCCACGGTAATAAATCGTCGAACCAGTCTGCCTAGAGTTCGCACCATTTGCGGTGACTACAACGGTAGGAGCAGTGACATCGACCTGGACGATGGTGCGCAACACCGAGGTGTTACCCACATTGTCAGTACCGGTCAGGGTGTAGCGGTAACAACCCGTAGCCAACGCCGACTCAGAAATACTGGTGATCGTTGAGGAGTTACCAAAGCCGCCACAAGCACCAGAGGTCAACGTGGCCGTCTCACGCACCAACACAGACGAGGCAAAACCAGAACCAGCATCAGCATCGAAGTCGGTGTAAGAACCAGAGAACAACGCCGAGTTCGTAGCCACCGTGGCACCACCAGAAGTACCCGGCGTGCCAGCAACCGTCAACGCACCACCGGTGGGAGCCGAAGCGTCAGCGACAAAGGAAATCGGGGTGGCGTTCGTGGAGTTACCCGCCTTGTCAGCACCACTGATCGTGCGCGTACCCGAAGGAGCAACAGCGGCAGAAGTCCACGAGAAACTGCTCGAGGTGTAAGTAACCGGGTTAGAACCCGAACCAGAAGTGATCGTCTCAGCGTTGTGCGTCCAGTTCGTGGTCGAAATCGCCGGGAACGTGGCAGAAGCAGCACCAGGGAACGCATCCGTAACCGCAGCACTCAACGTCAACGACCCAGACACACCACTACGGAAATACAACGTCGAACCACTCAGGTACCCAGCCGAACCAGTTTCAGAAACAACCACCGACGAAGGAGCCGTGAGATCAACCATGACCGTGGTCTTGAGCACCGAAACGTTGCCCAACAAGTCAGTGGCAGTCAACGTGTAGCGGTAACAACCACCAGCCGGGCTGGTCTCACTAATACTGGCAATCTCCGTGGCTGGATCGAAGCTGGCACACACACCATCAGCGATCGTGGCGAATTCACGGGTCAAAACATTGGTGGAAATACCCGCACCAGCATCCGTGAAGTCAGTCTTCGAACCCGAGAACGAGGAGTTGGTGTACGAAGTAGTACCACCAGCAGAACCACCCGCACCATTAACCGTCAACGCACCAGAAACAGCCGGACCAGCGTTATCGACCGTTGTTTCAAGATTATCCTTTTTCTCGTTGCCAGCCTTGTCGTATGCCTTAATCTCGCGCACTGGCCCACTGGGGTTAGACGGATTTGCTGTCCACCAGTACCTAGAGGACGTAAAAGTCTTGGGGTTGACGCCAACGCCGGTGGTAACAGTCTCCACATCGTGGTTCCAACCAGCCGTGGCAATGGCAGAAAAGATGACCCTGTCTGGCCCCGACGAACCGTCCGTAACCGTTGAACTTAGGACAAACTCGCCAGCCCTTGTGCTGTTGTAGTACAACTTCCTGCCAACTAAAACCGCATTAGTGGCATTGGAAATGGACATCACCTGCGTCGGGTTCGTTGTATCAACAAATGACACGGTGACCCTGCGGATCGAGGTATTCCCCAACTTGTCAGTGCCCGTCAAGGTGTAGCGGTAACACCTGTCCTCGGTCACCGTCATGCCGCTTCCCGAACCATCTTCGCTAATGGAAGAGATGGTCGTGGCTGAACTCCAAGCCGTGCAGGTATCGGAGGTGGAGGCTTCACGAGTAAGCGTTGTGGACAGGTAACCGCTACCTGCGTCAGCACTAAAGTCCGTCTTGGATCCAGTGAAGTTAGCGCCCGTCGTGATGACGTTAACCGCACCATCTGAGGTACCCGTCGTGCCATTCACGGTCAAGGTTCCGCCCGTAGGCCCAGCGTTGTCTGCAACGAAAGTTAAGTCTGTCGTGGTTTGGTTGCCCACCACGTCTTTACCAACGACTCCATAGGTACTTGGCGTGGCAGCATCCGCGTTCCACGTGAAAGTACTCGAGGTAAAGGTCTTCGGGTTGGTGCCCGATCCAGTGGTAACGGTTTCACTGGCGTGAGTCCAACCAGTGGTTGAGATCGCTGGGAAGGTCGCTGAGGCTGGGCCGGAGATGCCATCGGTCACCGCTGCGCTCAAGGTCAAAGACCCAGCAGCAGCAGCGCGGAAGTAAATCGTGTTACCCGTCTTAAGTGCATTCGAGCTCGTCATGGAGACAACTTGGCTCGGCGCATGAGTGTCACCAGTGACGACCAGAGAGGAGCTTGGCTCACTCGTTGCTTTCCACGTGTTCAAGACCGAGGTGACCGTGTAGGTGTAGGTGCCATTAGGGACACTGGAGTCAACACAGCTCGTGGCGCTAAGCGACAAGAGCGAACTAGGGGTAGCCGGGTTTGTGCCACAGGCGTTGCTGGTGACACTGCCGTTGTTGCGCTGCACGTAGTACCCACTCAACGTGCCGTTCGTCGGCGTCACGCCTGTGAACGAAACCGTCACTGCGCTGTCATCGACAGCAAGTGAAACGTTGGTAGGTGGATTCAATCCCGATGCTGAAGCAGAGCCTGCTCCAGTACCAACAGTGGTCCAGTAAGCAAATGCTGCGACACCCATTCCCAAAACGAGAACAACACCGGCGATGGTTCCTAGGCCAAAACGGCGGAACATCCCGGTGAAAATGGAGCGGGTGGCATTAAGCATTAGTCGCCCACTCCTTGTCCAAACAGCGTTAATGGGAAAGTCGCGCCCCGGCAAGCACTTTGATCCGTCGAAGACAGATCCAGTAGTTGGATCGGCAATTCGACCGAAATACTTGAATTGGCTGGGATCACCTGCTGGGGGCCGGATGAGTACAGGTAATTACCGGCACTGACCCAGTCAGCCTGGCAGCCAGCCACGTCGGGGGTTCCCACTTCCACGTCAACCCGGTACAGGTTGGCGGGGTAGGGGTTGGGGTTGTTCACCGTCACCAAGAGGGTCCGGGAAACACCCGGCAGGAGCGGACCACTCACCGTCGAGCTCAGCGTCAAATCAATGACGTCAACAGAGTTGGTGAAGTCAAACACCACGGTGTTAACGCCATTTGAAACAGTCGCTGCAGAAATGCGTGACGACGAAGCGGTAGAAAGATCCGTGGCATTGCCGGTGAATGTCACGGTGTGACGACCTGGCTCAAGGTCTGCCGGAACGGTGAAGCTGTAGGTCACAGCTCCGTCGTTGTCAGCAAGAATCGAACCAAGGTTGCGTGGAGTCGAGCGAAGCACAACTCCCACGCTGGCCTGCGGAGCAAACCCACCAAAGCGCAAAGTAACTGCGTCCCCTGGCTCAAGAGCTGGGTTCTTTGGAAGTGGCTGTCCATCAGGGCCGGTAGCAATCAATTCGTCGCCACCGGTTTCTGCTGTTCCTGATCCACCACCGGTGCTGACACCCACTTCTACAGGGGTGCCGGCCACCTTGACGGTCGACCGCTTAACGGGGTCCGCCAGTGGATCATCAATGCTCTGCGTCGGCTCAACTGCGGACGGCGGCAGAGCGATCGTGCCGTCGTTATTTCCACCACGGTTGGCGGTTGAGATAACGGCTAACAGGACGAAAACCCCAGCGAGTAGAACAAGCCCAACAAGTTCAAGCGGCGCACGGCCGACCTGAAGCTTGTTGGGCTTGTTCATTACTTCTCCTCTAGGGCTTTGCTATTACTTCGGAAGAACAGATCAGCTGGCGTTGAACGCGAGGTTGATCGTGGCGTTCTTGCAAGCGTCCTGGCTGGTGGCAGCGTTGTTCATCTTGATGCTGGCACCAGTGTCGGAGCCGGCGTAGGCGTTTGTGGAGCCAGAAGGAACCTCAGCGCCGATGGTGGCGTCGGTGACGGTGAAGTCAGCGGCGGTGCAGCCAGCGTTAGAGGTGCTAGAAACAGAAACGGTAACCTTGGCCAGGTACTGATCAGCATCGTTGCTGTTGTCAATGTTCAGGTCGATGTCCTGTGCAGGACCTCCGGGGTACAAACCGGTCACGGTGTTGGTCTGAGTAACGTCGACGGGGCTGCTGTCGCCAGCTGCGGCCGAACCAGTACCCGAACCAGTGGTGGTCCAGTATGCGAATGCAACGCCGCCGCCGACGAGAAGGGCGGTTGCGAGTGAAGCGACGAGCAAGGTGCCACGCTTGGTCTTTGCGAACTCCATTGTTTTCTCCTTGATGTGTGCACTAGCCCTAGAGGATTAGTGACAGTTGTGTGTCCACGGATGCGGACATGCCAACTACATCAAGAAATACAGGTCTGCGTAATCGCACAGTCGGACAAAGGCGATAGCACCTTTAGACATCTTTAACTAAAACGAACGGTTGTAGCCATCAACTAGCCAAACGGTGAAACAGCATCCACCGAAAGGTTGAGTTACACCGTTGTCACCACGCTTTAGGTATAGCTCGGGTCACTCCACGGACCAATCGACCGCGAGCGCACATGCTGAAGTTGAACGCACCAGCCAAGTCCAATCGGCGTGCATGAGACAGGTGAAGTTGCCGTGATGAAGTTGACTTCCTGCCAACTATTACCTGCAATAAAAATGCTGATTAGATTGTCCGGTTACGAGGTAGGGTTGTCATATGACTGAGGCCCCATCGTCGCGCAGTTCACGCCAATGGACGTTTTTGACCAACCATGGCCACGCGATCATCTACCTCAATAGCCACCCAGACGCACGGATCCGCGATATTGCCGAGGTCGTTGGCATTACCGAGCGAGCTGCCCAGGCGATCTTGTCTGACCTAGAAGCCGACGGTTATGTCACCAAGACAAAAATCGGTCGCCGAAACCACTACGAACTGCACGACAGTTTGAAATTCCGCCACCCGGTCGAAGCCGGCCACAAGGTCAGTGAACTGTTGGACATCTTTTCGGAGCCCACCGCTCGACTCGCTCAGTAGTTCGCGGCCGGGCCAATCCCCTTTACGCTAGCTCCTTCGAGCACGCACAGTCACGGCAGCAACCACAGTCACCACTGCTGCCAGAGCTGCGAAGACAGCGACCACTGTTGATTCGGGAATTCCGCTAGCGCGTTCAACTGCTACCCACGCCAAACCCCACGCCAAACCAATAGCCGGTGCAATGCGGCCCTTTAAACCAATCGCTAACACAATCCCCACGACGGCTGCGACAACCAAGACAACCACGGCCAACGAAGTTGCGAGAGTGCCCAGCGCATCGATTCCCACGCTAATCCCCGCGGCAGCCGAGTTGGCAACCGTGGCGATGCACGCCCATCCCAGGTATAGACCAAGAGTTCCGTCAATCACGACGCGTTCGTAACGCGTGGTAGCAGGTTGCTCGTTAAGTCGAGCGAGGATCAAAACAAGCACTGCCACCAGGGCCACCAAGAGCAGCACACTGGCAACGAGCCACGCCAACTGAACGGCAGCGATCCACGCGGCGTTCAACAGCGCCGAAGCAACAATTAGCCAACCCGCGCGACGCTGACGGGAATCCTGAGCGCGCCACGGCATGAGTTGGTTGATACCCAACAGAAGGAGGCCGGTGTAGATAACACCCCAAATAATGAAGGCGGCACCACCTGGAGCGACCAAGGTGGCATCACTATCAAGGACTCCATTGGCCACTTCACTCACCGGCGTGCCAACCACAGCACCAGATCCCAAGAATGACACCACAACAGCAATGACCACACTCACCAGCACGGACAGTTGTCGAACAATGTCGCGTTGACGTGAGGTGTGCGTGTTAGCAGTTGTGGTCATGCGTAAGCCTCCGGCGAAGTCGTTAGTGGGCGCAAAGGCCACAAGCAAGCATCGTCAGTATGGCTGACCACCTCGGGTTGTGCAGGGCAACGAGGCCGCAGCGCTGGGATCCCAGACGTGCGCACGCACGTTCTCAACGACTACAACTGGACTACCCTGTGAAAGACCACCAAGTAGTGGCGGACCTACGGCGACTCCAACTGACAGGAATGTGATGACCCAGGATTCGCAAAACAAGAGTCAGCAAGCGCCTCTTGCGATTCTGGTCAACGGTCCCAGTTCGTCGGGCAAGTCGACATTGTGCAAAGCACTGCAGGAACGTCTAGTCAGTGATTCGGGTGGCGATCAATCAAGAGCTTTCTTCCGAGTTGCCTTCGACGACATGGTCTTGATGATTGCGGATTCGCTCTACCCCATCAGCTTTGTGCAATTACAGGGTCGTGATACCAGCACCCTGGCATCCCGCGAACCCCACGATGGTCGAGCAGCCTGGGAATACGTCAGCGACGTTGCTGGCGATGAAATCCCTCGTATGCGACTGGCAACGAGCCCACACACACGGCTGCTATTGACGGGGCTTCACCGAAGTTGGGGCGAACATCTGCGCCTGGGCACTCACTTGATCATTGACCACTTCATCCAGGACGCTGACTGGTGCGATGAGGTCCTTGATGTTTTGCAAGCCGCCCATGCCAACGTCCTACTGGTAGGTGTCCACTGCTCTGTAGAGGAGCTTGAAAGACGCGAATCAGCCCGCGCAGATGGCGGATTAGAAGGACGCCCCCGCGGCTTGGCCCGACGCAGCAACGAGCTGTGCCATTCCCACGGTCTGGTCTATGACGTTGACGTGTGGACTGATCGGCAATCGACTGCGGAGTCCGTAGAGGCCGTAATCAGCGCTTTGGATTCGGCTCGCCCGCTTGGACCTACCCGACGCGTGATCGCCGCTTCCTAGTCCGTGGAATGAAGAGTGCGCCTGTAGGGATTCGAACCCCAAACCTTCTGATCCGTAGTCAGATGCTCTATCCGTTGAGCTACAGGCGCGTGGCTGTGAAGCCTGCGAAAGCATACAGGCGCGCGCATGACCAACCATCAGCAGGCGTGAGCGCTCGGTTTGCGACGCGGTGAGGCCAGTCGCTGCGCTCCTCCCAAATCTCGAGCGCTCGCAGACGTGTTGTGCGCCGGCTACCGCCGGCTACAACACGTGGCGGAGGCGGAGAGACCCGTCGCTGCGCTCCTCCCAAATCTCGAGCGCTCGCAGACGTGTTGTGCGCCTGCTACCGCCGGCTACAACACGTGGCGGAGGCGGAGAGATTTGAACTCTCGATGGGCGATAAACCCAAACCGCATTAGCAGTGCGGCGCCATAGACCGGACTAGGCGACGCCTCCCCGCACCCACAGCCGAAGCGATGAGTGCGAGGTGAAGGCTACCCGAAGCGCGCCAGCCCCCCACTGTTGGCTTCAGCGCACGCGTTTCTCACCAGATGAAAGACAGATAGGCTGACGAATGTGAGCCCGAGTAAGCCAGCCAACCGCCGAACGCCTGGCACCAGTAGCGCGCGCAAACTCATCACCACCGTGCTGACCTTCACCGCGGAGCACCCCACCCCCACGATTAATGAACTCGCGGCACGCGTTGAAGTGCCGGTGTCAACGATGTATCGCTACATCTCGCTCTTGCGCGAAACCGGATTGGTTGAGCCGATCGGTGACGGTCGATTCCGCCTCACCGACGCAGTGGTGGGCCTCAATGCGGCAGCCGATGCTGGCCGAACCACTCTGCTGGAAGCTGCGTCCAACGAGCTGGTGAGTCTGCGCGACCTCATCGACGAGACTGTTCTGATCGCCCGTCGCGGTGGTGAAAACGCCTACTGCGTCGCGCGCGAAGAATCCTCACACCCGGTTCGACTGCAGTTTGCGGTCGGACAAGCAATGCCGTTGCACTCGGGTTCGGTGGCACGAGTCCTCCTGGCCAGCATGCCCACTCGCGAACGACTGGCCTACCTCGAAGCTCGACGCGATGAGATTGCTGTTGATCGCCTAGACCTACTCACGCCCACCG
The DNA here is from genome assembly GCA_000754455.1 of actinobacterium acAMD-2. Lineage (GTDB taxonomy): Bacteria > Actinomycetota > Actinomycetes > UBA12327 > UBA12327 > AcAMD-2. Next base: position 75,859 of record JNSE01000033.1, on the reverse strand, counting down.
CACTCGACGATGTTCGTCGAGCTACCTGGACGCAGTCCTACGAAGAAGTTGACGCCGGCATCTGGGGATGCGCTGCCGCGATCGAAGTCAACGGACACGTCGTTGCCGCCCTTGGAACTGCGGGTCCCATCCACCGACTCGATGACAAGCGTCGAGCCACCGTGATTAAGCAGGTACGAGCCAGCGCGCAGGCCATCAGCGCTGCCATGACCCACATCAGTGACTGATTGAGCCGTCACTCCACGATTTGTTAGGTACTCAGCTTCTTAGGTACTCAGCTTCTTAGGTACTCAGCGTTTTAAGAACCGGGCGCTTTAAGAACTCAGCGCAGCCAATTCGTTGCGAACTCGCGCGATAGCTTCATGGGCTGACGTGAGCATTGACGTCCCTCGCAGGTATTCCTTTTGCGCTTCAACGTCATCTTGCAACGCTCGCAGCATCGCATTGCGGGCCTGGCGAGCGGCTTCATCCTTTTCCTGCATGTCCTTGAAGTTTTTCTTGGTGTTGGCTTGAACGTACGAGTGACACACTTCGCTACGAACGACACCATGAATTTGCGCTGCCTTGTGTGCATCTGCTCCGCGAAGTTCCACCGCTTCGATCACATCACCTGCAGACCAAGCGTCATGAATTCCACTGTTCATACCAAAACCGCCCAGCGGGTTATTCATGTGCGCTGAATCGCCCGCCAACAGAATGCGATTGATAGCAAAGTTCTTGGCCACGCGTTGATTGACGCGATACAAGGACTTTCCGACCAAGGGAAAATCAACGTGCTCGTGACCAAGGTCAGCCAGAACACTGTTTAGTCGTTCCTGAATCCGCTCATCGGTCACGGCTACGTCATCGTCCTCATCTGGACTCACTGCCATCAAGCAACGCCAATGGTCAGGGGTCTTGAGCAAGACCATCCACTCGTCAGGGTCAGTGATGTAAGCAACTTCGGCCAGATCGGTCATGACATCTCGGAATTCATAGGTGGTTGACATCACCAAGAAGCGCTCGGCAAAGGTCTCACCAGGGAATTCAAAACCAAAGGATTGGCGCACCATGGAGTTGGCACCATCGCACCCAATAAGCCAGTCACACTCCACGCGTGTGCCATCGTTCAAAATTGCTACGGCGTAATCAGTGTGATCCTCTGCAGTAGCCACTCCAGCGCCATAGAAAAGGTGCGCGTTGGGGAACTTGTCTAGGTGCTTGCGAACTAGGCGGGTGAACTTTGACTGTTCAAGTTGGAGTCGGTAGGGATACTTGGTTTCATCCTTTAACAGCGACAAATCAAGTTGAGCGATAACGCCACCCTTGCGATCGCGTTGCTGGAAGAGCGGAACCATCAGTCCCTGCTCGAGCATGTCGTCAATCAATCCGAGTTCGTCGCACAGTTCCAGCGTGGGGATGTGGAACGTGGAAGCCTTGGAGTCAACCGAGAGATCATCGCCCATTTCGTAAATGGTGACGTCAAGACCTGCTTGCGCGAGCTTTAGCGCTGCAACCATTCCCACCGGACCTGCACCGGCGATGACCACTTGTTTGCGATCGGACATCGAACGACTCCATTTCACGTTTTATTACTATGCGAGAGAGGCTCTCTCTCGATGTAAGAGGGTATCAGGTCGCTTTCGGGTTTGGCAAGGAGGAATACAACAGCCAGCGCGTCCCACGTTTGACCAAGGCTTCGCGCTCATAGGTGGGCGGGCCCTTGCGTGGTGTCAGCCGCGCATCCACGACGGCAGCTCCGGTGGCCTTGTCAAAGCGAACTGTCTGCGTATTGAAATCCACAAACTTAATGTTGGTAAAAGTTTTCAGGACGTCTTTTTCGGCACCTGGTGGCAGATCGGCAATAGACGCCAAAATGCGATCCGGCTTTCCACTCGAAAGGTCGGCAGCCAGTTGCTCGAGTTCATTGGCTGTTGGACCAACAGTTGGTAGATCGGATTTCTTTGCGGGTAACGACACACCAACCGATACGAAAACACCGACCACTAAACCAACAACAACCAAGGATGCAACGACAGCAACCCAACGACCCTTGTTCAGCATCTCAGTCCCTCACCATGACTTCACCAGGCATGAAGTCGTGCCCTCATTCTTTCATGATCCCGAAGCTGAAAGCCCCTCCGTGGTACGGTTTCAGCAACTTCTTAGGCACCCAGGACCGCACAAAAATCCGTAGCGAATCAGGAGATTACGCTCTCGTGTCAGACGTGACTGCGCCCCTTTTCTCGGTGGTCTCAGCGATCTACAACGTTGAGCAATACTTGCCTGAATTCCTGGAATCACTGGCTCAACAAACCTTTGATCATTCCCGCGTTGAACTGATCTTGGTCAACGATGGCTCGCTCGACAATTCGCTTTCGCTCCTTGAGCAATTCCAATCCAGCACTGACTACGCGGTGCGCGTGATTAACCAGGAAAATGCCGGCCAAGGGGCTGCTCGCAACACCGGTATTGAGGTAGCCCAGGGCACCTGGGTGACCTTCCCCGATCCCGATGACATCTTGGAATCGGACTACCTGCGGGTGGTGGCCGATCACATTGAGCTGTGGCCACAGGCCGAAATGTTTGCGACCAACCGCATCATGTTTTTTGAAGACACTGGCCTGATCGAAGAAACCCACCCACTGAAACGACTGTTCGCCGGTGGCAATCGCCTCACCGATCTTTCGATTACTCCAGAATTTTTTCATGGCAGTGCCCCAGCTGCATTCGTCAAGCGCGCGCGGTTGATAGACAACGGCTTGCGGTTTAACGAAGCCATTCGGCCAAACTTCGAAGACGGTGAATTCTGCTGTCGTTACATGTTGGCTAGCGAGCCTCTTGTCGGATTCTTGTCAAACGCGCGCTATATCTACCGCAAGCGCGCTGATCAATCATCAACCTTGAATAACAGCACGATGGACCCACGACGCTACCTCGTCGTTCCTCGTATCGGTTACCTGGCGATCTTGAAAGATGCTGCAAAAGCCAACAATGGTGTTGCACCGGCGTGGCTACAAAACATGATCTTGTATGAACTCTCGCATTACTTCAAAGCGGAGGATTCAGCGGGAAATGCCACTGCCGCCAGAGGTGAAATAGCCGATGAATTCCATGCCACGATGGCAGAATTGGTTCGGTATTTAGAGAAGACACAAATTTCCGACTTCACCATTAGTTTGTTTCGCGGAATTTGGCGCCAATGCCTCCTGCATGCGTGGTCAGACGAGCCATGGCACATGGAATACGCGGTCTTCCGACACTTTGACAAGCAGATGAAGCTCGCCCTGATCACCTACCGCTACACCGGTGAGCGGCCTAGTGAGCGCATCATCTCGGGCACCGATGTGGTCGATCCCGTCTTTACTAAGGACCGCGATGTCGTGTACTTCGACCGCACGGTGATGAAAGAACGCATCCTGTGGGTGCCAGCAGGGCGCATGGTGCGACTGCAGCTCAACGGTCAACCGTGGGAACTGCGCACCGAAGAAACCAATGAGCGATCCGTCCGCTTGCGCCCCATCCAAATGCGTACTGGGCCCACCCGGATTGGTATTCCGTACACCGCGCCCGGTGATGAGATTTTCAATCAACCCTTGCGAGAAGTCGCTACCTCGCTGTTTTACAACATCTACGTTCGCACGCCATGGGCGCGCAAGAAGTTCCGTGGCTCGTGGGTGTTTATGGATCGCGTGCGTAATGCTGATGACAGCGGCGAAATCTTGTTCAAATACGCGCGTGCCCAACGCAAAGACATCAACGCTTGGTTTGTTGTTGACAAGGACACTGCGACCTGGAAGCGCCTGCGCAAAGAAGGGTTCGGTTCGCGCCTTGTGGCCTACGGATCGCTGAAGTGGATGGCGTTGATGTTCCGCACGACGTTGCTGGCCTCCTCACACGCGGGACCGCCTCAAGCCAACCCACCGAAGTTCATTGAACACTTTGTCCCACGCTGGAAATTCGCCTTTTTGCAACACGGCGTCATCAAAGACGACCTTTCGGCGTGGCTCAATCCCAAAGAGATGTTCCTCTTTGTCGTCAGCACACCGAATGAATACGAATCCATCGCTGCCAGCGGCACCTCGTACCGATTCAGCGACAAGGAAGTCGCGCTGACTGGGTTGCCACGTTTTGATGATCTCTTGCGTGCCAAAGACTCGATCAAGAAACAAGATCTCCTCTTGCTGTGTCCGACCTGGCGCCACTGGTTGGTTAAGGACGACATTGCGGGGACCCAAGAACGCCTCGCGGTCGACACATTCAAGGATTCGGAGTTCTTTTCCAACTGGATGGGACTGCTGGAATCAACGGAACTGCGTGATGCTGCAGCAGCAGCGGGATTGCAGATCGCGATTTTGGCCCACCCGAACTTGGAACAAGCCTTCGAGGGAATCACGGTTCCGTCGTGGGTGCAGTTGATGACCTATGAAGACACGGATGTTCGTTCGATTTTCGCCCGCGCCAAAATCGGCATCACGGATTACTCGTCAGTGGCCTTTAACTTGGCATACCTGAACACTCCGAGCGTCTACTTCCAGTTTGACGCCGACAAGGTGCTCAACGGGGGCCACGTGGGTCGCGCTGGTTACTACAAGTACCCGGAAAATGGATTCGGTCCGGTGGTCGAAACCGTCAACGATGTCGTGCGATCAGTCCACGAATTGCTTGATGACACCAGCAGCCAATCCCAGCTCTACGCCAAGCGCATTGATTCCACGTTCCCCAGCCGAGATGGCAAAGCCAGCGAGCGCGTCATCGCCGCTATTGAAGAACGCCTTAAGCCAGTGCTGTGACGGGCTTAGCCTTCGAACTTTTCAAAGTGCGGAAGGACGTTTTCGGCCACGAGCTTCAGACCTTCCATCGGGTCGTCAAAGAGTCGAATCGATAGCTCGGTCAAGCCAGCCTTTTCAAATATTCTAAAGCGCTCAATTTGCTCATCCACTGCACTCAGGTCGCCGGCTGACGAACACGCATCAACCAGCCGGTTAACGATATCTTCAGGCACAGCCTCGATCACGCCCGAGCGCGTCCAAAATGCCTTTGCGAAGTTGGCCCACTTCTCAATAACCAACGCACGCTCTTCTTCGGTCACGTAAGGAACCATGTCGTACTTGGGCGGCAAGAGCTCGGCGCGGAAAACCAACTCGCGACGTGCTTCATACATCGACTTCTCGAAGTCTTCCTTAATGTGCCAGGCCCAAAAGTTGCCGACGCGGAAATCTTCGAGGGGGATCTCGCGCTCAGCCAAACCCTTGCGCAGGGCCGCCATGTGGTGATCAATTTTCTCCGGTGTGACATCACTCATTTGCGTTCCGTCGGCGACCCGGCCCGCCATCTCGAGCATCTTGTCTCCCGTAGAACACGTGAACACCTTGGCGGTTGGAGCGCTTTTCCACTTGTGGTGGAAGGGGCGAGCGACTTTGAAGACTTCGCCGGGATAGCCACGTGATGGTTCGCCCGAAACGACAGCTTTACTGATCTCTACGGCTTCTCGTACGCCGCGCACCATGCGCAGCTTGGTGGGGTTTTGCTCAATGCCAATGGCACTCATCAGCGATCCGCCACCACCGATAGCGACAACAGCTCGTCCATTGCTGATCTCGTTGAGAGTCAAAAGTGCATTGCCAATTTTCAGTGGCTGCATTTCGTAGGGGCTGACCGCCAAGATTCCCAGGCGAATGCGTGACGTGGCCATCGCGGCTGGTGCCAGCGCAACAAAGGCATCGGGATTTTGGTGGTAGTTCGAATGCCACAACGTTCGGAAGCCGTAATTTTCCGCAGCAACAGCAATTTCCGCTACTTCAGCGGGCGAAAGGTCGGGCTCCAAGATGATGTCAATTTGCATACCTCATCGTCCCACATGTGGGCAAAAAGTGAGAGCCGTCGCATGCGCTCCTCCCGAATCCCCAAGCTCGCATGATTTAAGGCCCGCACCCCTTCGGAGTGCGAGCCTTAAATGGCGGAGGGCGTGGGATTCGAACCCACGGTTGAGGATCACTCAACAGCGGTTTTCAAGACCGCCGCACTAGGCCACTATGCGAGCCCTCCACCGCAAACCGTACCGGTTTCGTGCCCAGCGCTTACCTGAGGTCTTCACCAAGTTGCGAATTCGCTACACCCGCCTAGGGTGAAAATATGACCGAACAACAGGTGTACGAACGCATTGACGTCAAACGTGGATTTGAAGTCCGTAAGTACGCACCCCACGTCGTGGCTGAAGTCACCATGGTCGGGCCCTTCGAACGAGCCGGCAATGCTGGGTTTGGTCCCTTGGTTTCCTACATCAGTGGTCGCAATCGCAGCGGTACCAAAGTTGCTATGACGGCCCCGGTGATTCAAGAACCGTTGGACGAGCCGATGACCTATCACGTGTCCTTCGTGATGCCGGCCAACTCAACGCTGGATGACTTACCTGCGCCCGGTGGCAATGGAGTGAGCCTGATTGAGGTGCCAGAAACCCTCGCAGCTGTATCGATGTACTCCGGACGATGGACGGAAGATAACTACAACAAACATGTAGCCCGACTGATCGCCAACATTGAAGACGCCGGTTACACGGTTGTAGGAAAACCACGCTTTGCGCGCTTTGATCCACCCTGGAAGCCGTCGTTCATTCGACGCAACGAGGTTGTTGTTCCCATCGCCTAGAGCGATGTGGTCACTGACTCATTCACAGACTGCGCCGTCGCCATCACGATCGCGATACCAGGAATACTCGCCATCCCGCCCGCGGTAGTACGGGCCAAAGCCGGCGGCCTTCGCCGCCGAACAGGTACCAAATCGCGGATCAAGGCCGGCACCACTGGTTGTTCCCGATGAGGAGCTCCCCGAACTGCCGGAATTAGCTGTGGGATCGCTGAAACCGCTCACCGACGTCGGGCCGCCACCGGTGATCACTTGTTGGCTAGGGCAACGTTGCAAAACTTGTGTCAACGCATCACGCTCGGCGCTAGTAACGCTCAATCCGTACTTTGACTTCACACCAATTTGTCGAGCGGCGTATTGGCACCAAAATCGGCGGTTATCCGGCAGCCATGTCGCCGCATCACCGTCACCCTTTTGTCGATTTTGGCTTGAGTCGACAGCCAACAAATTCAACGGGTCGTTTGCTATCGCGATGCGTTTGTTAAACGTCCACCGAGCCGCTCCGCTTTGCCAAGCATTTGACAAGGCAACGACGTGATCTATATCGACCTTGGATGCTCCGCGAACAAAAATCACGGTTGTGCCGGTGTACGGATCAGCTAATCGCCCTGAGGTAACCACGCACCCACTGCTTCCAGAACGCACCACAATGGACGTGAGGTCTCGTTGCAAAATGTCGTTGCGCGTATCGCACCCATTGCGATCAACGTCGGCCCAGGCTTGTCCAAACTCTGCGCGCGCGTAACCCGTTTTAGGGCCGCGACCGGCAACGCGCAACGTCCCCAAAACTGACAGTGCTGATGTGCTGCTGACCGGAGGTGCAGGAGCTGGTGCTGATGACTGTGGTGGAGCAACAACTTCTGGAATTGGGCTGGCCGGAGGCGGCGGGAGTTGCTCAGCCGCTGTGGTGATCAGCGTCTCTGGCGCACTAGCCGGCGTCGATGTTCCACACCCAGCAAGTAGCGCTACTAAGCCCAGCGCAACGCCTAGTTGTCCCCGATTCACGGCTCGCCCCACTTCATCATCGCTAAATTGAGCACAAAACGGACAAAAATGGCCATCTGGCTACGAACCAATCATCCCAGTGGGGTTACATTCCCACGGGCACCAACGGTATCTTTTTCACCTTATGTGGCTTCCCCCTCATATGGGCCCTTGGGCACCAGTGAGTTTTCGATATGCGCCCACGAGTTGCCCGGCAACCCGCGATGGCGCTATCCGTGCGATGTCACGCAGCATCCGACTTCTTCTTGTCGCTGTCGTATCGCTTACGGCCGTTCTTGGTTTGGGAGCAACCGGCGCACAAGCCGCTACCCAAAACCCACCCGGGATTTCTATCTCCACACTCGACGTCCAAGGCCAGTTGGTCTTCTTTCGGCTAACCAACACCTTGACCAATCAAGTTGCTCCCGTGGTGAGTGTGAGTGGCACCTCAACCGATGGGATCCCGATTTCTATCCCGGAATTGGCCCTCGGACAAATCCTTCCGAATGAAAGCACGTCTGCTCAAATTCCGTTGGGAACAACTCCCGCGAACTTGAGCGTCACCGTGCGCGCTGGCCAAATTCAAACGAACGCCACGTGGCCGTTAGCTGAAGGTGGTATTCAGGAACTGCGTCCTGGCGGAACCGCACCAAGCCCTCCGGACCCAGGCACCAGCACAGCGTTGGTTGTCGCCTTCACGTTGGTCGCACTATTTTTCGTCTTGATCACCGCGCGCATCGTGTGGGTCTCTGGTCGAGTCACCCGAACCACTAAGCGCGCGATCAAGATTCGTAACGCACGTTTGGAAGCTGGACGCCGAGCCATCGAAGCCGGTATGACACGACTCTTCCCACCACCGGCCGGAACTCCCATTACTGAAAAGCGTGGCGGGACGGCTTTGCGCGCACCGTCGCCGGCTGCCCTCATCGCACCTGTTGGTGGCCCAGCCCCCGCCGCATTACCCGAACCCACCCAGGGTGCTTCCGTGGCGACCTTGGCACCCCCAACGACGCCTCCGATCACCGGCGCGGCTCCTGATCTGCCCCCTCCGGTCATGGCTGAGCCCCTTCTTCCTCCGCCACCACCTACGTCAGCTCCGGTAGCCGGCCGTTCCGCACCGCCCAGTGGAAAGCGCATCGGCTAAAAGCCTGCACCTGAACACGATTAAGCGCGCCATCTACTCTTGAGCGTTATGCACGCAATCGTTTGTTCTCAACCCGGTGGAACTGAGGTCATGCAATGGACCGAAGTCGCCGATCCGATCGCCGCCAAGGGCGAAGTCGTCGTTGCGGTTGTCGCTGTTGGACTCAACCGCGCTGACATCTTGCAGCGCAAAGGTTTCTACCCACCTCCTGCTGGTGCTAGCGAGTACCTCGGCTTGGAATGCTCCGGCGTCATCGCTGAAGTTGGTTCCGACGTCACCGACTGGAAGGTCGGCGACGAAGTATGCGCGCTACTCACCGGCGGTGGCTACGCGCAAAAAGTGGCTATACCCGCGGGACAGTTACTGCGCGTTCCCCACAACGTCAGCTTGATTGATTCGGCCGCCCTTCCGGAAGTGGTGGCAACGGTGTGGTCAAACCTGGCGATGTTGGCACACCTGCGCGAGGGCGAAACCCTGCTGATCCATGGGGGAACCTCTGGGATCGGGACGATGGCTATTCAAATTGCTCGTGAATTAGGCGCGCGCACCATCGTCACCTGTGGAACACAAGCCAAGGTGGAAGCCGCCCTGGGTCTAGGTGCCGACCACGCGATCAACTACCGCGAGAGCGATTTTGCCGAGGAAGTTCAAGCGCTCACCGACGGCAACGGCGTCGATGTGATTTTGGACGTCATGGGCGCCAAGTACCTCGAGCCCAATGTTCGATCCTTGGCAGCCAACGGTCGCCTGGTAGTCATCGGCCTACAGGGCGGCACCAAGGGCGAGTTGGACCTGAACCGACTCCTCACCAAACGAGCTGCCGTCCTTGCCACATCGTTGCGTGGGCGTCCGGTCGGCGAAAAAGCCGCCATCGTGGACTCAGTCCTTGAACATGTGTGGCCCTTGATTGAACAAGGCACCATTAAGCCGGTTATCGATCAACGCCTACCCATCACCAAAATCGCTCAAGCTCATGACCGCATGGAAGCTAGCGAACACATTGGCAAGATCATCTTGACGATGACCCCCGCCGACCAAGTCTGAGAGGATGGGCTCATGAGTGATTCAGCAAACCCCCATGATGACGGTGTCGTTATCGGTCCCGGTGGCGAACCGCTACGCGGGGTTCCGGTGGATACCGACGGCGATGGCGAACCTGATGCAATGATTCCGCTCCCCTCGGCTCATGAGGGCGAGGACCTCACCGACTTGGTTTCACAGCCTGCCAAGGTCATGCGCATCGGCAGCATGATTAAGCAACTCTTAGACGAAGTACGCAACGCACCATTAGATGAGGCGTCACGTGCTCAACTTCGCGAGATACACCGTCGGTCAATTTCCGAGCTCGAAGCAGGGCTTGCGCCCGAACTCATCGACGAGCTGGAGCGATTGACCTTGCCGTTCACTGAAGACTCCATCCCCAGTGACGCTGAGTTGCGCATTGCCCAAGCCCAGCTCGTCGGCTGGCTTGAGGGCCTGTTCCACGGGATTCAAACAGCGTTATTTGCTCAACAAATGGCCGCACAGGCTCAGTTTGAACAGATGCGTCGCAGCGCCTTGCCCATGGGTGCGGAGTCAGGCGAGATGGATCGCGCTCCCGATCACCGATCGGGTCCGTACCTGTAAAGGATCAATCGCGCGAGGTGTTATGCGTGGTCGTGGGTTGACGCTGCATCACTTAACGTTGCTGCCGCAATGCGACGAACGATGTAAGGCGAAAACCATCCGTCGTACTTGGCTTGCAAGTCTGGACGCTTCCAGTCGCGACCAGTAATCGTTCCTCGACAAGAGGATGTACCACACATGCAACGGAACTCGTCGTAGTCGGCGGTGTCACACGTCGCGTAATCGAAAGTCAACTCTTCGCCGGCTGCGACATCACGCATCGTGACCAACATCGCCGAACCCATCAACCCACACGTGGGTTCACACGAATGATTGAGCATGTCGCCAGGCTCGGGTGATTCCGAACTCACCAAAAACAAGTCATCGTCGATTTGAATTGAGCGACTCTGGCGTACATCATCAAAAGTGGCTAACACTTCACCCGAGGTGACGAAGCCACCAAAAGCGGCAACCGTTGTTCCGGCGGGAATATCAACAGTGGCAAATGAGCCCCAGCCCTTTTCGCCAGCTGGATTTGCTTCCGCTAGTGGCGACAGCCAACTCATGTCCATACGGCACCTCGTTCGCACGATGCTTGATCGGTCCCAGCGGGGGGAAGTCCGCGCTGGTCGTAAAACTCCCGCCACATGCGTAACGGAACGACAATGGTGCCACTAAGTCCCCCCGATGTGAGGGGTGGGTGTGCACATTCGTTACAAACTCAAGATGGCCCGCAGGGCATGGGCCACCCCATCGGCGTGCACCGAGCCCGCTCGTTCAGCCACAGCGCCTAGAACTGCTGGGTGGGCGTTTTCGACTGCAATGGCTCGCCCCGCCCACGCCAACATGGGCAAGTCATTGGGCTGATCGCCAAACGCGATGACCTGATCGGCTGAAATCCCACGCTCGGCCGCAAAACCCGCCAGCGCTGTCGCCTTGGTGATCCCTGGAGCGCTGATTTCCAACAAGGTGTCATTGGGATTGGAATGCGTGACTGTCGCGAGGTCCGCGAGGACTTCCTGCGCTGAAGCCAGGAATTCATCAACCAGAGGTGATGCATCAAATCCTCGCGTTGGGTCCGGACCTAGCGCGTGCGGATCGCTCGGTGGCTCAAACTCCTGCGGAACGCGCGCCAAAATTTTGATCAATCCACCGCCAATGACTAACTCATCAATGGGAGCTAGCGGTGGCTTGTCCGGCGTGGGCCAACGTGGAATGTAATGCGGTTCGCGACCAAACTCCACGTCAGCGCGACGATTCACTCCTACGCGCTCCACAGCAAATCCCACCGTGGGCAAGAGCGCGCGGATTCGGCGGGTGATTTCGAGCGCTTCGCGCTCGTCCATGACATGCGCCACATCAATGTGCTCGGTATGCAGGTCCATCACCACCGCGCCATTGGCACAGATGGCGATTCCTCGATGCCCGGTTTCCTCAACAATGGGCGCCATCCAGCGTGGCGGACGACCCGTCACGAAAACGAGAAGTCGGCCACTTTCTTCAACAGCCCGAAGGGTTTCACGCGTGAAATCACTAATCCGCCCCTGCGGATCAATCAAGGTGCCATCAAGGTCAGTGGCAACCAGCGCGAAATCACTCACGCAATCGGGTCCAAGGTGGAGCGATTACGCATGTAAGGACGAAGGGCGGCCGGCAAAGTGACAGAACCATCAGCATTTTGATGGTTCTCCAAAATCGAAACGATCGTGCGCGGAATGGCACACAACGTTCCGTTCAATGTTGACACGGGTTGGGTTTGATCTGCACCACGCATGCGCACGCCCAAACGACGAGCTTGGAATTGCGTGCAATTCGACGCCGACGTGACTTCGCGGTACTTGCCCTGTGTCGGGATCCATGCTTCGCAGTCAAACTTGCGAGTCGCTGATGCGCCTAGGTCACCGGTGGCGACATCAATTACGCGGTAGGGGACTTCCAGCAGATTCAAGAAGTCTTTTTCCCACGCCAGGAGTCGTTGATGTTCGGCAAGTGCATCAGCGGGATCGACGAAGGCAAACATTTCGACTTTGTCGAACTGGTGAACACGAATAATGCCTCGGGTGTCTTTGCCATATGTTCCCGCTTCACGGCGAAAACACGACGAAAACGCGGCATAGCGCAGCGGAAGTTGTTTGGCATCCAGGATTTCGTCGCTGTGATACGCCGCCAAGGGGACTTCAGCGGTGCCCACGAGGTAAAGGTCGTCGCTTTCCACGCGGTAGACGTTTTCTGCCGCTTGGCCCAGGAATCCCGTGCCTTCCATGGCAGTTGGCTTCACCAAAACGGGCGGCACCATCAGGGTGAATCCAGCATCCATCGCCAGATCCATCGCCATGTTGACTAACGCAAACTCCAGTTGAGCGCCAACACCGGTTAGGTAATAGAACCGTGAACCCGAGACCTTGGCAGCGCGCTCGACATCAATAGCGCCGAGCATTTCGCCAAGTTCGAGGTGGTCGCGAGGTTCAAAATCAAAAGTACGTGGCGTACCGACCTCTTCCAAGACGACGAAGTCTTCTTCACCACCGCGTGGTGCCGCATCGTCCACGACATTGGAAATGGCCAACACTTTGGTGTCAAAATCTGAAGCAATGACATCGCGACGCTCTTGAGCTGCCTTCACTTCATCAGCAAGAGTCTTGGCCTGTTCAAGGAGCGCAGTCTTTTCCTCGCCTTGGGCTTTTGCGACATCCTTGCCGATGTTCTTTTGCGCAGCCCGAAGTTCGTCAAAGGCAGTGCCAGCGGTTCGACGTTCTTCATCGAGGTGAAGGACTTCATCCACCAGGGCTACGTCTTCGCCTCGATCCCGCTGGGAAGCGCGCAGGGTGTCAGGGGAATTGCGCAGGAGCTGGACATCAATCACGTGTTAGACCCTACAAGCGTTGGGCTGTGCCCTTGTGGACGGAGGCACGCGAGGCGAACTACGAAGTGTGGCCCTGACGCAATTGCTCTAGCCAGGTGACCGAATCAACACCGGATCCCGTGCGAGGCGCGCGACGATCACTCGAAGCTGTCGAATGGGCCCTGGGGTACGAACCCAAATAGCGAATGTCAGCACACAGGGCGCGCAGTCCCATCAATGCAGCACCCATCGCCTGGTCATTGATGTGACCCTCTGCGTCCATGCTGAAGCAGTACTGCCCCAAACCATCGCCGGTAGGTCGAGACTCGAGTCGCTCGAGGTTGATGCCCTGGTTAGCAAACTCGGCCAAAATTTCCAGCAGTCCGCCCGGGTGATCATCCTGCGGGAACAACACCAACGTCGTCTTGTCGCTTCCCGTTGGCGCTGGTGGAGCCTGCGGGCGCCGCACCACGACAAAGCGAGTTTCGGCTCCCTCAACATCATGAATCTCGTCAGCCAAGACGTCCAATCCGTAGCGAGGAGCAGCAAACGCGCCTGCTAGGGCTGCATCCCAACGTCCGGACTGCACTTCGCGCGCAGCATCTGCATTACTCGCCGAGGGTTCAAAAACCGCATCCGGAATGGTGGCCTTCAGCCAGTTACGGCACTGCGGCTCGGCATGTGAATGGGCGGCCACGGTCTTTATGTCAGCCAGGGCTGTGCCAGGGCGAACAAGAAGCGCGAAGGAAACGGGCAGTACCACCTCATCGGTGATCACCAGTGGTTCCCCGAAGGCCAAGCCATCAAGCGAAATAGCGACCGAGCCTTCTACCGAGTTTTCAAAAGCAACCACGGCGACGTCCACTTCGCCGGCACGTAGAGCATCCAATTCAGCCAGGACCGTATGAAAGGGAACCAGTTCTGCGTCTGCATCCTGTACCTGGCTGGCGGCCCGCTCAGTAAACGTGCCGGCCGGACCTAGGTAGGCAATCCGGGTCATTCCTCTTTGCCTTGAGCTAGAGCGATCACGCGCAGTTCCTCAGGAGAGAGCGGCTCATCGCTTGCCCCAGAACGCACACCCTTGAAGTAGGTACGGGTATCGCTGCGCGCGTGAATGGCCGTGAGCACCAAGCCATCACCGTCATCGTCCAGCAAGGCCAGCGAGAACGAGTAGCGACCACCCATGTCGCCAAAGGCGTCGTAACGAACAACCGCAACATGCCGGATGGCGTCGTGGAGGTCCGTCTGCAATTGCGTGATGACTTCACGCTGCTTAGCGATATCTACTCGGAGTTTGTCTACTTCGTCGACGTGACGTGCCACCGAAGCTACAAAAGTGGACTGATCGTCCTCGCCCTGCAACACCTGATATTCACGGCGCATTCGGCGAAACCGCAACTGTGCAACCAGGGCGAGAATAAACGCCAGCAGGCCCAAGACAGTTCCAGCAATCGCTAGGACCTCGAGGGTCATCGTGCTTAATTCCACAGCTGCTCCCAGCAGGATCGGTTGTGCGTCAGCGTAGTGCCCCACCCTCGATCCAATACTGTTCACCGCATGGCTGTTCTTGATCTGGGCGCGACGCTGAGCACTTTCGCCCTCATCGTGCCGGCTGAATTGCCAGACAAGACGTTTATTGCCACGTTGATTCTGGCCACGCGATTTCGCCATTTGCCTGTGTGGCTCGGGGTCAGTACCGCGTTCTTTGTCCAAACAGCCATCGCCGTTTCCTTGGGGGGGCTGCTCTCCCTACTTCCCCCAGCACTAGTGGCCGGGGTGGCAGCAGTGATTTTCGCCGCTGGCGCAGCCATCTTGTTCAAGGGCGCCATGAAAAGTCGTCAAGTGGCCAAAGCCGAGGCTGACGCTTTGCTGGCTGAGGAAGAAGAGGCGATCACCAAGGCCGCTACGCCCACCTCCGCGTGGAAGATGGCGACGACGTCCTTTGTCGTCCTGTTTGTCGCCGAGTGGGGAGACCTGTCCCAGCTCTTGACCGCCAGTCAGTCTGCGAGAACCGGTGAGCCTGTCTCAGTCTTCATTGGTGCATGGCTAGCTCTTGTCCTGGTCGCTGGGCTGGCTGTCTTGGCCGGCCGCTGGATCTTCAGCAGAGTCCCGCTGCATCGCGTGCGTTTCATTAGCGCTGGGGTTTTGGCAATCTTGGCCGGCAGCGCGATCGCCGAAGTCTTCGCCGGGTAAACCCGTAAAAACAAGGCCAGTGGCATGGCGTAGTTAAAGGGCCCGAGTGCCGCCGACGGGGGATGCGACGACACCCGGGTAATCAAAATCTACCCATACCGGACAGAACAATCCTCTTGAGGAAACCAATCTTTGGTCAAATTCAGGTCAAGAGATTCTTACTAATCCGATGTGAACAACGCCCCCCAGGTGTCTCGATCAACGATTCCGGTCACCGGCAAACCATTGTCTTTTTGAAATGCCTTTACCGCAGTGGTCGTTCGGGTTCCGTAGACGCCATCAACAGTGAGCTTGGTTCCCAAATCAACAATGCGTTGCTGAATCACCCGCACGACATCGCGCGCGACAGCCGATGGCTTGATAGGCGAACCTGGGTAACCCACGATGGCGTCATCAATGGGGTTGTCCACCTCATCGGTGGGGGTGGGCGAGGCAGTCAGGGTTGGTGTACCGGTGGGAGTTGCACTGGGGGTTTGTTCTGGCGTCTCCTCCGCAGAAGGCGACGCAGAAGCAGTAGCCACCGGTTGATCAACGGTGGGCTGACCAGGGGCGAGCCACACCACCCATACCAAGGCGCCCACAGCCAAAGCCACCACTGCGCCGATAAGAACTAAGGGCCACGACCGTTGTTTTGCCACGTTGCCATGCTCGCGCGAATACGCATCAAACTGCGGGAACGACACAGTGCGGACTCCGGGAAGAACTAGGGCAACAAAACCCCGGGGTTGAGAATCCCGGTCGGATCGAGGGTGTTCTTGATCGCCTTCATGGTCGCAATTTCGGCACTACTGCGGGACAAGTGCAGCCACTTGGTCTTGTGAACTCCCACCCCATGTTCGGCTGCAATAGAGCCACCGAATTGCGCAACGAGAGTGAGCACTTGCTCATCCAGTCGCTCACTCGTTGGTTCATCGATATCCACCAAATTAATGTGCAGGTTGCCATCACCAAGGTGTGCATAGACATGGACTTCGCGTCCATGGGTGTCGGGCAGTTGATCCATCTTGTTCAAGAATTCTGGAATGGACGCAATGGGTAAACACACATCCAGCTTGAACGGAATCCCTAAGGTGGCCACGGCTTCGGCCTGGCGATCGCGGTATTCCCACATGCGTGGATCGACAGCGGCATCAACATCGTCAGGAAGATCCGGCAGTGTCGCAGTTTCAAGCAATAAATATACCGGGTGTTCACGGGCTAGAGGCTGCGTGAGCCCACATACGGCCCGAACGATCGCCATCCCCTCGGCGCGGATCATTTCCGCCGCTGTGAGGTCACCACGCTGGCGAGCCGATGCCACCAAATCAACGGCTGATTCCACATCCGGCAGACCAATCAACGTGACCACTTCTGGTTCTGCGGGTTGACGCACTAAGCGCAAGCGAGCCGCCGTGATCACACCCAGCGTGCCTTCGGATCCGGTCATCAGTTGGCTGAGGTTGTAGCCACCGTTGTCTTTAGCTAACGGCTCCAACCGACGAATGATGGTGCCATCGGCCAGCACTGCTTCTACGCCCATGACTTGCGCGCGGGTGTCGCCCAGTCCCACGACGCGCAATCCACCCGCGTTGGTTGCCACCATTCCACCCACCGTGGCTGAGTCTCGCGCTGCTAAATCAACGGCATAACGAAATCCTGCAGCGCTGGCGTGAGCTTGCAACTGTGACAACGTCACACCGGCGCCCACTTCCACGGTTTGCGTTGCTCGATCCACTGCTGCGATGGAGTTCAGTCGCGTCATCGACACAACAACAGACGTGCGATCACCATGGGGAACACCGCCACCCACCAGACCGGTATTGCCACCTTGTGCGACCACCGGCGTTCCATGGGTGTGACACAACGTCATGACGGCCGCTACCTCGGCTGTTGAAGCCGGCCGAATCACCGCAAGCGGGATGCTTGACCAGGCCCGCGTCCAGTCGGTGCCAAACGATTGTGTGACATCGGGGTCGGTGAGAACGTGCTCAGCTCCGACAACGTCTGCTAGGTCCGCTAGGAGTAGCGAACTCAAAGAACGAAGCCCTCGTCGCCTTGATTAGTGATGACCGGGCGACCAGCAGCAGCCCAACCCATCATTCCGCCCTCCACATTGATTGCCTCGCGGCCCTGATCAACCAGGAACTGCGTAACTTTGGCCGATCGACTGCCGGCTTTACAAATCACCGCAATTGTCCCCTCAGCCGGAAGCAGATCAAGAATTCCTGCTTGTAACGACATAGCTGCATGCACCGCTGTTGGTGCATGTCCGGCTTCCCATTCGTCGTCCTCGCGCACATCAAGCAAGAACAACTCATCGGATAGATCAGCTAACGACATTGATGGAACGGATGAAGAACCAAACATCAGGGCAAACCTCCTACTAAGAATTATGGCGTGGCAGCGGGCGAAGTGGCAGGTGGCACCGTGGGTTCTGGAGTTGGTGCATTAGTCGTGGGCACAGCCGTGGGCTTGGCCGTTGACGTTGCCTTTGGTGACTTCGTCGACTTGGAGCTAGACGAACCGCCCCCGCTATAACCGCCGGAATTGAATGTCGTGCCATCAAATTGTTGAACCGGTGTGTCCTTCAAGAACGCCTTGACCATCGCGGTCCACATGCGGGCAGGGAAGGAACCGCCCGTGACGCGGGTCAGCCCACCCGTTCCGCGCAACGTTTTCAAGCCACCCGACTCGGTGGACTTAGCCATTGATACGGCAACAGAAATTTCAGGGGTGTACCCCACAAACCATGCCGACAGGTTTGAGTTGGTGGTTCCGGTTTTACCAGCGGCTGGTCGACCCAGGTCCTGAGCGGCAAATCCTGAACCGTTTTTCACCACTTGGGTGAGCGCATAGGTGACTTGGCTAGCGATGTCAGCGTCATACGCGCGCGAAACTTCAGGGCGCTTGGAATACAACAACCCACCGTTGGCATTCCGGACGCTGGCGATGACATACGGATTGGCTTGCAAGCCACGAGCGGCAAAAGTGGCATAGGCCGCAGCCATATCAAGGGTGTGAGGCGATGAGGTGCCTAAAACCGTCGTTGGTCCGGCATTTAATCCCGCTGTTGCCCCAGGAATTCCAGCTCGGATAGCCGAATCAACAACAGCTTCTGGAGTGATCTCATTTTCTAAGTCAACATAGGCGGTGTTGACCGACGACTGAGTCGCACGGAGCAACGAGATCGACCCGCCGGCGTTGTATCCATCAAAGTTGTTGACCCGATAGGGCGCAAATCCAGGGAATGTGAAGGTGGCACCGTTTACTCCACTAAACCTGTCGTATAACGAAATGTCGTTTTCCAGGGCCGCGGCCAACGCAAAAGGCTTAAACGTTGAGCCCGCCTGCACGGTGCCTTGCGTGGCGTTGTTGAACTGGTCGGTGAGGTAGTCGTCCCCACCATAAATCGCCAATACCGCACCAGTACCAGGTTGAACTGCAGCAATGCCAATGCGCAATCCCTTCACCCCAGTCTCCGGGCCCTTTTCTTCGACAGCAGTCCGCGCAGCGTTCATTGCTTTTTGGTCAAAAGTGGTAGTGATTCGATAACCGCCGCGCGCGACTTCTTCTTCACTAAAGCCCAAGGCCGATAATTCACGGCGTGCCATATCCACCAGGAAACCGTTGTCACCTTCTAGACGATTACCGCTTCCTCGCTTGGCAATCTTGGGGAATTTTTGACGGTCTCGTGACTTCTCGGTAATCCATTCCTTAGCCACCATGGCGTCAAGGACGTAATTCCATCGACCGCGCAGGCGATCCTTGTTTGTTTCCGGTGCATAGCCCGCAGGCGAGCGAATCAGCGATGCCAAAACCGCGCCCTGGGTTCCGGTCAACTTCGATGCGGGGATCTTGAAGTACGCCTGCGATGCCGCCTCGATGCCGTACGCGCCGCGGCCAAAGTAAATGGTGTTGAGGTAATCCTCGAGGATGCGTTCTTTGCTCCGCGTTTGACTGAGCTTGATCGACAGCACCAATTCCTTGGCCTTGCGCGTCAAGGTGCGATCCTGGGTCAAATACGCATTCTTCGCGTATTGCTGGGTGATCGTTGATCCACCCTGCGTTGATCCACCAATCACGTTGTTCCAGGCAGCACGAGCAATTCCCGATGCAGAAAACCCGCCATGTTCATAAAAGTTGCGATCTTCGGCAGCCAAGACTTCGCGTTGAACGACGAGAGGGACATCGCTCAGTGGGATTGAGGTGCGATTGGCATCGGCCACTCGAGCGATCTCTGTCTTGCTATCTGCATAGGTCACAACCGTGGCCTGAGCCGTCGAAAACTCATTGGGAGTTGGCACTTTAACCAGCGCATAAAGGACCAAAAAGGCCAGCAGGAGCAAGCCAAAACCCATGCCCACAAGCGCCAAGAATTGGCGTCCCGAAGGAATAAAGCGCATGACTCCATCGCGCTCCGAGCGTGGGTAATTGATGCGCACGCTATGCCTCCGCACGGCGACGTCGGGGAATTCCTCTTGCTACGCCATCACCTAAGACGAACGACATCGTCATGTGGTTCCACTCACAGTTCTGGCAGACCTCAATCACGTAGACAGTGAATTCCCCGTATTCATGTGCCATCGGTTCAAGTTCACGCGTCGCACGAATGCGTCCAGACAAGTGCCCCAGCTCGTCACCGAAGACATAGGTCAAGTGGGTCAGATTTTCCTTACGACAAACCGGACACAAGCGTTGCGTCGCTTCACCGTGATGCTTGGCAGCCCGCAAGGTGTAGGGATCGGCATCGCACAGGTCGCTGCGAAAGGCGCCCCCGTGGAAGAGCTCTTCCAGGGCGGCTCGACGCTGGAGGCCGTAAACCACGACCGATCGCTGGGACCACACAGCCGCGAGCGTAATCCCTTTTACGCCTGCCGGCACAGATCCGTTCGGCTGAGGGCGAGCCGTGCCTAGGCCGCCCGATCTGCTCACTATCTGCATCGCCGGACCCCGACCGCCCTATAGGTTCAACTTGATGTATCGTTCTGATACATCAGTTCAACCGGTCAACCCGAATGTTCCCCGTTCGGCGATAAGGGGTAACCATGGCGCGATCGAGCGGAGTGCTCGAGTTCGCTGTGCTGGGTTTACTCCACGATTCCCCGATGCACGGCTACGAATTGCGCAAGCGCATCGGTAGCGCCCTGGGGACTTTCCGGGCTTACTCGTACGGCTCGTTGTATCCCGCGCTCAAGACCATGACATCCGAGGGACTCATTGCCGCTGACGATGCCAGTGGCGCTGGTCGTCGCTCGAAAATCGTTTACCGGTTGACCGCTGATGGCAAAGAACGCTTTCAAGAACTGGTCAGTGAATCCGGCCCCGCGTCGTGGGAAGACGAAGCCTTCGGTGTGCACCTGGCCTTTTTTGCTCGCACCAATAAGGACGTCCGACTGCGCATTCTTGAAGGACGTCGCTCACGACTCGAAGAGCGTTTGGACACATTGCGCACTTCACTTCGTCAAGCAAGCGAACGTGTAGATAGCTACACCCTGGCACTTCAGGAGCATGGTTTGGAATCTGTTGAGCGAGAAGTGCGCTGGCTCAACGAACTCATTGCAACAGAGCGCGAAGACAGCCCGTCGTCGCGTGGATCAAAGGCTGCGTTGGACGCCCCAGCGCAGCAAAGAAATAACAAGGAGTAACGATCATGGGTTCGGTTCGCGTAGCGATCATCGGTGTAGGAAACTGCGCCGCATCACTTGTTCAGGGTGTCGAATATTACAAGGACGCCGACCCCACCCAGGCCGTTCCTGGCTTGATGCACGTGCAATTCGGCGAGTACCACGTCTCCGACGTTGAGTTCGTCGCTGCCTTCGACGTTGACTCCAAAAAGGTCGGCCTTGACATCGCTGACGCCATCGGTGCCAGCGAAAACAACACCATCAAGATTTGTGACGTTCCACCTACCGGTGTGAAGGTTCAGCGCGGTCACACCTACGACGGTCTCGGCAAGTACTACCGCGAGATGGTCGTTGAGTCCGATGCAGAGCCAGTGGACATCGTTGCTGAACTCAAGGCAACCAAGGCTGACGTTTTGGTGTGCTACTTGCCCGTGGGTTCAGAGCAAGCAGCCAAGTACTACGCACAGTGCGCCATCGACGCGGGCGTCGCGTTCGTGAATGCACTTCCCGTCTTCATCGCCGGCACCAAGGAATGGGCTGACAAGTTCACGGCAGCGGGCGTGCCGATCGTTGGCGATGACATCAAGTCTCAAGTCGGTGCCACCATCACCCACCGCGTGCTCGCCAAGTTGTTCGAAGACCGCGGCGTCACGGTTGATCGCACTTACCAACTCAACGTTGGTGGAAACATGGACTTCATGAACATGCTCGAGCGCGAGCGCTTGGAGTCAAAGAAGATCTCCAAAACACAGTCCGTCACCTCGCAGTTGCGTGACCCCATCGCTCCACGCAACGTTCACATCGGACCATCCGACTACGTGGCCTGGCTCGATGACCGCAAGTGGGCCTTCGTCCGCCTTGAGGGTCGCGCCTTCGGAGACGTCCCTCTGTCCTTGGAATACAAGCTTGAGGTGTGGGACTCGCCCAACTCGGCCGGAATCATCATTGACGCGATTCGGGCGGCCAAAATTGCCCTCGACCGTGGCATCGGAGGCCCGATTCTGTCGGCTTCTTCCTACTTTATGAAGAGCCCACCGGAGCAGTACGCGGACGACATCTGCCGCAACAAGGTGGAGCAATTCATCGCAGGCGACATCGAACGGTAATACTTCCCCTGTGAGTTACATCAGCGATGTGGCCACAGTTGTTCGTGGCTCCGGCTTTCGCCGGCTGCTCAGCGTGCGTATGGCTGGGCAGTTTGCTGATGGGGTTTTCCAAACTGCCCTCGCCTCGTACGTCCTGTTTTCACCGGAACGTCAGGCCGATGCGCAATCCATCGCCAGCGCATTCGCCATCTTGATTTTGCCCTACTGCGTCATTGGGCCTTTTGTTGGTGTGTTCATTGACCGTTGGCAACGCCGACAAATTTTGTTGATCGCCAACTTTGCCCGCGCGACGCTTGTCGCTTCCATCGCGCTCATCGCATTGAGTTCAGCACCGGAAATTGCCCTGCTGAGTGTTGGCGTCCTTGCTGTGAGCATTAATCGATTGGTGTTATCTGCGCTCGGTGCATCAGTGCCTCGCGTTGTTCCACTCGACAACGTCGTCACTGCTAATGCCATCGCTCCGACCCTCGGGACTCTCAGCACCGTCCTTGGCGCCGGGCTGGGCGTGTACCTGCGCTCGCTTTTTGGCGGGGCTACCGACACCAACGATGCGATGTTGATCGCTGTGGCAGCCGGTCTCTACGTCGCGGCTGGTTCGTTGGCCCTGCGACTGGGCCGTCGGGCCTTAGGCCCTGAGCCCGCCGCTGAGCTTCCTGCCGCTCTCAAGGCGGTCATTGAGGTCGCGCGCGAATTGGCCGCCGGCGTCGGTCAAATCCGTCGTCATCACACCGCTTCCACAGCCTTTGTCGTCACGGCCATTCAGCGATTCTGCTTTGGCCTTGCTTCAGTGACCGCCGTCCTTCTGGCACGTAACACATTTTCGGATCCACTCAACCCTGACGCTGGATTGGCTTTGCTGGCGCAAGTGGTCCTGATTGCGGGCGCTGGATTTTTTGTTGGCGCCGTGCTCACTCCCGAACTCTCCCGGTACTTATCACCCATAAATATTTTGATCTCTGCACTGTCGTTCGCTGCCATCACGCAACTGATCATCGCCACTCCACAAACAAAGACACCACTACTCATTGGCGTGTTCTTTGTTGGGATCAGTGCACAGGTCACCAAGGTGTGTGTTGATTCCATCTTGCAACGAACCATCCCCGATGAATTTCGTGGGCGCACCTTCAGTTTGTATGACGTCGTGTTCAACGTCGCCTTCGTCGCCGCAGCTTCGGTCGGCGCGATCGTGCTTCCGGCCTCTGGCCGGTCATTGCTCACCAACCTCGTGGTGGCGGGTCTCTACGCCGGGACGGCAATCGTTCTCTGGTGGCGGAGAAAACCCACCACGACCTAGTCCTCGCCCTGGTGCTGGCTGGCTCGATCAGGGCCGAGCTGCCCACCAGGCCAACAAGGCCTCCTTGGCCATCTCCGCATCGAGCGGGCCTCGATCTAGGCGTAAATCAAGCAAGAACCGGTAGGCCTGGCCTACCTCGCGACCTGGTCCAATTCCCAGGATTTCCATGATTTGTTCGCCGTCGAGGTCGGGGCGAATAGATGCCAATTCTTCATGCGCTGCGAGGTCGGCAATTCGCGCTTCCAAACTGTCATAGGTGCGCGCCAGTGCTGCGGCCTTGCGCGCATTACGCGTGGTGCAGTCAGCGCGCGTGAGCTTGTGTAAACGCACCAATTGATCACCGGCATCGCGAACATAGCGTCGCACCGCCGAGTCGGTCCATTCACCTGAACCGTAACCGTGAAAGCGCAAGTGCAGCTCAACCAATGTTGAGACTTGATCAATTTCATCGTTACTAAATCGCAGAGCCTTCATGCGCTTGCGCGTCATCTTGGCTCCCACCACTTCGTGATGATGAAATGTCACACGGTTGGCGCCTTCAAAGCGACGCGTTTTTGGTTTACCAATATCGTGCATCAGAGCTGCAAAGCGCAAAATAAAATCAGGTCCGCTCGTTGGCTCGTGGGACTTTTCTAAGTCAATGGCTTGTTCCACCACCATCAAAGTGTGCTCATAAACGTCCTTGTGCCGCTTATGTTCATCAACCGTGGTTTTCATGCCCACAATTTCGGGCAGGACATGCTCGGCCAAGCCCGTGGAGCCCAGTAATTCCAAGCCTTTTCGCGGAAAATCGGCCATCACCAATTTGATGATTTCGTCACGAACTCGCTCAGCCGAAATGATCGAAATTCGTTCGTTCATCGACGTCATCGCCGTGACGACGTCCTCTGCGACATCAAACCCCAGTTGCGCCGCGAATCGGGCCGCGCGCATCATCCGCAATGGGTCATCACTAAACGATTGCTCGGGTGCTGCGGGCGTCATTAATCGACGCTCGTGCAGATCGCTCGTTCCGTTAAACGGATCGACGAGTTCGTTAACTCCCAAAGTAAAAGCCATAGAGTTCACAGTGAAGTCACGACGACCTAGGTCTCCGACCAAGGTGTCGCCGTACTCAACGGCTGGTTTGCGTGAATCAGGGTCATACTCTTCACTGCGGTACGTGGTGATCTCGATATCGAAATCACCTCGTCGTGCAGCAATCGTTCCGAACTCACGGCCGACATCCCAAATGGCATCAGCCCAACCAGTGATCAACTTTGTGATGTCATCGGGGCGAGCATTCGTGGTGAAATCCAGGTCATGGCCCAATCGGCCCAACAGCGCATCGCGCACACTGCCGCCGACCAGCGACAGCTCAAACCCGGCAGCCGTAAAGCGCTCACCTAGTTCCCCAATGACCGGGTTGGCGGCGACAACACGGCTAACCAGCGCATGTTGCTCAGCGGACACCAGACCTCCATCAATTCACGAACTCAGCACCCCAACCCTAGGCAGGTCTGACGCCCAAGGAGGGATGCGGGACCGTAGGGTCTAAGTCATGTCCGCAAATAGCCCCATCGGTGATGAGCTGGCATGAGCGACGATTCCCTCGACACCACGGTTCCCATCCCGCTTGAGCCGAAGCCTCAGGACAACGAAAGCACGACGGATCTGACTGAGTCTGTGGTGTCGGCTCAGAATCTCGAACCTGGACCCGAACCGGAACCAGAACCAGAACCGCAGGAGCAGCCGGCCCCGGACCTCCCCGAGTCAGACCTCCCCGTTCCCGCCACCGACGAACCCAACCTGGCGCAATCCTCGGCCGCGATGGCCGTCGGAACCATCTCGTCGCGGCTGACCGGAATGGTGCGCGATATCGCGATCGTCGCGGCGATTGGCTTTGGCGTATTTGGTGACACGTACTCAGTGGCTAACACCGTGCCCAACATCATTTACATCCTGATTGCTGGTGGCGCACTCAACGCAATTTTCATTCCACAACTGGTGCGCCACATGAGCGACGACAGTGACGGCGGCAAGATTTATGCCGATCGGCTACTGACGTTAGTCGCCGTCATCCTGCTCGGCGTCACTGTTCTTGTTGTCGCCTTTGCACCACTCATCATTGGCATTTACGGTCCCTCTGCGTGGTCTAGCGATGATGTCAATACTGCGGTCTTGTTTGCCCGTTTTTGTCTTCCGCAAATCATTTTTTATGGACTCTTCGCGATGTTTTCTCAGGTGCTCAATGCGCGAAAGCAGTTCACTGCACCGATGTACGCACCCATCGTTAACAACGTCGTAGTCATCATCACCGCCTTGCTATTCCTGGGCGTGGTTCAGTCGTCCAACCCCACCACGGCAAGCATCACCAGTGGCCAGATTGCCCTGCTGGGACTGGGGACAACGCTGGGAATTGCCGCCCAGGCTGGGGTCCTGATTCCGGTTATGAGGCGGGCGGGGTACCGCTGGAGCCCTCGATTTGATTTTGCTGGGGCTGGCCTAGGAAAGGTCCGCTACCTCGCCGGTTGGACCTTTCTGTTCGTTCTCACCAACCAGATTTCCTACGTGGTCATCACGCGACTTGCCTCAAAAGCAAACGTCTTAGCTTCTGCAGATCCTGCAATTTCTTCTGCTGGATTTACGTCGTACTCGCGCGCTTATTTACTCTTCATGTTGCCGCACTCAATCATCACTGTTTCCATCGTGACCTTCTTGCTTCCGCAGATGAGTCGAGCGGTTGCCGCTGGTCGTAAATCTGATGTGGCCCGCGATATCGGTGACGGGACCTTGATGGCCAGTGCTGTCATCGTTCCGGCTGCTGTCGCGCTCTTTCTTGGTGGCCCGTACTTGGCACAAGTGCTGTTTAGTTTTGGTGCAGCATCTGCCGACGAAGCGCGTTTCGTCGGTGTGATCTTGCAAGCCTTCATGCTGGGTCTGATTCCCTTTACTGTGTTCTACGTTTTGCTTCGCGGTTTCTATTCCTTCGAGGACACCAAAACTCCAGCACTGATCAATATCGGGATGAACAGCATCAACGTCCTCGCAGGAGTCACGCTGTATTCGGTGGTTGACGTGCGCTGGAAGGTTCCGGCACTGGCGCTGGGGTATTCACTGAGCTACTTAATTACCGTTCCCATCACGTGGCGAATCCTCAGTCGCACCACTGGCCCCTTGCCTACCTTTGGTGTCATCCGCGGCCTGGTTCGGATGCTCATTGCTGCCGTACTGGCCGGGATCGCTATCTGGGCTGTCCTCTCGCTCGTCACTCAGGGTCTGGGATCAAGTCGCATCGACCTGCTACTGGCGCTGCTGTTCGCTTACGCCATCGGCGCTGGTGCCTACATCGCTGCCGCACGCATCATGCACATTGAACAAATCAATGACGTCACCAACGTTGTTCGCGATCGCTTATCAACGTTACGTGTCAAAAAATGAGTGAGCACCTTGTCAGTCCTGGTGACCTCATCGCTGATCGCTATCGACTCGAAGCAGTTCTCGATAACACTCGCGATTGGTGTGTCGTGTGGTTTGGCGAAGACACACTTTTATTGCGACCCGTGACGGTGCGCACTTTCGATCACTCGCATCCATTAACAGTTGATGTGCTCGATGCTGCGCGCGAAGCTGTTGGTGTCGACGATGCAGGTTTTATTCGCATTCTTGATATCGGGGACAACGCACCGGTTGCACACATTGTCAGTTCCTACGTTGATGCTGAGCTCCTGGCAGATGTCTTGGTTGAAGGTTCCTTAGATGCCATCGAGTCAGCGGACTTGATCGCCGATCTGGCTGAATCGGTGGCGGCGGCCCACGACAAAAACTTGTTCCACACCTGCCTGGATCCCGTCCATATTCTGATTGCTCCCGGAGGGGAAATTTCGGTCCTGGACCTAGGCGTAGCAAGGGTTCTGGGGCATGCCAGCCAAGCGGATGCCCTCGTGGATGTGCGCCAATTGGGGGCCCTTTTGTATGCCTGTTTGACCAGTCGCTGGCCACTAGACAGCGCATCTGGTTTACCCCCAGCTCAGCGCGACAAAGGTCGTGTCTTGCCACCTCGACGAGCCCGCGCCAACGTTTCGGCGAACCTTGATCGCATTTGCCGTCGCGCGTTAGGCGAGACGTTTGGCAGTGAAGGTCCCATTGATACTGCGCGCGAACTCAGCGCAGCGTTGCGCAACTTTCTTGGCAATTCCGGCACGACTGCATCCCAGCGACTGGAACGTCGTCGATCGACCGGCCCTATTCAAACCATCAATTCACAACAACTTCGACGACGCGGTGTTCGCGCACTCATCGTCGCGGTGATCTTGGTATTTGTTGCGGGATTGGTTTTTCTTGGGTTCCAAGTTCTCAATGCAACATTTAGTGAGCCCGATGGATCACCGCCACCTGGTCCGCCTGCGTCCGCGGAAAGCTCGCCGTCGCCGTCGCCGTAGCGCGTGCATGCGTGCAAAAGATGAAGAACATAAAAGGCCCCCGTCGGGCAGCGGGCTTCCCCTCCCACTCCCCGACGGGGGACCTGTGAAAAAACGGTACGCCAGCAACCCCCTTGTGGCTGTTCCGACACACCGCCAAAAATCGTTAGGCTAGGAACTCGTATTACGCCTAGATCGGAGGAATCGGTGGATCCCATCACCGCCTTCTCCGACCTTGATGACCGGGCCCTCATGGCGGCCCACACCAACGGCAATCCCGACGCCTTTGGTGAACTTGTCCGTCGCCACCAGGACCGGTTATGGGCTATCGCCATGCGCACCTTGGGTGATCCGCAGGAAGCATCAGATGCGGTTCAAGAAGCATTGATCTCTGCTTTTCGTTCAGCGAGCAACTATCGCGGTGATGCGGCAGTGACGACCTGGCTCCACCGCATCGTCGTGAATGCATGCATCGATCGCATGCGCCGCAACAAATCGCGCCCGACGCGCAGCAATGCACTTGATCTCACTGATCACCCAGCCTTTACCGATCAGCACGACCGCATTGATGATCAGTTGATCTCCTTGGATGTGCGTGCCGCACTTGAGAAACTTCCACCCGAACAGCGCGCGGCTGTCGTCGCAGTCGATGTCTTGGGATACAGCATTGAAGATGCCGCTGAGCTATTGGGCATTCCAGCAGGAACGGTCAAGAGTCGCTGCTTTCGAGGGCGGGCCCGCCTATTACCCCTCCTTGAGCATCTTCGGAACCGAGACGGCACCGAAAGCGTCACACCAGTGCCTGAACCGCCACAGCCAACTGCCTCGGGAGGTGAGTAATCCGCATGGCCGATGTCCCTGAGCTTTTCCCTGATTTAGGGCCTGATGACGAGCAATTCGTGCGTGAAACCTTGCAGCCCCGGCAGTCCGATGGGCCTGTTCCGCCGGCTGTGGCGGCTCGTTGGCAGGACCAGATAGCCCAACTCCACGACGAGGCAGCCCGCCCGCCCGAACGCAGGTCACGTCCACAACTACGGCTTGCCGGCGCTGTCGCCAGCATTGCCGCGTTGGCACTTCTTGCCGGTGTGGTTCTTAATAGCGTTTCGTCAACGACTACCTCACCTACCGTCGCTAGTGGTGATGCAGCTACGCCATCGAACCAAAAATCCGTTGCAGCTCCGTTGCCCATCGCGCGAACAGTGACGACCTCAGGGTTGCAATACACACCAGGTGCGATTCGCAAACAACTGCAAACCTTAATTACTCAACGTCAAGACAAGGGTGCCGTTGCCGGCAGTGATCCGATGGTCACCTCACTGGTGCAACCCACTCCTGAAACATCAGTGGGCACGTCAGCATCGGTGTTGGATCCAGCCAGTCAACTGTTCATTGCCGACGAAATCGCTCGTGCCAAGTGCTTTGTTGAGATCACGGGCAGTGACTCTCGCTCGCCAGTTCTGCTCGATATCGGGCAGTTCTCCAGTGAGCCAGCAGCCCTGATCGCCTTTGCCACCCAAGCCAACGGCCAGCAGCTCGACATCTGGGTCGTTCGCCCCTCGTGCACGACCGGTGAACCTGAGATCTTGTGGTTTGGACGCATCCAGCGTCCCTGAACAGGTGCGGTTTATCCCCCGTCAGCCCTAGGCCAACGGGCGCTGGATCCGCGGGAACAAATCGCCCGTAGGATCGGTTCTTACAGGCACAACCACTTGTGCACGCCGCATTGAGTCAAAGGAAAATCACCGTGAGCGAGGTCGTTCGCAACGTCATCATCATTGGCTCCGGGCCATCGGGCTACACCGCAGCCATTTACGCAGCACGCGCCAATTTGGCTCCTTTGATTTTTGAAGGTGCCGTCACCGCCGGTGGAGCCTTGATGAACACCACCGAAGTCGAAAACTTTCCTGGCTTTCCCGAGGGGATTCAGGGCCCGGCCTTGATGAACGACTTGCGCGCGCAAGCCGAAAAATTTGGTGCTGAATTCATTACCGATGACGTCACAAGCGTTGATTTGACCGGCGCTATTAAGACCGTGGTGGACGGCGACGGCGTGACTCACCAGGCCCACAGCGTGATCATCGCGACAGGCTCTGGCTACCGAGAAATTGGGCTTCCGAACGAAAAGCGCCTGTCCGGACGCGGGGTTTCTTGGTGCGCTACCTGCGATGGATTCTTCTTTAAGGAACAAAACATCGTCGTTGTCGGTGGTGGAGATACGGCCATGGAAGAAGCCACATTCTTGACCCGCTTTGCCAAGACCGTCACCATCGTTCATCGCCGCGATGAATTGCGCGCCTCCAAAATCATGCAAGACCGAGCCATCGCCAACCAGAAGATTTCCTTCCTCTGGGACACCGAAGTCATTGACGTCTTGGGCGAGGACAAAGTCACCGGGTTGCGGGTGCGTAACGTGAAGACTGGGGTGGAATCAGACCTGGATGCCACGGGCTTGTTCGTCGCCATTGGGCATGATCCCCGCTCGGAACTGCTCGCGGGACAAATTGATCTCGACGACGAAGGCTACGTCCACGTCCAGCACCCCACCACCGCTACCAACCAAATCGGCGTTTTCGCTGCCGGTGATGTCGTTGATCACCGCTATCGTCAAGCCATCACTGCAGCAGGAACCGGCTGTGCCGCAGCCTTGGATGCAGAACGCTTTCTTGCCGACCGTGACCACCAAGCCCTCTCAGACCACTGACCCCCACCTAAGGAGCACCCCTATGGCCACCAAAAACGTGACCGACGCCAGTTTCGCCGCCGATGTCTTGCAGAGCGATAAGCCCGTGCTCGTGGACTTTTGGGCTGAGTGGTGTGGTCCCTGCCGCATGGTGGGTCCGATCTTGGAAGAAATCTCCAACGAGCACGGCGACAAGCTCACCATCGTGAAACTCAATGTGGATGAAAACCCCAGCATTGCGGCCAACTACGGCGTGAGCTCAATTCCCACCATGAACGTCTTCCAGGGCGGCGAAGTCGTCAAGCAAATCGTCGGCGCGAAGCCCAAGGCTAAGTTGCTCGAAGACCTCGCTGACTACATCGCCTAAGCCTTCGTCACACTCTTCCCATGCCCTCGTCTGTGCCGACGCTCTATCGTCGCGGTGACTCGGGCACAGCCATCCTGGAATTTCGCGATCGGCTCAACGGCTTAGGGCACCTCAGCGATGACGCCGGTGGTGACGTCTTCGATGAGGGGTTAGACCTCGCGGTTCGTCACTTTCAGCAACAACGTGGGCTGTTGGTTGACGGCATTGTTGGGCCGCACACCGTGCGAGCCCTCGATGAAGCCCACTGGGCCTTGGGCGATCGCCTGTTGAGCTATCAGGTCAGCCACCTGCTTCGCGGCGATGACATCGCTCAATTGCAACAGCGATTGACGGGCATGGGTTTTGACCCGGGGCGCATTGACGGCATCTTCGGGCATCAGACGTTTGACGCCGTGTGCGATTTCCAACGCAACGTCGGTCTGACTCCTGATGGAACGTGTGGACCCGCCACGTTGGCGGCCTTGCATCGGCTCTCGAGGTCAGTCACCGGGGGAGCACCCGCAGCCCTTCGCGAGAACGAAGCCCTGCTGCGCCAAGGATCAACACCGGCTGGGCGCATCATCGTCGTTGATGCCGGTCACGGCGGACCCGACGCCGGCTGCACCTCCGATCTACTGGAGTGGAGCGAAGCCAACATCGCCTTTGACATCGCCACTCGCGTCGAAGGGCGCCTCACGGCCCTGGGAGCAACGGCCTTTCTGACTCGACCCGTTGACCTAGACACGGCCCTGGACGAACAGGCGCGCGCTGAATTTAGTAACACCGCTGGTGCCGATCTGGTGATCTCTATCCATGCCGATGCGCTGGCAAATGATGCAGCTCGCGGAGTAGCGACCTACTTTTTTGGCAACGCGGCGACGCACTCTTCGGTTGGCCAACGTCTAGCCCAATTGATTCAAGACGAAATCGTCGCGCGCACCGATTTGCCCGACGGTCGCATCCATGGCAAAACGTGGGACTTATTGCGTTGGACGACGATGCCAGCGGTCCGCGTTGAAATTGGATACCTGAGCAACCCCACCGACGCGGCTCGGTTAAGCGATCCGGGATTTCGCGACGTCGTGGCCGAAGCCATCGCCTCTGGAGTCCAGCACCTGTTCACTCCTGAATCCCAGGACTGACGACAGTTCTACGCCTGAACACGCCACACCGGACCGAATGCGGGTTCGCTGGCCCCATGCTTCATGCTTAGACCTAGACATTCCCCCTGGCGGTGGCCGTTTTTGGGCTCCCGTCCTGCGTTGAAGGCAGGTGACATGGCGCCCCAATCCGGCGAATCCCCTTTGGGAAACCGGCTTGACCCTCACCTGGCCCGGTATGCCAAGCGCACCCACGGCATGACCGCCAGTGAGATCCGGTCCCTTTTTGCTGTGGCCTCCCGCCCTGAAGTGGTCTCGCTGGCTGGTGGAATGCCCAATATTGCTGCGCTTTCCATGGAAACGGTCACCTCCACCGTGGCCAACATGTTGGCCACTCGAGGACAGGTCGCGTTGCAGTACGGCAGCGGCAACGGTGACCAACGACTGCGCGAACAAATCTGCGAAATGGTCGGGCTGCAAGGAATCGCCCCGCACCCCGATGACGTCATTGTGACCGTTGGATCACAAATGGCCTTGGACCTGATCACGCGAATTTTCTGCGATCCCGGTGACGTGATTATTGCTGAAGCTCCGTCGTACGTCGGAGCACTAGGTGTTTTTAGGGCCTACCAGGTTGATGTCGAACACGTCGCCATGGACGAGCACGGACTCAATCCTGAAGCGCTACGCGAAACCCTCAAAACCCTTGCAGCACAAGGCAAAACTCCGAAGTTCGTCTACACCATTCCGACGTTTCACAACCCCGCGGGCTTGTCCCAACCCCAAGATCGCCGCATGGAAATTCTGCAGATTTGTCAAAGCGCGGGAGTGCTCATCATCGAAGATGACCCCTACGGTTTGCTCGGCTTTGACGGACACATTCCGCAAGCGATCCGCTCGCATGACTCCGATGGTGTGATCTATCTCGGCTCATTCAGTAAGACGTTTGCGGCTGGCATTCGCGTTGGATGGGCTGTTGCCCCGCACGGTGTTCGCGAGAAATTGACCTTGGCTGCGGAGTCCGCGGTCTTA
Source organism: actinobacterium acAMD-2 (assembly GCA_000754455.1). Lineage (GTDB taxonomy): Bacteria > Actinomycetota > Actinomycetes > UBA12327 > UBA12327 > AcAMD-2. The sequence goes on along the minus strand of JNSE01000033.1, from coordinate 42,906 downwards.
TGTCCTCCCGCCTTTTCACAGCTCACCATTTCGACCTACCTGGACACGCAACCGTGGATGGACCAGATCAAGATCTTCCGCGAGGTGTACCGCGAGCGTCGCGACGCCACCCTCGAAGCCCTGACCCAGCACATGCCCGAAGGGACCACCTGGACCCATCCCACCGGCGGTTTCTACGTCTGGGTGACCCTGCCAGAGGGGATGGATGGCACCGCGATGCTGCCTCGGGCCGTGACTGCCCGGGTGGCCTACGTGCCTGGCACCGCCTTTTACATCAATGGGGACGGCCGGCAATCGATTCGACTGTCCTACAGCTTCCCCGAGCCCGATCGCATCCGTGAGGGAGTGCGTCGCCTCGGTGGTGTGATCAATGAAGAACTCAAGCTCATGCATACCTTCGGCACCCTCGGTGCCGCTCGGCCATCAGTTTCATCACAGGGATCAACTCCCGGACCGGATGTCGTCTAATGAGTACTGACTCTGCACTTCGTGTTGTAGTACTAGCTGGTGGCTTGTCCCACGAGCGCGATGTCTCCGTGCGTTCTGGTCGTCGTATTTCTGAAGCACTGCGCAACCGAGGAGTCGACGTTGACGAGCGCGACATGGACATTGATTTGTTGCCCTCGCTCATCGCCGATCCACCCGACTGCATCTTCCCGATGTTCCATGGAGCGGCCGGTGAAGACGGTGCGATTCGCGATGTCCTGGATCTACTGAAGCTGCCCTACGTAGGGTCAAATCCCGAGGCCTGCCGACTGACCTATGACAAACCCCTGGCCAAAACGATTGTGGCCAGAAACGGCATATTTACGCCTGAAATGGTGGTTTTGCCGCATGAAGCCTTCCGCGAATTAGGCGCTGGGGCGGTGCTCGACGCGGTCGAAAAAGCCTTCGGATTTCCGCTGGTCATTAAGCCTTCCAAGGGTGGATCGGCCCTGGGTGTGAGCATCGTTCACACCGCTGCCGAACTTCCGACTGCCATGGTCTCGTGCTTTTCCTACGCTGATTGTGCCGTGATTGAACGCTATATCGCCGGCACAGAAGTTGCGGTTTCCGTCATCGATCTTGGTGATGGTCCGATCGCTTTGCCTGCGGTGGAGATTGTTCCCGACGGCGAGTTCTACGATTACAACGCTCGCTACACCGCTGGTCTTACCGAATTTTTTGCACCCGCTCGCATCAGTGACGAGGTGTCACAACGCGTCGCCGATGCCGCCCTGACCGTTCACACCATTCTTGGGTTAACGGGATTTTCACGATCCGATTTCATCATTGACGGCGAGGGTGTTCCGCAATTCATTGAGGCCAACGTTGCCCCTGGCATGACCGAAACTTCCTTACTTCCGCAGGCCATCGAAGCAGCCGGATTGGACCTCTCCGAGGTGTGTTTGGCCCTGGTTAACGATGCGATTGAGGCCCACTCAGCCCAGGCCTAAAGACCGAGGAAGTTACTTCTGCGGTCCCGCAATGGTGTCAACAATGCGGCGAAGGTCCTCAAAACTGGCAAATTCCACAGTGATTTTGCCCCGGCCCTTGGCTGATGCCGAAATCGCAGCCTTGGTATCCAACCGGTCCTCGAGGCGATCGACCAACTCTGACCAGTCCGGTCCGGCCTTCTTGCGCCCGGACTTCTTGGAGGCAGGGCCTGCAAAGCCCAGGCTCACCAGTTCCTCAACCGTGCGCACCGACAGGCCCTCAGCCACGATCTTGGTGGCTAGAGCTTCCTGAGCCTTGGGGTCCTCAAGGCCGAGCAGAGCGCGTGCGTGGCCTGCGGAGAGCACCCCTGCCGCCACCTTGGATTGGACGACTGGAGGTAGCTTCAACAAGCGGATGGTGTTGGAGATTTGTGGACGCGAGCGACCAATGCGCTGAGCTAACTCATCGTGTGTGCAGCCAAAGTCGTTGAGGAGTTGGCTGTAGGCCGCCGCTTCTTCGAGCGCATTGAGTTGGCTGCGGTGCAAGTTTTCGAGCAACGCATCGCGCAACAAATCTGCGTCAGCGGTCTCGCGAACAATCGCTGGGATGGTTGCTAAACCTGCAACAGTGTGTGCGCGCCAACGACGCTCACCCATGACTAATTCAAAACGATTGTTTGACAAGGGACGAACAACAATGGGTTGAAGCAAACCAATTTCTTTAATCGAATGAATCAATTCATCAAGCGCTTCAGGATCAAAAACTGTTCGCGGTTGACGCGGATTTGGTGTGATGGAATCCAGTGGAAGTTCAGCAAAATAGGCGCCCTCGGGAACGACAAATTCCACCGATGAGGAGGCCGTATTTTGGGCCAATTTTGCGCCCCGGCTAGCACCAGGTACCGCGGTCCCCGAACCTGCGGAACCCGCCTCAGTACTGGGCTGACTACCAGTCTCGGCGCTGGTTTGTGGTCCTGGCGCGGTAGGAATAAGAGCGCCCAAACCACGACCTAATCCACGCTGTTTTGCACTCATTTTTTCCCTACTCTTTTCATGCCTGCAAGGCCAATTCGCGAGCGGCTTGTAAGTAACTTTGTGCACCTGTCGAACCTGGGTCATAGGTCAACACCGTTTGCTGAAATGACGGTGCTTCAGACACACGAACTGATCGCGGAATTGCGGTTGGCAAAACGCGCTCACCAAAAAAGTCACGCACTTCTTGCGCCACTTGCGCAGACAAACGCGTGCGGCCGTCGTACATCGTGAGCAAAATCGTGGAAATAAAAATATTGGGATTGAGAAACTCTTGAATCTTTTCCACGTTGCGTACGAGTTGTCCCAAACCTTCCAGTGCGTAGTACTCGCATTGAATCGGAATCAACACTTCAGTAGCGGCCACCAGCGCATTGACCGTGAGCAATCCCAGCGAGGGAGGACAGTCGATGAGGACAAAGTCAAACCTATCAGTTGATTGGTTCAGGTAGGTTTCGATCGCTCGTTTGAGGCGATTTTCTCGCGCGACCAGCGAGACCAGCTCCAATTCAGCCCCAGCGAGATCCAAGGTGGCTGGAACGCCATAGAGATTGGGGATTTGCTCCACCTTTTGGACCGCCTGAGCCAGCGGCATATCTTCCAGCAGGACCTCGTAGATGGAATCGACCTCATCGTGATGTGGCATGCCCAAAGCGGTGGAGGCGTTGCCCTGCGGATCGAGGTCAATGACCAGAACGCGAAGCCCTTGGAACGCTAGGCCGGCCGCCAGGTTGACCGTGGTCGTGGTCTTACCTACGCCACCCTTCTGGTTAGAAATCGTCAAAATCCGCGTCTGCAGAGGACGGGGGAGTTGATCAGCCACTCGACCAGAGGCCACCAGGACAGCAGCGGCCGCAGCTTGGGCAATCGGGGTATCCGAGCCACCACCCAATGTTTCCCGTGAAACATCGACGGCTGCCTGCAAGGCCGCATCGGATGGACCGAAGTAGTTCGGGGTATCAGTCATCCTCAGAACCACCCACTTCTGCTGGCCAGCCCAGTCCAGAGGACGTGAAGGATGCTGCCTGTGGGGGCTCACTATCCGTTGCGATAGAAGGGTTTTCTGGCCATCCGACCTTGGACTCTGGTTCCGTACTCACGAAACTTTTCGCCCACCTTTCTGGTCTCGGCAGGCACACCAGGTGCCCTCACCCATGCCGTGAAAACTTCTCTTGCGCTGATCTTGCCACGCACGGATAACTCGCGTGCAGGCAATCCCCGGATTGCCTGCTAGGAAGCAATCACGACAGTGATGGATTCGCCCGCTTCACGCCGAGCTGACAAGCCAGCCTTAGCGAGCGCTGACGCTGCCTGCTCAATCTCTTCACCAGCCGAACTCCCCTTGAGGGCCACGAGCTGACCGCCAGAGCCCAACAAGGGAGCGGCCCATCCCACCAAACGATCCAGGGGAGCAAGGGCTCGAGCCGTGACGACGTCAAAGGTGGCCTTGCCGTGCAGTTCCTCGGCGCGCCCTCGCACCAGTTCGACCTTCAACGGTTCCGTGGCCAGGGACTGCAGGTCGGCCAGGACCTCGGTCAAAAACGTCATCCGACGCAACAGGGGCTCAACCAGGGTGACCGACAAGTCAGGGCGAGCCAACGCCAACGGAATTCCTGGCAGACCAGCACCCGAACCCAGGTCGGCCACTGTGGCACCTGGTGGAATGAACTCGCTCACCAGGGCGCTGTTGATGATGTGCCGATCCCAGATGCGATCGACCTCCCGCGGACCTAAGAGCCCACGCACCACCCCTTGATCGGCCAGCCACTGGGCATAGCGCTCAATCAGGGGTAGCCGGTCACCAAAGATGGCTTCGACTTGTGCCGATGTTTCCCGTGAAACCATTAAGCAGGCAGGACGACGATGAAGCGATTGGGCTCCACGCCATCAGATTCTGACTTCAAGCCCGCGGCAGCGATAGCGTCGTGGACGACCTTGCGCTCAAAGGCGTTCATTGGCTCGAGCGAGAGGGCTTCCCCGCTGGCCTTGACCTTGTCGGCGGCCTCAGTTCCTAGGGCGGTGAGGACCTCGCGACGCTGGGCGCGGTAGCCGGCCACATCCAGCATCAAGCGGGAGCGCTCGCCGGTCTCGCGCAGAACGGCCAAGCGGGTCAGTTCCTGCAGGGCATTGAGGACCTCACCGTTATCGCCCACCAAGACATCCACGCCTTCGCCGGTCACGGCCACAACAGCTCGGTCGCCTTCGACGTCCATGTCAATAGCGCCATCATCACCAAGGTCAGCGATATCCAGGAGGCCTTCGATGTAGTCAGCGGCAATGTCGCCTTCTTGAACTAACAGCGACTGGCGGTTCTTTGGTTCTGCCTGCTCGGCGACCTCAGCATCAACAGCGTCAGTGGTCTCGACGGAATCACTCATGATTACTCCTCATTTTTCTTAGCCCCGATCCCGGGTGCTACGCACAGTAAAACGGACAAAAGGGATAAAACGACTATTGCTTCTTACGGGCACTCTTGGGTTTGCGCTTGGGTTGTTGCCGAACGACCTTGGGTTCTTCGATCTGCTCGACCGGTTCATTGCTGACTACTGGGCCTCGACCTGTCACGCGCTGAATCAATGAACCACCACGTGCAGCCTTAATAGCTTGGCGTTCGTTGTAGGCCGCTTCTGCCGGAGTTCCTGGTGTGGGGTTGTTGCGAATGACATAAAACTGTTGACCCATGGTCCACAAGTTGGTGGTTAACCAGTAGATCAACACACCGATCGGAAAGTTAATACCGAAGAAAGCAAACATCAACGGAAAGACGTACAACAAAATCTTTTGTTGTTGCGCCATCGGGTTGTCCGTTGGCATGTTCTTCAACATCAATTGACGTTGCGTGGTGAACGTAGTGAACGTCATGAGTACGATCAAAATAACGGTGACGATGCGAACGGACGTAGCCGAGACCCCTTGCGCTGCATACTCGTTCGCATTAGCGAAGGTGGCGTAAAGCGGTGCGCCAAAAACGCGAGCATTACGTGCAGACTCCAACAACTCAGGAGTTAAGACGCCTCGCGCTTGGCCAGTCGCAATCCCATTGAGAACCTGGAAAAGTGCAAAGAAAATCGGCGATTGCGCCAGAATTGGCAAGCAGGAAGCCAACGGGTTAGTGCCCGTTTCCTTGTACAGCTTCATCATTTCCTGCGACTGCTTTTCGCGGTCGTCCTTGTACTTCTTTTGAATCTCTTTCATCTTCGGTTGCAAAATTTGCAACCCACGCTGAGCTTTAATTTGGCGAACAAAAAGTGGGATCAAAATGATGCGAATCAAGATCACTAGGCCGACAATCGACAACGTCCATGACGCGCCGCCATCGGCAGGAAGTCCTAGTGCAGTGAGTCCACTGTGAAACGCAACCAAGACAAACGAAACGATCCACTCAAGCGGACCGAAAACGGTATTGATCAACTCCACGGGTCAAGCTCCCTGGGTCAAGGGATGGGCGCAAGCAGTGTTGCGCAGTTCTCGTGCTAAGGATGTCGCGCTGGCCTTTTCGTGGTGTGACCGGGTCACTGTCTCGATGCTCGTTGCATCACTGATAATTCGCTTGCTGCTGTTCGGGTCTTCGTCGGGGTCATACGGTGTCGGCGTGGATGACCACTGTCCCTTGGGTGGGACCTGGTCAATTCCGCCAGGAGTCCAGGGGTGGCACCGCAATAACCGTCGAATAGCCAAATACAGGCCGATGACTGGCCCGTGGGTCTCGAGAGCGCGGACCGCGTAGGCCGAGCACGAGGGATAGAACCGACAGGTCGGTGCAAACGCTGGAGAGATCCATCGTTGGTACCACCGAATGGGAGCAATCAACACCTTGCTGAGCAACGTCATCATCTGCCAGCTTCCAGCCGTTGTAAGAGTCGATCAAGGTCGTGACCTAACTCTGCACTGTTGGCTTGTGCTGCGCTCGGTAACACTCGGATCACCAGCAGGCTTCCTTGCGCAATGCGGTGCTGAGTTTCGTGGATGAGGTGACGTAGTCGACGCTGAACGCGATTGCGCACCACAGCATTTCCCACCTTTTTTGACACCACATATCCCACAACAGGATCTGGGGAATCCCCTTGATTTATAAGGGTTTTGTGGTGCAACACCACATACTTGCCGGCTACTTTAACGCCTTGATGAGCGGCTTGAAAATCACGGCGATGACGCATCCGTGATGTGGCCACCATGGGACTAGGCCGTGAGCTTCGAACGACCCTTGCCGCGGCGGTTCGCGATGATGGCGCGACCAGCGCGGGTACGCATGCGCAAACGGAATCCATGGGTCTTGGCGCGACGCCGGTTGTTCGGCTGAAACGTGCGCTTACTCACAATGGCTCCAAAGGGAAGTAGCGTGCCGAAAGCACGATTTACGAAAGTCCAGAATACGCGCCGTCCTTGGCTCCTGGTCAGTGGGGGCACCGTCTGTCCTGATCTTCAGCGGTTCGACCCTGTCGACCACCTACCCACGAACCCACTGGAGGGTGATCCCCCGTCAGCGAGGGGGTGGTGATCAGCATTTCCTGGCGTTTGGTTATCTTGTGGAAAACCTTGCCTTCCGGTCCAACCTAGGGGTAGGTTTTCGCCTCTGCTGCACTTCCCTAGTACCAGCGATGTAGACCCCGAAAGCCCTCAAGGTCCTACTGCGTCCCGTTTTAGGGGAATCCCCAGCTCCACATGCACAGCCTGTGGATAACTTTGTGGATGTACCTGTATCGCCCGATTTGACCGTTTGAGGAAAGTAGGACCAGTGACCGAGTCTGTTGATCAAAGCGTGGACCTGGACAACATTTGGTCGCAAGTTCTGACCAGTGTTGCCGACGCCGATCTGCCTCGTCACCAGCATGCGTTTCTCGATCTGACCCACGCGATTGCGGTGGTCGGTGACACCGTCCTGTTGGCTGCACCGAACGAGTTGACCAAAGAAGTCCTCGAAACCAAGTTGCGTGATGTTGTGGTGAACGCACTGTCGCAGGCTCTTGGCCACGAAGTTCGACTGGCTGTCACTGTTGAAGCAGAAACCGAAACTCCCACCGATAACAATGCATCGGGAACCAACAGTGACGCGGCTCAGGACGTCGTTATTGATTTAGCTGCTGCTCGTCGTGATGCACCTACCCCCAGTGAGTTGCCCACACAGCGCGGTGCTGACACCTCGCGATTGAATCCGAAATACACCTTCGACACTTTTGTTATTGGCTCGTCAAATCGGTTCGCTCACGCGGCCGCCATTGCTGTGGCTGAAGTTCCCGCCCAGGCCTACAACCCCTTGTTTATCTATGGTGAATCCGGTTTGGGTAAGACCCACTTGTTGCACGCCATTGGCCACTACACACGAAACCTCAACCCGCGAGCCCGTGTGCGATATGTCAGTTCCGAGGAATTCACCAACGACTTCATTAACAGTATTCGTGACGACAAAGCCCAAGCTTTTCAAAAGCGCTATCGCGATATTGATGTGCTTTTAGTCGACGACGTGCAATTCCTGCAAGGCAAAGTCCAAACTCAGGAAGAGTTCTTTCACACTTTTAACACCTTGCATAACGCAAATAAGCAAATCGTTGTCACCAGTGACTTGCCGCCCAAGCAGCTCGAGCAGTTTGAAGAGCGCATGCGCTCACGCTTCGAGTGGGGCCTCATGACCGATGTTCAAGCACCTGACCTCGAGACGCGTATTGCGATTTTGCGAAAGAAGCAGGCGCAAGAAAAGTTGTCCGCTCCGCCCGAGGTCCTGGAGTTCATCGCCTCCAAGGTGGCAACCAACATTCGAGAACTTGAAGGTGCGCTCATCCGAGTCACCGCGTTCGCCAACCTCAACCGTCAGCCAGTCGATATGGCACTAGCTGAAATCGTGTTGAAGGACTTGTTCCCCCATGGCGCGGGTCCTGAAATCACCTCGGCAACGATCATGGCCCAAACCGCTCAATACTTCGGCCTCACCATTGACGACCTCTGCGGGGCCTCTCGCTCCCGTGTTCTGGTGAATGCTCGTCAGATCGCTATGTACTTATGTCGAGAATTGACCGATCTCTCCCTTCCTAAGATTGGCCAACAATTTGGTGGGCGCGACCACACCACGGTGATGCACGCAGATCGCAAGATTCGCACCCTCATGGGTGAGCGCCGCAGCGTCTTTAACCAGGTATCGGAATTGACCAACCGAATCAAGTCCCAAACCCAGCAATAACATCTGTTTCACCAGCCTCATACACAACCTGGGGATAAACGTGTGTATCTGGGGTGAAAGCTCCGGACAATCCCGTGGATAACAGTAAAACCCGCAGGGAGTACGTAAGTTATCCACAATTTTTAAAGTTTATCCACAGTAAAACTTCAGGTGTCTCCCCAGGTTAAAAGTGAGATTCGTGCCTACTTGGACGTTATCCACATTATCCCCACCACCTAGTACTACTACGACATTTATCTATCTACTCAATGTGTAATTCCAGAACATGTGGATTGAGCCCACCTTGAGGTTCCATACACACCACTTCGACTCATCCGGCATGATCACCACAGTCACTGTCTGCCACATCGGGTGAGGTAGCGACATGTACCGCTGCGGTGCAAGGAAGGAACACACGTGAAATTCACGATTGATTCGAGTGCCTTAGCTGATGCTGTGGCTTGGGCTGCACGCAGTTTGCCAGCGCGCCCAACCGCTCCAGTTTTGGCTGGCCTTCTCCTTGAAGCAACGCAATCATCATTAACGTTGTCTGGATTTGATCTTGAAGTTTCTGCTCAAATTTCTCTTAACGCCGATGTTGAAGAACCGGGTCGCGTTTTGGTTTCCGGCCGCTTGTTAGCTGACATCACCCGTGCACTGCCACACATACCAGTCACGATCGCCACTGATGGTCCACGCGTCAATGTTGAATGTGGCAGTTCACGATTTACGTTACTCACTCTTCCTGTCGAGGATTACCCATCACTTCCGACTATGCCGACCGTTTCTGGTCTTATTGATGGGCCCACGTTTACCTCAGCGATTAGTCAAGTAGCCATTGCTGCTGGCCGCGATGAAACACTTCCTGCACTGACTGGTATTCGATTGGAAATTGAGGGTGACACCCTCACTCTGGCGGCCACCGATAGGTACCGCTTAGCAGTGCGTGAAATCCCGTGGAAACCTGAACAATCCTCGATTTCAGCAACGGCATTAATCCTGGGCCGAACCCTTAATGAAACCGCAAAAGCCATGACGTCAGCGACTGAAGTTGAGTTGGCGTTCAGCTCCCGCGATGGAGCAGTGGAATCACTGGTTGGTTTTTCTGGCGCTGGCCGTAGTACGACCACGCGACTCATTGATGGTGAGTTCCCGAAGTACCGCTCCTTGTTTCCAGATGACTCGGCGACGTCAGCACAGATTGAAAAAGCTTCATTTATTGACGCGGTAAAGCGTGTCTCTTTAGTGGCTGAACGCAATACACCGATTCGATTGTCTTTTTCCAGTGAAGGCCTCACTCTTGAGGCTGGTACTGGTGATGAAGCTCAAGCGAGTGAATCGGTTGATGCCCAGGTCACTGGTGAAGAAATTTTGATTGCTTTCAACCCGCAGTATTTGGTCGATGGTTTGAATGCTGTTGTTGGTGATTACGTGTCGATGACTTTTGTTTCATCAAGTAAGCCGGCCGTGCTCACGGGAATGCTCAACGCTGATGCAAAACCAGATAGCAGTTACCGCTACCTCTTGATGCCCGTTCGTATGGCCGGATGATTTTTTCCCTGAGTTTTTTGGTGTAAGCGGTGTTTGTCCAACGCCTCGAATTGGTGGATTACCGGTCGTATTCGGCTGCCGTGGTGGAGTTGGAGCCTGGAATTACCGTCTTTGTGGGGCTGAACGGGCAGGGAAAGACCAATTTGGTGGAGGCCCTGCGTTATGTGGGCAGCTTGTCGAGCCACCGAGTAGCTACTGATGCCCCGTTGGTGCGTGAAGGGGCGGACCGCGCCATTGTTCGCTGCACTGTGGTGGGTGAGGGTCGATCTATTGATGTTGATCTTGAAATCACCGCTTCAGGATCCAACCGAGCTCGACTCAATAATGCTCCAGTGACACGCACTCGCGACGTGTTGGGAACACTGCGAACTGTTTTGTTTGCTCCCGAAGATTTAGCGTTGGTGAAGGGTGAACCTGGCGAGCGACGGAAATTTCTTGATGAGTTGTTAGCCGCACGGCTGCCTCGGTTCGCAGGTATTCGTAGTGATTACGATCGCGTGTTAAAACAACGCAACTCACTGTTGAAATCAGCACGGTCATCGCGACCTCAAGAAAACCTTGAGTCAACACTCGCGGTCTGGGATGAACAGTTGAGCGATTTCGGTTCACAGATCATCCAGTCTCGCGTGGAGCTCATTGATGAGTTGCGACCGTTGGTGTTGGCGGCTTACACCGACCTGGCACCGGAATCGGGTGAAACGTCCATCGACTATCGAAGCTTCTTGGGTGATGATGTGGGCACATCGCTAGAGACGATCAAAGCGGGTTTTTATGAGGCGATGGCCAGTGCCCGGAAGAGCGAGTTAGAGCGGGGAATGTCCCTCGTGGGACCACACCGCGATGATGTCTTTTTAGGCCTTCGATCCTTACCAGCAAAGGGCTATGCCAGTCATGGGGAGTCCTGGTCGGTGGCCCTGGCCCTGCGTTTGGCCTCGTATGAAATTTTGCGCGAGGACCTTCGTGGTGGCGGTGATCCGGTACTGATTTTGGATGATGTTTTTGCCGAACTCGATGTCCGACGTCGGGAACGTTTAGCCCATGCGGTGAGTTCGGCCGAACAGGTGTTAATTACGGCAGCGGTAGCGCAGGATGTACCTACGTTGTTGGTTGGCCAACGCTTTGAAGTCGTCCGCGGAAGTGTGAGTAAAGCATCGTGACAGATCTATCAAGTGACGCATCAAGTGACGCAGCGAGCGATGCACTCGCACAAGCTCGTGCGCAAGCAACCAACCGACCGGTGCAACGTCGCTCTACGTGGTTGAATCGTCGTCGAAAAACAACCGATGATCAACGCTCAGGTCCAGGTCCCGATCAACGCGATCCACAACGCGTGGGCGATGTCGTTCAACAACTCAGTCAAGAACAACAATGGGTGACACCGTTGTCGATCGGCGCGATCGTGACACAGTGGCCAGCCATCGTTGGTGATGATGTTGCCGCGCATGTCACGCCGCAAGCTTTTCGCGCAGATGAGTTAGTCGTTCAAGCCGACTCGACGGCATGGGCCACCCAAATGCGTCTTCTCACCGCCACGGTTTTACGTCGGTTGGATGAGGAATTGGGTGTCGGTGTCGTGACCAAGGTCAAGGTGCTCGGTCCGCGCTCGCCGTCCTGGAAGCGCGGTCAACGCTCAGTTCCGGGCCGAGGGCCCCGCGACACGTACGGCTAAACGGTTTCAGAGGCCCGAACCGGAACTTGACCCAATGTGGCCCATATCCACCCACAAGGGTTATCCACAGATTGGCGTGGGGGGACACAAGATCAGGGGTATCTCGCCGTAAAACGGCAATCAAGGCCCTCAGACCACTAATGGTCGGTCTGAACCACTAGGATGAAGGCACGGCGTTCACCCTTCCCCGGACCGCTGCTGCGCCACCAGATGTACCCCAACAGATTGACCCAACCAGATTCACCGCTGAGCTGCGCACGATGTGTGCGTGGCAGGACTTCGCGCCGGGAGGCAAGACCCACGTGTCATACGACGCCAGTGCCATTCAAGTTCTCGAAGGACTCGATGCAGTCCGCAAGCGCCCCGGTATGTACATCGGCTCCACCGGCGAGCGTGGATTGCACCACTTGGTCTACGAAGTGGTCGACAACTCTGTTGACGAAGCGTTAGCCGGTCATTGCGATCGCATTGAAATTTCACTTCTCGCCGATGGCGGCGTTCGCGTTCGCGACAACGGCCGTGGCATTCCCGTTGACATCGTGGAAACAGAAGGACGCCCCGCGATTGAAGTTGTGCTCACCGTTCTTCACGCCGGTGGAAAGTTCGGTGGTGGCGGTTACGCCGTGTCGGGTGGATTGCACGGTGTGGGCGTTTCGGTTGTTAATGCTTTGTCAACCAACCTTGACGTTGAGGTACGGCGCAATGGCGCGCGTTACACGCAGTCCTACAAGTACGGCGCACCCGTTGAACCACTGAAGCAAAACGAAGCCACCGACGAGACCGGAACACAGGTCACTTTCTGGGCCGACGGTGAGATTTTTGAAACCACCGTTTATGACTTTGAAACGTTGGCGCGACGGTTCCAAGAGATGGCTTTCCTCAATAAGGGCTTGACTTTGGTGCTCACCGATGAGCGCGTGGGACAAGAAGATGAGCAAGGCGAAAGCCGATCCACCACCTGGTGCTACGAGGGTGGACTCGTTGACTTCGTCAAGCACATCAACGCAGCAAAGGGCACCGCTCATCCCTCGATTTTGAGTTACGAAACTGAAGACCCGAAGAAGGTCATGAGCGTTGAAGTCGCGATGCAGTGGAACTCAGGATTTAGCGAATCGGTGTATACCTTTGCTAACACGATCAACACGCAAGAAGGGGGCACGCACGAGGAAGGTTTCCGTGCGGCGCTAACGTCGTTGGTCAACAAGTTCGGTCGCGACTGGAACTTGTTGAAGGAAAAGGACACCAACCTCACCGGGGATGATGTGCGCGAAGGGTTGACCGCCATCGTCAGCGTCAAACTGGGCGAGCCACAGTTCGAAGGTCAAACAAAAACCAAGCTTGGTAACACCGAAGCCAAGTCCTTTGTGCAAAAGGTGACCAACGAACGCTTAGGTGCATGGTTTGAGCAAAACCCCACCGAGGGACGCGAGATCGTCCGCAAGGCGGTGGCTGCATCAAGTGCCCGCATGGCAGCTCGCAAGGCTCGCGACCTGGCTCGTGGCCGTAAGGGTCTGCTGGAGTCCGGCGGCTTGCCGGGCAAGCTCAGTGACTGCCAGTCCACCAATCCCGAAGAGTGTGAGCTTTACATCGTTGAGGGAGACAGCGCCGGCGGCTCGGCTAAGGGTGGTCGTGACTCACGATTCCAGGCGATTTTGCCCATTCGAGGCAAGATTTTGAACGTTGAAAAGTCGCGCATTGACCGAGTGTTGCAAAACAACGAGGTGCAAGCCTTGATCACCGCGTTGGGCACGGGCATTCACGACGACTTCGACATGGCGAAGCTGCGTTACAACAAGATCATCTTGATGGCCGACGCCGACGTTGACGGTCAACACATTCGCACGTTGTTGCTCACGCTTTTGTTCCGCTTTATGCGACCACTGATTCAAGAGGGCAACGTTTATCTCGCGCAACCACCGTTGTACAAAATGAAGTGGTCGGGTCGAGGTGACATTCAGTACGCCTACAGCGATCGCGAACGCGACTCCTTCATTGAAGCCGGAATCGCCAATGGCAAGAAGTTGCCGAAGGAAGACGGAATCCAGCGCTTCAAAGGTTTGGGTGAGATGCCGGCCAAGGAATTGTGGGACACCACGATGGATCCTGACCAACGCATCTTGCTGCAAGTCACTCTCGATGATGCAACACAAGCGGACGCACTTTTCTCAGTCTTGATGGGTGAAGACGTAGAAGCGCGCCGATCCTTTATTCAGCGCAATGCCAAGGACGTGAGGTTCCTCGATATCTAGGCCAGTCCTACACATCGATGACCTCCCGAAAGGAAAACAGACGTGACGCAGACCCCCACTGATTCGCCGATTTCGCGCGTAGAACCGGTTGATCTCGAAGTAGAGATGCAGCGGTCCTACTTGGACTACGCGATGAGTGTGATCGTCGGTCGTGCTTTGCCCGACGTTCGCGACGGCCTCAAGCCGGTGCACCGCCGCGTGCTCTACGCGATGTTTGATGGCGGCTATCGACCGGATCGCGGATACTCCAAGTGTTCGCGTGTCGTGGGTGACGTCATGGGTCAGTACCACCCGCACGGTGACAGCGCTATCTATGACGCACTCGTTCGTTTGGCTCAGTCGTGGTCGTTGCGCTATCCGTTAGTTGACGGCAACGGCAACTTTGGTTCGCCCGGTAACGACCCCGCCGCGGCAATGCGTTACACCGAATGTCGACTTGCTCCGCTGGCCATGGAGGCCATGCGCGACATTGACGAAGACACCGTTGATTTCTCGCCGAACTACGACGGCCGAGCACAAGAACCCGACGTACTTCCCAGCCGCTTTCCGAACTTGCTCGTCAATGGCAGCTCGGGTATCGCTGTGGGAATGGCGACCAACATTCCGCCGCACAACCTGACGGAAGTCGCCAGTGGCGTTCAGTGGGCATTGCAGAACCCCGACGCTTCAAGTGATGAGCTCTTGGAAGCCATGCTTGAGCGAGTCAAGGGACCAGACTTTCCCACGCGTGGGCTCATTGTTGGCCGCGCTGGCATTGAAGATGCTTACCGCACTGGACGTGGCTCGATCACGATGCGCGCTGTTGTCGAAGTGGAGGAAATCAACAACCGCACGTGCTTGGTGGTCAGTGAACTCCCCTATCAGGTCAACCCGGACAACCTTGCCCTGAAGATTGCAGACTTGGTCAAAGAAGGACGCGTTGCCGGAATCGCCGATGTGCGAGACGAAGGTAACGAACGCCTGGGCCAACGTTTGGTGATCGTGCTCAAGCGTGATGCTGTGGCCAAAGTGGTCTTGAACAACTTGTACAAGCACACTCAACTGCAGGACACCTTTGGTGCCAACATGTTGGCATTGGTTGATGGCGTTCCGCGTACGTTGCGCTTGGACGAATTTGTCACGCACTACATCGTTCACCAAATTGAAGTCATTGTTCGTCGCACCAAGTACCGGTTGCGCAAGAAGGAAGAGCGCGCTCATATTTTGCGGGCCTACCTCAAGGCACTAGATGCACTTGATGCCGTTATTGCGTTAATTCGTCGCAGTGAGAGCGTCGAAATTGCACGCAACGGCCTGATTGAACTGCTCGACATTGATGACATTCAGGCCACCGCCATTCTGGACATGCAGTTGCGCCGATTGGCAGCCCTTGAGCGTCAAAAGATCATCGATGAAGCAGCCGAAATTGAGCGCGAGATCGCTGAGTTGAACGCGATCTTGGCAAGCCCGCAGCGTCAGCGCGACATCGTCAGCGAAGAGTTGGCCGAGGTCGTTGACAAGTACGGCGATGAGCGCCGGACCGGCTTTGTTGCTGCTGAAGGCGAGATGCGCGCCGAAGACCTTATCGCCGAAGAGGATGTGGTCGTCACCATTACGCGTGGCGGGTACGCCAAGCGCACCAAGGTTGACCTCTATCGCTCGCAAAAGCGTGGCGGCAAGGGCGTGCGCGGTGCGGCGTTGAAGCAAGACGACATCGTCGAGCACTTCTTCACCACGACGACACATCATTGGTTGCTGTTCTTTACCAACCGTGGTCGCGTTTATCGCGCGAAGTCCTATGAATTGCCAGAAGCTGGTCGCGATGCGCGTGGTCAACACGTGGCGAACCTGCTGGAGTTCCAACCCGATGAATCCATTGCTCAGGTATTGACCTTGCGCGACTATGGCCAGGCGCCGTATCTGGTGCTGGCGACGAAGAACGGCAAGGTCAAGAAGACCAAGTTGGAGGAGTACGACTCCAATCGTTCGCGGGGCTTGATTGCCATCAACCTGCAAGAAGATGATGAAGTCATTGGGGCCGAATTGGTCTCGCCGAGTGACGACCTGCTCTTGGTTTCTCGCAAGGGAATGTCTGTTCGCTTTACCGCCGACGACGCGCAACTGCGTCCGATGGGCCGGGCTACCGCGGGTGTGACCGGAATGAAGTTCCGTGCTGGTGACGCGCTGCTGTCGATGTCAGTGGTGACCGAAGGAGCGTTCGTCTTTACCGTCACTGATGGTGGCTTTGCCAAGCGCACTCCGGTCGAGCAGTACCGGGTGCAAAACCGTTCGGGCCTGGGCATTAAGGCCATGAAGCTGGTGGATGCTCGAGGCGCGTTGGCCGGTGCATTGGTGGTGGATGCCACGGATGAAGTTCTTGCCGTTACATCCAATGGTGGCGTTATCCGCTCACGTGTGGATGAGGTCAATCCGACGAGTCGCGACACCATGGGCGTTCGTTACATGAACTTGGTAGAAGGTGATGTGGTGCTTGGCATCGCTCGTAATGCCGAATCCGATGATGTTGATGACGAGCTAGAGGGTGATGAAGCCACGGTGTCGGCAGATGAAACCACCGAAGCATCAGATGCGGGTACGACTTCGTGAGTTCGGCAACCGGAGCTGACGGTTCGACGGGTGCTCGTCGAGCTCAATTGCGGTTGAAGCGCATCGATCCCTGGTCTGTGGCCAAGGTGGCGTTCATTTTCTCGGTGGGTATCGCCCTAGCGATCGTGATAGCCATCGCCTTGTTGTGGTTGCTGTTTAACCAAGCCGGGGTCTTTGATTCAGTAGGCCGGACCTCGACCGAAGTGTTTGGCGGCGGTGTTGATCCACAATCACTCTTTGGTTTTGGACAGGTCATGACCCTTGCAGGCGCAGTGGCCGTTGTTCAAGTCGTCTTGGCGACAGCACTGAGTGCGTTGCTGGCAACTTTTTACAACCTGGCGGCATATTTCGTTGGTGGTTTACAAATGGATTTAGTCCAGGACTAGCCCCTGACGCCACCGTTGTGGGCGTGGGATAGATTTTGCGTGCATTCGGGCCTATAGCTCAGACGGTTAGAGCGCTTCCCTGATAAGGAAGAGGTCGGAGGTTCAAGTCCTCCTAGGCCCACCAGTGTTTGATCAGTTGAAGTGAAGGAGGCATATCTTGCGGAAGTTTCTCGCACTGATTAGTCTTTTCGCATTATTCGCATGGATTTATCAACAATTTAGTCGCTCGCGCGCCTATGACACGTTGTGGACAGATGCCACGTCGTTTGCTGATGAACCCACGGGATCACCAGACCTTCGTTAAAAGGAGTTTTTTGTGCCATCCAAGACCGCTACTGAATATCGTTCCTTGGATGGCACCGGGAATAACCTCGCTCAACCAGCCTTAGGCAGCGCTCCAGGCGTGATGAGCCGTGGGCCTGAGGGTTTTTCGTACGCTGACGGCATCCGCCGCCCCCACGATCGCGGGAATGAGCGCACGATTAGTCGTCGCTTGTATGGACTACAGGATGTCCTCACCGAGCGGGAACGCCCCAACATCAACATGATCGCGGTGCTTTTTGGCCAGTTCCTCAATCACGACAAAGAAGACAACTATTTTTATGGCCACTGGATCGACAACAACAAGAGCTTTGTTACTCCTGACTCGCCCTATCAATTCGTGTGGGTGTTAGACCCCGAAGACCCGATCGCCACCTTCCGCGGACAAAACCGACTGCTCGATGGCACGCCATGCGGCTTGCCCTTCAAGCCAAGTACCGGTGATTTCGTCGATGGCGTGTTCCACCCAGGAACATTGGCCAGTGGTTATTTGGATCTGACACAGGTCTATGGCCCAGAAGCGGAAACACATGAAGCCCTTCGTGAATTTGCTGGTGGTCGCCTCAAGGCTGAGCATTACGTGGGCGAAGCCATGTATCGCACCGAGTTTGGCCCGGTCAAGAAGGAATTTGATGTCGAGAACTTGCCGGCAAGTCGGGCCACAACAGGCCTGAAGGTGGACAGTTCGTTCTCGCGCTTGCCCGCCACCGAAGTTGTCACCGCTGGAGATCCTCGAGCTTCGGAAAACATCGGTTTAACGCTCATGCAGATTCTGTTTTTCCGCGAGCACAACTGGCGTGCGGCACAACTTGAGCAAGCTAACCCCGACTGGGATGACGAAACCTTGTTCCAAGAGGCCCGCCGACGCACGATCGCGGTGTGGCAGCACCTGCTCTTTGATGAGTGGTTGCCCGCAGTCTTTGGCCCCGACATGGTTAAGCGGCTGGGCCCTTATTCAGGCTATGACGAGACGGCGAATGCCATGACAAGCGTTCCGTTTGCCACGCTGGCCTTGCGCTTTGGGCACTCGGCATTGCATCCCTATGCACCGCGAGATGCATCCGGTGCTTTGTCCTTGCACAGCGGTCACCCAGCGATGCCCGAAGATGGAACGTTGCCCAATGTTGGTCAAGTCAACAATGCGATTTCGCCATTGGGGCACATTGCCTTGGCGGGCGGCACACCCGAGCACGTGGTGCGCGGGATGTTGGCCACGCAAGCCCATGATGTGGGCTTGGTTTATCACACCGCGATCCATGACATTGCTTTTGTCAGTGGTGGCACCGACTTGTTCACGCTAGACCTGGCGCGTGGCCGCGATAACGGATTGCCGCCGTATCACGTCGTGCGCATGGCCTACGGAGAATTTGGCGACGAAGGCCCGTGGGACTCCGAAGCACAGGCAGACACCATCAGTGAAAAGGAAAAGCGCGCACTCATTGATGCGGGCAAGAAGCTCGAGCGCCGCACACCCATTGAGACATTCTTGCGCTTTACCGCTGTTGATCCAGCCAATCCAACGCACGATGAACTCGCTCGCGCTGAAGCGGTGCGCGAGGTATATCGCCGAGCGGATTCGATTGATCCCATGGTTGGTTTGCTCGCCGAACCCCATGTTGAGGGGTCAGCGGTCGGCCGAACCATGCAAAACATCCTGTCCGAGGAATTGCGTCGTACTCGTGCCGCCGATCGATTCTGGTACGAGAACGATCAGTTTGATTCCGAGGAACTAGCGCAGATCAAGTCGCTCACCATGCGTGATCTGATGTTGCGTCACTACGACCTCGAAGGAACCATGCCGGACGAAGCTTTCCGTCCGCTCACGATCTGGTCCTAAATCGCCCCAACTCACCTGATGGGAATTCACTAATCATGACTTCACCCTGTGTTGCTTCTGCTAGCCCAACCTGTGCCGAAAATGGCGGTCAGTGCTTGGGGATTAAGTCGTTGAGTACATCTGATGATGTCGTTGCGTACAAAAGTGCCCTGCCAAACGGTGATGCTGTCTATGTGTGGGCACCTGTTGAGGGTGCAAACCTGCCCATCGTGGCGTTTATTCACGGATCGCACACGGAACCAAGCATGTACACCCGTTATGCCACCATCTTGGCCTCGCAGGGGTTTGTCATTGTGGCGCCAGAGCACAAGCGTGAGCTGTTTGGTGACTTCGCGCATTACCCACAGCAAGCCTTCATTAACTGGTCGGTTGATTTCGCTGCGGCAGAGAATGCGAATAGCGATTCACCGCTGGCTGGTCGACTCGATATGACTCGCGTGTTCTTGACTGGTCACTCCATGGGTGGTGGTACTGCGTTGGGTATTGCCTGTAACTTTGGCCAGCCGGGCTTGGTGGTTGATGAATGGTCGGTGCCCAAGGAACTGGTAGCCGTGGTGGTTAACGGAACGCACAACATTCCGCCACCCCGCACGGGAGACCCCCTGCCGGTGAACAACATCGTGCCCATTGCCTTCATGCAGGGATCAGTGGACGACGTGGTGACACTGGATCAAGCCGAACGCACGTTTGCTGTGGTTGCGGGCCAAGGACCCAATGCCTTCATTGAAATCCAGGGTGGCAACCACTTCTTCTTAACTGATTGCGACAACCCCGTAGGGGCTAATCCAGACCGCAATTCGATGACACTGGACCAGAGCCGCTCAGTTGAAGCTGCAGCCCATTGGACCGCGGTGTGGTTCAAGGCCAGTGACAAGGATCCGCAAGCGGTTGCTTCGCTCAGCGAAGGTTCCGCTGCTGACTACGTCAAGGTGTCGGTGAGCTAGCTCGCTGCATCACTGCGTACACGGCAAGGCCGGCGAAACATAGGGCTGTACCGAGCGCAAGCGCTTCCCAACGAAGCGAAGGAACCATTACCAGTACTGAAAGCAGTCCCAGTACGGGTAGGACTGGTACGCGCCGAAGCTGCAGCGGTGTGCGAAACGGGCGCTCAAGGGTGGGTTGGGTAAAGCGCAGAATGATGACGGCGCAGTTGACCGCAATGAAGACCAGATAGATCGCGAGATTTGTGACGCTGGCGATGACACTGAGATCGCCGACCAGAACGAATGCGGTCGCGCCCAGGAGTGCCAGGGCGATGGCCACTCGCGGTGCGCGGCTTCGGGGACCAAGAGCACTCAACCGTGCCGGGAGTGCGCCGGCTTGAGACATGCCGTATTGAAGCCGTGAGGACGCCGTTAAGCACAGCAAAGCGGTATTTGTTGTGGCTACTAACGCGATGATCGCCACGAACTCGGCCCCTCGTCCACCGAGCACGGCATCGACCACGGCCGCCAAAGGACGTTCGGATGAACCGAGCGTGGCCGCCCCTACAACGCTGACCGCAGTGATGGCCACACCGATGTACAGCAAGGTAGAAATGGCTAAGGCCAACAACAGGGCTCGCGGAACGGTACGCGTGGGATCGCGTGTTTCCTCGGCCAGCGTGATGACCTCGTCGAAGCCGATGAATGCAAAGAAAACCAATGCTGCTGCACCAAGCAGGCTGCCGGTGGCGCCGGTACTGGAGGTGACATCCACCGAACCAACGGAAGGCATGCCAATCGCGATGATGAAGAGCAACCCGCCGACTTGAATGATGCTGAGGATCAAGGTGAAGGTAGCCGAGCGCCGAATGCCGGACCATGCGATGCAACCAATGATGACCAGCAGGATGAGCGCGCCAGTTTGTGCAGAGACATCGAGGAATGTGCCGAGGTAGCGACCAAAACCTAAGGACACTGCGGCTGTCGCAACGATGAGGCCAACGAACATCAACCACCCGACCAGAAAGGCAAGCCACGAGGGGAAAACATGCGAGGAGTACTCGAATTCAGCTCCTGCTTTGGGATACATCGAGGCGAGCTCGGCGTAACTCAATGCGCTGAGGGCACTCAGGATGGCCGCCAAAACAAAAGACATCCACACTCGTGGTCCAGCGATGGAGGTGGCTTCGCCTACGAGGACATAGATGCCTGCCCCCACGATGATGCCCACGCCACTGGCTGTGACCTTCCACAGTCCTAGTGAGCGGTCCAAGGTGGGGGGTGCATCGGAAGAAACCGGACCGGTCATTGATGTGAGCATGACACGAAGGTGGCTACCCGCCCAGCCTCCAGTGAACGAAATGGACTTAAGGCCCGCGCACCCCCGGGGTGAGCTCCTCCCGATTCCCCACGCTTTATCCCCGCCAAGCAAATGGCCCCACACTATGTGCGGGGCCAATGTGCTTGTGGAGACGAGGGGAATCGAACCCCTAACCCCCGCCTTGCAAAGGCGGTGCTCTGCCAATTGAGCTACGTCCCCTGACCTGATTTCGGGGCGGGTACAGATTACGCGTTGACTCTTGAGCCCTCGCGCGCGGTATCAGAACCGATAGCGGGTCTGGGATTCCAGCATGGACTTTTCATTCCAAGCCAAAATGGTGATCGGGGTGACCACCCAGCCAGAGCCCACCATGTCCTCAGGAGCCGGCCGGTACTGGTACTTGGCTTCATACAGGTCAAGGAACGCTGGGCTTGCCACGAGCGCCGGATCGGCCGGAGTAGCCACCCCTTCAAGCAGGAAGACGTCCTCCTCCACCTGCATTTGGACCAAACAGCGACCATCACGCTGGAGGTTGCGTGCTTTGACGGATTCAGGCGAGGTGCTAAAGATAAAAGTGTCATTCATCATCAAGCCCCACACCGGGGTTGAGTGCGGCCGGCCATCGGCGCGAGTAGTTGCCACCCAACAGTTCAACGTCTGATTCATACGAGCGAGCGCTTCGGGCCATGGGGTGGGATCGAAGTCGGGCAGACCCTCGGTTTGGTATCCCTGCGCAAATCCTGGGCGTTCAATGGTGGGGATGGAAGTCATGAGCGGCTCCAAGCAAACGGCATAGGATGGTGCCCCAATCTACTTCACACTCAGGAGTTCCCATGGCTCAGTTCGCCACGTTGAAAACCAATAAGGGCGACATTGTGATCCGCTTGTTTGCCGATCACGCTCCGAAAACGGTTCGCAACTTTGTCGAGTTGGCGCAGGGCACCAAGGACTACATCGATCCGCGTACCAACAAGCCAGGTAGCGGTCCGTACTACGACGGCACGATTTTCCACCGCGTCATCGGTGGCTTCATGATCCAAGGTGGAGACCCCCTGGGTAAGGGCTTCGGCGGACCGGGTTTCACCTTTGAGGATGAGTTTCACCCAGAGCTGCAGTTCGATAAGCCCTATATCCTCGCGATGGCCAATGCTGGTCCCGCGACGAATGGTTCGCAGTTTTTCATCACGGTAGGCAAGACCCCGCACTTGAACTTCAAGCACACCATTTTCGGTGAGGTCGAAGACCAAGCCAGCCGCGATGTGGTGGACGCCATCGGCTCGACTCCAACGGCACCAGGCGATAAGCCACTCAGCGACGTGGTGATTGAGTCTGTGCTGATCGAAAGCCGTGACTAGTTCGCCCGCCGGCCCTACCTGCTACCAGCATCTCGGCCGGGAAACCTACATACGTTGCAGCCGGTGTGAACGTTCCATTTGTCCTGACTGCATGACTTCTGCTGCCGTCGGTTTTCAATGCCCGGAATGTGTCGCTGCCGGCAAGGCGCAACAGCGCCAGCCCATGACCCGCTTTGGTGGGCGCATCGATCAAGGCGCGGTCGTCACGAAGTCCCTCATCGGTGTCACCATTGCTGTCTTTGTCTTGCAGTACGTGATTGGTTTTAACAACAGTATTGAAAAGTATTCGCTGCTGGGTTATGCACTTGATGATCAAGGCGAAGCCATTGGTGTTGCCGCCGGGCAGTACTACCGATTGTTTACTGCTGCATTTATGCACGGTGGCATCTTGCACATTGTGTTCAACATGTGGGTGTTGTACTTGCTTGGCCCACAACTGGAATCGGTCCTAGGGCGAGCGCGCTTTCTCACGCTCTACCTGGTTTCGGCACTAGGTGGTTCGGCGGTGTCCTTCTTATTCAGCCCACCCAACGCGCCTTCAGTGGGTGCATCGGGTGCGATTTTTGGCCTGATGGGCGCAACCTTGGTGATCGGTCGCGCGATGCGTCAGGACGTGGCGAGCATCGTGGGATTTATTGGCATCAACTTGGTTCTGGGGTTTGTCCTACCCAATATCGATTGGCGAGCCCATATCGGCGGCCTGGTCGTGGGAGCCGCGGTGGCGGCCGTTTTCGCCTTTGTCCCCCCTCTAGTTGCGGGCAAGAGTGCCCCGGTGGGCGCTGGGTCAGCGGTGGTGGCCCAGCAGCGAACAGCTCAACTCATCGTGTGGGCTGGTGTAGTTGGGATTGTTGTGGTTCTTGGGGTGTTAGTGATGTATCGCGTGGGCCAGTTGACTGGGTTTTAGGTCCAGTCATCCACAGTGTGGATAGCCGGTGTGGATGAATCACATGGTTGTAATTCGCCCCCGAAAGTGCCCCTAGCGCCAGCGGGTGGCGACAACAAAGCCACCGGCAATGAAGACGAATCCGACCGCGAGGTTCCAGTTACCCAGTTCGCGCATCAACGCAAGGTCGCCGCGGGTGATGTAAAAGACCACGATCCACAGCAGCCCAAAGAGGAACAACCCGATCATCAAGGGCGCGATCCACGGCTTAGGACCGATCTTGACAGCCTTGCGCTCGGCGATGGCTGACTCGGGCGTGTAGTTCGGCTTCTTCTTGCGAACACGCGACTTGGGCACGGGATTCTCCTAGCGTTTGCGGACACCGTTAGCGTAGGGGATGTGAGCGGTTCTGACGTATCCGAGACCCCAATTCAGGGAACTGATGGGGAGCAATCTGGTGGAACCACCCGATCGCGTATCTGGTCGATCGCGGTGCCCATAGTGGCTGTGGGCGCAGGATTCCTGATTGTGTCCGGTGCATCAACGGCCCAAGGCACGGATTTGCGCGCTGAGCGCAGGACTGAACTGACGGACTTGATCGCCGCTCGACAAGCTCAACTGAGTGCGCGAACCGATGCTGTTGCCGGTCTGCGCAGTGACGTCACACGCTTGAGCGAGAACGGAAACATTTCCGGCTCAGCGGCGTCCAAGACCCTAGAGGCCCAAGCGGGCATGAGCGCGGTGAAGGGACCAGGCCTGACAGTGGAACTCAATGACGCTCCGCGATCGGTGCAGTCGGCTCTGCCTGCCGGAGTCGAGCCCGACGATGTCGTCGTTCACCAACAAGATGTTCAAGGCGTCGTCAATGCCTTGTGGAGTGGTGGTGCACAAGCGATGCGCATCATGGACCAGCGAGTGATCTCGACCAGCGCTGTGCGATGTGTGGGCAATACCTTGATTTTGCAAGGCCGGGTGTACTCACCACCGTTTAAGATTTCGGCTATTGGTAATCAAAAAGCCATGCAAAAGGCGTTGGCCGCCTCTCCTGAAGTTGCGGCTTATCGAACCTGGGTAGATGCCGTGGGATTGGGCTATCGTGAAATCCCAGAGAAGTCGTTGACGCTTCCGGGGTACAACGGATCAGTGAAACTGCTTGAGGCGAGGAGGGCACCGTGACGCAGACGGCATCCAGCGCCGCTCCTAACCCCTACCGCCCCGAGGGTCCAACCCGTCAAGAACGACGGGCGGCGCGAGTCGAACGCGTGCGGGTGGCGGTGCGCAGTTTGGGCGAAGGCTTCATCACGATGGGTGTGGTGCTGCTGCTGTTTTGCACCTATCAACTTTTTTGGACCAACCTTTCCTCGGATCAGCAGACGAACACCGCCATTAGTGAGATCAAGAAGGCCTTCGTCATCCCGGTCGCGCCCTCATTGCCCGGTCAGTCCACCGTGCCAGCGAAGATTTCTGACGGACAAGGGTATGGATTGATCTATATTCCGCGTCTTGGATCGGATTGGGTCAAGCCGCTGATCGAAGGCGAAAGTTTGTCCAACTTGAAGAAGGGTCTTACCCACTATCGGGGGAACGCACAGCCAGGTGAAATCGGCAACTTTGCTGTGGCTGGACACCGCGCAACTAATGGCGAGCCGTTCCGGAATTTGGATCGAATGGAATCAGGCGACCTCGTGTATGTGCAGACGCCTGACTCATGGGTGACCTACAAGGTCAACAAAGTAGTCATTGTTAAACCGACTGACACGTGGGTACTCAATCCCATTCCAACGAAGAATCCTGTTCCCGGCGTCCAGCCAACCGAAGCTCTTCTAACGATGACCACGTGCAATCCGCGCTGGGCTTCCTATGAGCGCCTGATTGTCTTCGGCAAGATGGTGGATAAGTACCCCAAGACTCTCGGTGCCCCGGCGGCGATTAGCAACCTCGTGTGAGCATTAGTCTGGGTTCGACTTAATCAAAGGAGCGCGGTGTACGTCTGGTTGTGGCGTCGTCTTCCTGGGCCGTGGATTGTCCGCGCACTGGAAGCAACGGTCCTTTTAGCGGCCGTTTTAGCGCTGTTATTCCTTGTGGTCTTTCCGTGGGTTGAACCACGCCTGCCATTTACTGACGTAACGGTCGAAGATTCGACGACCAATGAGCAACCAGCTGACAGCGTTCCATCAGGTGTGGTGCCGCAGCAGCAAAATCCGGCCATTGTTGACCCGGGAGTTAGTGGTTCAGGACAAACCCTGGGCCTGGGTGCCACGACGAGCAAAGGAGCGCGTGCATGACCTCAATCTTGGTGGTTGATAACTACGACTCCTTCGTCTTCAACTTGGTGCAATACCTCGGCCAACTTGGCGCGCACTGCGATGTGCGTCGCAATGATGAGGTCTCTGTTGACGATGCCTTGGGTTATGACGGCGTGTTGTTGAGCCCCGGGCCAGGCACGCCTGAATCTGCAGGTGTGTGTATCGACATGGTCAAGCATGTTGGCGGACAAGTGCCGATCTTTGGTGTGTGTCTGGGCCACCAGGCCATTGGTGCAGCGTTTGGCGCATCAATCGTTCGCGCTCCTGAACTCCTACACGGTAAAACATCTGAGGTTTTTCATGAAGGCGTTGGGGTTTTTGCTGGATTGCCTGATCCGTTTACCGCGACGCGCTACCACTCACTAGCCATCGCTCCGGAATCATTGCCGGCTGAACTCGTGGTCACCGCGACCACCCAGACCGGTGTGATTATGGGAGTGCGGCACCGCTCATTGGCCATCGAAGGCGTGCAGTTCCACCCCGAATCTGTGTTGACCGAGGGTGGTCACCTGATGCTGGCCAATTGGCTCGTTGAATGCGGCAAGTTCGATGCAGTGGATGTCGCCAGCGGCTTGGCACCGGTGATCCCTAGCGTTTAGGGAGTGGTTGGCGGTGTTGTGGTGGGCGGTGTTGTCGGCGTAGGCGAGGGAGCAGGAGCCGCTTCGGCAACGGTAATGGTCACCGTCGAACCATTCTTGGCCTTGACTCCAGCAATCGGACTTTGCTTCACCACAGTTCCTGGTGGCACCTCGTTGGTCTTGGATTTGGTGACCAATACGCGGAACCCAGAGGATTCCAACTCAGCGATGGCATCCGCCTGCGTTGCTCCGCGTACATCGGGAACTACTACGGCGCCACTGGAGATAGTGACGTTGACAACAGATCCGGAATCGACACTGGTGCCCTCTGCAGGATCGGAATCCAACACTTGATTAACCGGTGCATCGGATTCAAGCAAAGTCTTCGTACCGAGTTTGAGGCCAGCTTCGCTCAGAAGGCGAGATGCTTCGTCGAGAGAAAGATTCTTGATGGCCGGAACGATGGCTTTAGCTGGACCAGTGGAGATGGTCACATTAATGGCCGAGCCTGCTTTGGCCTCAGCTCCGATAGCCGGGGTTTGACTAATGATGGTTTGTGGAACGGCATCCGAAGGGGCTTCCGTGACGGTGCCCAACGTGAATTTTCCGTCCTTCAATAGCTGAGTGGCTTGGGCCACGGTTTGACCTGTGAGGTCAGGGACTGGATAGGTCACCGTGTTCACCAGGAGCGGCCTGATCAGGAAGAAGCCCAACACCAGCGCACCGACAACACCAAGGCCGATTGCGATATAGCCCAACCGCTTGCGTCGCTCGCGCTCGTCCCCGTCGTACGTAGCCATCGGAGCCACAGCAGTGGTTTGTTCCATCACCGGCGTGGCCCGAACGGGTTCGCCATCAACGGCGCGTAGGACGTCAGAACGCATTTCGCCAGCGGTTTGGTACCTGTTTTCTGGATTCTTGGACATGGCCTTGAGCACCACTGCGTCCGCGGGTGCCGAGACTTCAGGATCGATTTGCGACGGCGGGATCGGGTTTTCGCGCACGTGTTGGTAAACCACCGAGGCCGTGGTGTCGCCAACAAAGGGCGGACGCGAGGTGAGAAGTTCGTACAACAAGCATCCGGTGGCATAGACGTCGGAACGCCCGTCGGCAGTTTCACCGCGACCTTGTTCGGGTGACAGGTACTGCGCTGTTCCCATGACGGTGGAGGCTTGCGTCATGGTGGCTTGAGCGTCATCGAGGGCCCGGGCGATACCAAAGTCCATGACTTTGACTTCCCCAGTTCGCGTCAACATGATGTTGGCGGGCTTGATGTCGCGGTGAATGATGCCCTGCTGGTGGCTGTATTCCAGTGCGCCTAAAACTCCAGCGGTGATTTCGAGCGCGCGCTGGGGCAGGAGGCGGCGACCAGTCAGTAGGAGATCTTTCAAGGTGGTGCCATCGACGTACTCCATCACGATGTACGGGATAGTGGTGTCACCTTCTACCTGTGAGCCGGTATCAAAAACAGCGACGACGTTGGGATGGTTCATCCCGGCACAGGCTTGTGCTTCGCGGGCAAACCGGCGTTCGAAAGAAGGATCGCGGGCCAGATCAGTGCGCAAGATCTTGACTGCGACGTTGCGTCCTAAGCGCAGGTCGCGAGCGCGATAGACCTCAGCCATGCCGCCCTGGCCCAAGAGTTCAGCCAGTTCATAGCGATCCCCGAGCACCTTGCTGTTGACCATTGCGTGCAGATCCTCTCGATTGTTGTGCTCAGCCTCTCACTGGTTGAGCACTGCTTCCATCACGGCTCGCGCGATAGGCGCTGCTAAGCGACCACCGCTGATTTCGGTTGAGCCATCGCCGTCTTCAATGATGACGGCGACAGCGACTTTTGGGTTCTTGGCAGGCGCGAACGAAACGAACCATGCGTGGGGTGGCTTGCCGTTGCCTTGCTGTGCGGTTCCGGTCTTTCCGGCGACTTGGACCCCTGGAATGGCTGCTCGCTGACCGGTTCCTCTCTTGACGACGGTGACCATCATGTCGCGCAATTGCGCGGCAACATCGGCGCTGACTGCTTGGCTAAACACCGTAGGGGTGGTGGCATCCAGCACCGCGAGGTCCGGGCCACGGGTTTGAGCCACGAGGTAAGGGTTCATGACCACACCCTGATTGCCAATGCCGGCAGCCACAAGGGCCATTTGGAGCACGGTCGATCGGACGTCAAATTGTCCAATCGCGGACAGTGCGGTCTGTGGCCGGTCAATGTCGCGTGGGTACACACTTGTTGCCGAAGACAGGGGAATGTCAAAGGATTGATTGAAACCAAACTTTTCGGCTTGATCGGCAATGACATCGTTACCGATCACTAGCCCAAGGTTGGCCAACGCGGTATTGCACGAAATGCGAATGGCATTTTCGAGTGTGGTTTTGTTGTTCGTGCCACACGCTTTGCCGTTTTGGTTAGGCAGACGATTGTTGGACAACGGAAGCTTCAGTGATGCTGGTCCGAAGAGGGAGGATTTCTTGGTGTACTTACCCGTCGATAGGGCTGCGGCTGCTGTGACGAGCTTGAAGGTGGAACCAGGCGGATAGACCTGGGCAATGGAGCGATTCAGAAGTGGGCTGTCTTCGTCATTTTGCAGTTTCGACCAAGCTTCGCGTTCGGTGGCAGCGTTAGGTGAGGCCAGCTGATTGGGATCAAAGGTGGGAGACGACACCATGGCCAAAATTGCCCCTGTGCTGGGATCAATCGCCAGTACGGCACCGCGGCGCCCCTTGAGTTGCCGTAAGGCAGTGCGTTGAGCATCGGGAAGCAGCGTGGTTTGCACACTGCCACCCTTGGGCGCGCGACCAGCCAGCAATTGGCTTAACCGGTCCACCAGTAGCCGATCATCGGTGCCAGACAAAATTGAATTTTCGACGCGTTCTAAACCGCTCGCTCCGTAGAGCAACGAGTAGTAGCCGGTGGTGTGGGCGTAGAGCGAGCCCTCGGGATACGTGCGCGCGTACGAAAACTGGCCTTGGGTGGGTTTGGATGTCGCGATGGATTTGTTACCCACGGTGATCGGGCCACGCTGACGGTCGTATTCACTCAAGACGGTGCGTGAGTTGCCCGGCTTTTGTCGCAAGGAATTGGCGTTGAATACCTGAACGTAAGTGAGGTTGATTAACAGGGCAATGAGTAGCACTGCGGCGAATCCGCTGAGTTTGCGAAGCGGGTTGTTCATAGTTGCACCACTTGAGTCAGTGCTTCATCACGCGATGGGCGAACAGGTGGCGCGGGTTTGCGGGCGCCATCGCTAATGCGCACAAGCAAAGCAATGATGATCCAGTTGGCCACCAGTGATGAGCCGCCATAGGAGAGGAAAGGCGTGGTTAATCCGGTCAAGGGGATGAGTCGAGTAACGCCCCCAACAACAATGAACACTTGAAGGACGATGACGATAGACAATCCCCCGGCCAGCAAAGTGCCAAAGGCGTCGCGGGCCGAAACGGCGATACGAAAACCTCGTTGGGCTAGCACGGCGTAGATCATCAAGATGACAATCAACCCGGCCAGGCCTAGTTCCTCTCCTGCTGTAGCCATGATGAAGTCGGTTTTGGCAAAGGGCACGAATTGGGGATTGCCCAAGCCGAGCCCGGTCCCTAGAACTCCACCGGCGGCCAGACCAAACAGCGACTGGACGATTTGGAATGCCGTGCCGTTGGGATCACTAAAGGGATAAAGCCAGACATCAAAGCGCTGCTGGACGTGGCCAAATGCGAAGTAGGCCAAGCCTGCGCCGGCAACGAACAAGATGCTCCCCAACAGCAACCACGAACGACGCTCGGTCGCGACATAAAGCAACAAGATGAACAGTCCAAAGAACAACAGCGCAGTACCCAAGTCGCGTTGAAAAACCAAGACACCCATGCTGGCCACCCAGGCGATGAGCAGCGGACCAAGATCGCGGCCACGGGGTAGGTCAACACCGAGGACTCGACTGCGTGCCGTGGCCAGAGCATCGCGCTTGACCACCAGGTAACCGGCAAGAAAGACAATCAGGCAGAGCTTGGCCATTTCCGCTGGTTGGAAGGACAGCGGTCCTAAGCGCAACCACAGTCGCGCGCCATTAATCGAGGTGCCAATGAAGGGCAGGAGCGGAAGGATCAACAGAGTGACACCAAGCACCAACGCTGTGTAGGTGAAGCGTTGGAGGATGCGGTGATCACGCAGGAGCACAAGGACCGCTACAAACAAGATGATGCCCACGGCTGTCCAGGTCAGTTGGGCAATGGCGTCTGCTCGCGGAATCGCTCGGCCAGCACGTTCAGCGCGCGCCGCATCAGCAAGGTCCAGGCGATGGATCAGGACCAAGCCGATGAGGTTGAGGAATGCAGCAAGCGGCAGGAGCAAAGGATCGGCGTAGGGAGCGAGCTTGCGAACAGCGAGGTGCGCCGTGAGGAAAAGCGCACTGCAGACGCCAACGACTAACCACAAATCTGTGGGCATGGCATTGGTATAGCCCAGACTCGCTGCAATGTAACCAGCAGTGGAAATAGCAATCGCGAGAAGTAAGAGGAACAGTTCAGCGAATCGACGTTGCTTAATGTTGGTGGGTGCAACGGTTACTGGGTTAGTCACCGGAACTCACCCCGTGATCGTGTTCGAGGGAGTGGGAGTGACAAATCGAGGAGTCAGAGTTGGCGCTGGGATGGGTTGTGAGGTGGGGCAACCTGCAGGAGGAGTAGCCACGGCACAACTTGCCGCTTCTCCGCGAAGCCGTTCCACAATGGCACGGGCATCCGAAAGGTCGGTTGCCGCAATTCCAGCAAGGACTTGTCCTTGCGTTAGTTCAGGCAGCGAAGGTGTGGAAATGCCTGAGAGTTCAACTGCGGTTGACAGCTTGAGCCACGCGACTTGTTGGTTGACGCCTCGATAGATCGCCACTGTGTTGGCTTCATTGGCCACGAAGTACTGCTTGCTAATCCATTGCGAAGTGAAAACACCCGCAAGAATGAAGAGGACGAGGACCCCAGCCGCGATCAGTCCTCGACGAATCCAGCGGGTCTGCCGCGCTTGGCGTTCGTAGCCTTGGGTGGCCTCTGAGCGCTCAAGCGCGCGGGCTCGATCGGTGTCTGCTCCACCCAATTGCTGGCGTGCTTTGGCCGCTGGCGTGGAATCCACGATGGTTGCAGCGCGTTCAGCAAGTTCGGGTTCGCCGGCCGCTCCCACGACCACGGGTTGTGTATTAGGCCGGGCCTCGGAGGCGACTGCATCGGCGATCACCACGGTGATGTTGTCAGGGCCGCCGGCTCGTTTGGCGAGTGCAATCAGGCGTTGGGCCGCATCGGAAGGTTCACCGGTGGCGAGCTCCTCAGCCATCGTTGCTTCACTAACGACACCGCTCAGACCATCACTGCAGACCATGAAGCGATCGCCCGCCCTTACTTCGCGAACCGAGAGGTCAGGTTGCGAAGGGTTTCGTCCATCGAGGGCTTGCATCAACAGTGAACGGCGCGGGTGGGATTCAGCTTCTTCCGCAGAGATCTCACCTTTATCCACCAGGGTTTGAACGTAGGTGTGGTCATGCGTTAGGCGCAGGAGGTCGCCGCCCCTGAGTAGATAGGCGCGTGAATCCCCGACGTGGACCAGGCCCACTCGTGAACCAGACCACAGCAGTGCAGTCAGTGTGGTGCCCATTCCGTCTAACTCTTGATCGGCATTGATGGAACTGGTGAGTAGCGACTCGGCTCGTGCAACGGAGGCAGCGAGAGCATCGAGGAGGTCGCCACCCAAATCGTCGTCATCAAGGGCAGCCAGAGAGGACACGACAATCGAAGAAGCAACTTCACCAGCCGCAGCGCCACCCATGCCGTCCGCAACGACTAATAGGCGCGGTCCGGCATACCCGGAGTCCTCGTTGCCGGTGCGTACTAAGCCGATATCTGAGTGAGCTGCGTAACGCAGCGAGAGAGGCATGTCTATCGCCTCAATTCAAGGACGGTCTTGCCAATGCGGATGGGTACACCCAACCCAGCCAGGACTGGTCCGGTCACGCGTTGGCGATCGAGGTAGGTGCCATTGGTGGAACCCAGATCTTCCACACTCCAGCGTCCCCGTGCATCGGGAGCAATGCGCGCGTGACGATGCGAGACGTAGTCATCGTCCAGGACGATCGTTGAATCAGGAGCGCGTCCAATCGTGACGGGTTGGTCGCTCAACGGAACACTCGTGCCGGACAGGACGCCTTCAGTGATTACCAGTTTTCGCGGTGACTTTCCGTTCTTGCCGACAGAACGCGCATCGGGTGCGCGATTGGATTGAGGTCGGATAGGTCCTCGAGCTCCCATCGTGGGAGCTCGAAGGTCACTGCGCAACACACTGAGTGCAAAGAACACAAAGACCCACAACAGCCCAAGAAATGCGAGCCTGATGAGGGTGAGGGTCAGAGTGGACACTTAACCGCTCCGGAACACCATGAGAGTCGAACCCATGCGAATCTCATCGCCATCGGTTAGGGCACGTTCGCCGATGCGCTCTCCAGCAACGAGGGTGCCGTTGGTTGAAGCAAGGTCAATGATGGAAAAACCTGATTCACTATGGCGGATCTCAGCATGGTGACGGGAGATCCCTGGATCATCAATGCGAATGCCCGCATCGGATCCGCGTCCGATCGTCACCACAGATGCGGTCAAGGGAAAACCGGTGTCGTTGATGACCAGACGCGCATTGGTGGTGAGTGCCGGTTCAGGTGCCGGTGACGATGCCGGCTGTGGTGATACGGCAGGTTCGGTGATCAGGGGTGGGCGAACCTGCGGCTGGGCCACCACCCCAGCCTGGGAGGCGCTAGAGACACGGAAGAGGCCGGTGCCCAGGTCAGCCACGCGAACCATGGCGACTTCAACAGGACCGATCAAGGTGTATCCCTGAGCCTGTGCATGTTCGGTGACCATCGCCGCGAATTCGGCATTGAGGGCCTGGGCGTAAGGGGTCAGCCGCTCGTGGTCGCTGGCCCCGAGCTCAACGGTAAATACATTGGGGGCCATCGTGGAATCCCGGCTGACGACAGCAGATCGGTCATCGAGTTCTCGCTGCAGGGCAGCAGCCACTTCAACAGGTTGGACTTCGGAGCGAAAGGCTCGAGCGAAGGCACCATTGACGAGCTGGTCGAGCCGGCCTTCAAAGCGTTGGAGGACGCCCACGAACCCTCCCGAACTAGTGCCTATCCCCTGCGTGTGCCTGAGGGTTTGATCGTACTGCGAAACCCTGATTCTCTTGCGTGTTAGCCTGTCGGGCGCTCGCGCGAGTGGCGGAATAGGCAGACGCGCTGGATTCAGGTTCCAGTGCCCGAAAGGGTGTGGGGGTTCAACTCCCCCCTCGCGCACCAAGTATGTTCAGCAGCACGTCCAATGTCAGGAGAGTTCAATGACCACTGTCGTTTCGGTTCACTCGTTCCGTGGCGGAACAGGCAAGAGCAACACCACCTCGAACCTTGCCGGTCAATTGGCAGCTTCGGGCGCTCGCGTTGCCGTTGTTGACACTGACATCCAAAGCCCGGGCATTCACGTCCTGTTCGGTTTTGAAGACGACCTGACCAAGACTTTGAATGACTACCTGTGGGGAACAATTCCGATCCAGGAAGCCGCACACGACATCACCGATCGCATTGCTGCGACCACGCCGGTTCAAGAAGGCGGTGCCCTGTACCTGGTGCCATCGAGCATGAAGACTGGTGACATTGCTCGCGTTCTTCGTGAAGGCTATGACGTGGGAACCTTGAACGATGGATTCCGCGAATTGGCCAAGGGCTTGAACCTGGATTACTTGCTCATTGACACGCACCCTGGATTGAACGAAGAGACGTTGCTCTCCATCACCATCAGCGATGTCTTGTTGTTGATCTTGCGCCCAGACCGCCAGGACTTCCAGGGCACGGCAGTCACCGTTGACGTGGCAAACAAGTTGGGTGTCCCCAACCTGTTCCTCATCGTGAACAAGGTGCCCTCGGGTATCAGCGCGGCTGACCTTGAAGCCCAAATGCTGGAGGCCTACGGCGAAAAGACCGCTGCCGTCCTGCCATTGTCAGAAGAAGTCGTGCAGAACGCATCCAAGGGACTGTTCTCCTTGACGAGCCCAGACAACCCCTGGTCAGAGCAAGTTCGACGCATCGCTGAAACCGTTAAGGGCGTCAACTAACTAGCCCCTCGTTTCTTGGCTTAGCTTTTCTTGG
This sequence comes from actinobacterium acAMD-2, assembly GCA_000754455.1. Lineage (GTDB taxonomy): Bacteria > Actinomycetota > Actinomycetes > UBA12327 > UBA12327 > AcAMD-2. Next base: position 8,184 of record JNSE01000033.1, on the reverse strand, counting down.
CTTAGTTAGTCGAACTTCTTCTTTCGCATTTCCTCCGCCTTGGCGGCGAGGTCTTGGAAGAATTCAGACTCGGTGATTTCGCCGATGTCCTTTGCCAACTTGCTGCGGTCAATAACCACCTTCAAGCTAGCCACCTGCTCACGCAGTTTGCGTTCACGTTCGACCAGGTCAACGCCCATGCGTTGGAAGGCTCGAGCAAGATCGCCGACCTCGTCGGTGCGACTGGCAGCAGCATCCAGGTCACTTGGATTGAATTTGTCTTCGGACAAATCGCGCGCGGCCTTGGTGACACTTTCCACTGGTCCGGTGATGCGGCGACTAATCAGGATTCCCGCTGTGAGACCGATGAGCAACAAGAACACTTGTAGGAGTGCCTGCTGAATAGCCAGACTGCGACCGGGAGCCGTGAGGTCCTGCTGTGGAACGGCGGACACCAAGACCCAATTCAAGGGGTTGTAGGAAGAAACGTTAAGCACCCAATTTTCCTTGGTATTTCCTTGCAGAGTCACACTTTTGTTGAGTTCAACGATGGTGCCGTCTTTCTTAGGCACCGAGGCCTCAATGACTTTGACCGATTCCTTGCCAGCGGGAGTCTTGGCTAGGGCGCTCAAATCCTTGCCCTTGGGCGCAACAACAACTTTGCCCTTCTTATCCAAGACGAAGAACAGACCACCACCGTTAAAGGTCACCGCACCGAATTGGTCACTGAGCGTTTTACGCACGGCTGCACGACGGCTTTCTGCCTCAGCCTGAATGTCGTCAATGTAAACGCCGGTACCAACCAACCAGTCCCAAGGCTTGTAATTGAAAACGTAACTAATCTTCGGAATCGGCTTGGGAGCGCCTAGTTTGGTGAAGTTGTAGTTGTAGTACCCACTGCCCTTGGCATCGGTAAGTTCTTGCATTCCGCGAAGAATGTAGGAGCCGTCAGCGTCCTTCAGATCTCGTAAGTTCTTGCCCTCAAAGCGGGGATCGGGGTGCGAGATTGCAGTAAGCGCGCGGTTGTAGGTGAAGAAGTAGTACTCATCGCCATAGCGGATCGTCTTCAAATACAGCAAGGCCTGAGCCTGCGCATCGGCCTTCGATATCTGGCCAGCCTTCACGGCAGCGTTGAGTGCATCAAGGGCAGTGACGACAGCGTTGCTTTGGTCCCTTAGCTGATTCTTTCGGCTGGCGATAGCAGCTTCTTCGTAAGCGATGACGTTCTTGTTGGCAACCGCGATCGTGTCTGTAACCGACTTGTGAACGTTGGTTACGGATTCCGTTGATTGTTGGGAGTAGGTCCGTTGCACGGAGCGAACGGAAAACACGGTGGTTGCGATTGCCGATCCAATGAGCAGGACCGCGATCAGCAGGGCGATGCGGTAGCTCAGCCGGGCCCAGCGGGAGCGATTGGCTTTACGGGTTTCGGTCGTGGCTGGATCAGCAGAAGTCATGGCGTAAGAATAGGGGGATTTCCCGTCACTGTTGTCGTTTAGGTCCGGAAATGGTGGCGAATTAGAAGTCGCCAAGGCGGTCGAGCAAATCCCTGCTGCCGGCCTTGACCGAACGCTTTTGCACCACGGCTAATTGGTCGCCGGATACGCGGAGCGCACCATCGTTGGTGAGCAATGCAATTGCGGAGTCAATCTGTTCCGCGTCGACGTCACTGAGTCGCTGTTTGAGTTCCTCAGCATTACACGAACCGTCGCGCAGCAAAGCCGTGACAATCCGTCGTTCGGTCGGTGTGCGGTCGAGCAAACCAGTGAGTCCGGCTGAGATGGCCTCGCGACTCAATGAGCGCAGTACGCAATCGTCAAGGGCGGTGGCATTTTCGGCTCGTCGCTCACCGGTGGTCAGGCGCAGGTCGCCGATGTGGTTACCAGGACCCATGACCGCGACCCGATTATTGGAGCCGTCGAGGTTGGTAGTTGAAATTTCGATTCGGCCTGCGATGGTGAAGTAGATGCGGTCGGCCGCTTCACCCTGTCGATAGATGGCATCGCCGGCGGAGTAACGCTCGGTGACCAGTCGTGTTTGCAACCCTTCAATGTTCTCTTCAGAGATACCCAATACCGACAGGTCGACTTCTTCAAAGTTCAGGCGCTGTTCCCACAGCTGCGTGTAGGCGGGCTCCTTGGCCAGCAAGTCCTTGTGTGTTCCGATGCTGATCCCGCCCTGATGAGCGAAGGCGATGATGTCAACGCTCGCGGCAACTTCGGGGTGACGGATACACATGATGGTGGTCTTAAAGTGCGCATCCCGGATCAGGTTAATCAGCGGAAGCGCAGTATCTGCATCGTTGAGTGCAAAGAGCGAACCGATGAGCAAGGCCTCAGGCTTAGCGAGCAAGGCGATAGCGAGGGAAAGCCGTTGGCGTTCGGCGCGGCTCAAGCGAGACGAGCCGGGGCCAAGCCGATCGTGTAGCCCGCCGTCAATTTCTAGTAAGTGGGTTAAGCCAACTTTGGCCAAGAGGTCAAGTGAATTGGCTGTGGTGATGTCAGGTTTAACTGCTGATAACTGTTCAAGAACCGAAGCGTTGAACGCGACCGATTCGACGGGGACGTACCACACGTTGGGATTGACGCCGGGCATACGAACATCGAGACCATCGAACAAGACTCGGCCGACTACAGGATTCTCGTCACCACTGAGCAGCGAAAGCAATGCGTCTGGCTCAGTGCCAGGTGGAGTAACGAGACCAACGATGCAATCGGTAGGAATCTTGACATTGATGTCGGACAGGGTCACGCCGGATTCAAATTCAAAGGTCACGTCGCTGACCTCAAGACCTAAGTTGCCAGGCGCATCCTCTGAGTGAGGAACCTCAATGCGGTCCTTGCCGAGCAAGATCATGTCCACGCGTCGAGTGCTGACGACACCCTGTTGGACTGCGCGTACCCATGCGGGCAACACCTCAAGACCCTTGACGACACCCTCGATGTACAACAAGGAGGCCGCCACAATGGCCAAGGTGTTCTCGTCCGAGCCCAGGGCATTGATCAAGACAACCGTGAGTCCTACGAGGCCAGCAGCATTCGCACTGACGACAAGTTGCGCGATCTTGATGCCCTGAAGCTCTGTCTTCGCGGCCAGACGGTTGGTCATCTTTCGAAAACGGGTGCGCTGCCAGGTGCCAAGATGCAGTCCAGCTAAGACGTGAGCTGCGGTGATGGACTCATCAACTGTTTCGCCCACTCGGCTACTGGCATCGAGGCGATCGCGGTCAACGACGAGCATGGACCGCCCAATGATTGATCGCAAAATAAGGAATGCCCCGGCAGCAATCGTCATGGCAATGCCGGTGGTGGGCTCAATCCACGTCAAAATGATCAGGCTTTGTGCAATGCGAACAAGGGCAGGCGCGCCTTCAACAATGGTCTTTTCTAAGGCTTCGCTGATCCGGTCAACATCGGATGTGTGACGACTCACAACCGACGAGCGAACAAGTCCATCTTGGCGCAAGGCTTTTCCCTTAAGCATCTTTTCAAAGATGGCGTTGCGCAATGCAGTGCTTGCCAGAGTTGCTACGTGATGACCACCACGGTGCGAGACGTAGGTGGCGATCAGTTGTAAAACAATGAGGGCCACCAATGTATAAATCTCGTTGATAGGTCCTTCGCCCTCGTGCAAGAGGTGTTCAACCTTGAGTGGAATCACGGCCTGACAAATCAGAACAATGACGGTGGCAGCGATCGTCACGGTCAACAGCAGCTTCATATCCCGCAGATACGGACGGGCCCACCGAATAATGGGAAAAAAACCAGCGCGCTTCATCGCCAGGGGCGCATGGTTCATTTGGGGGACGGATTCCACGCCCCTATTGTGCGGGATAAGCGCAGCCTCTGGCGCGCCGGTAGCCTCTAGGCATGCGGGTTCTTAGCGCTGTGGCTCTGGCCAGTGTTCTGGCCTTGACCGGGTGTGCCTCCAGCGCTTCCTCAACGCCGAGCCCAACACGAGCCCTTGCGGTGGGTACTACCGAGTTCGCGCCAGGCCAAAGAGCAAGCGTTAGCTCGGTCGAGGGGACAACGCTTGATGGCAAGCAACTGCAACTCGCCGATTACGCCGGCAAGGTCGTGGTGCTCAATGTGTGGGGGTCGTGGTGCACTACGTGCCGCGAGGAGTCACCGGAGTTGGGTCGCCTAGCGCGAAGTAAGGCATTCAAGGATGTGCAGTTTGTTGGCTTGGACGTCAAAGACGACCAAGCATCAGCCGCAAGCTTTGCCAGTTTTGCAGGCATGTCGTATCCCCACTTGTTTGATCCGCAAGCACGAACGTTGGCTGAACTAAAAGTGGTGCCCCCATCAGCGATTCCCAGTACCTTAATCATTGATCGCTCGGGCAAGGTGGCCGTGCGCATCATTGGTGCGATCAACACCCAGGAGCTCGCAGCAGCCGTTTTGCGCGAACTGAAGGCGTAGTCCGGCATACATAAGGAGTCTGTGGTGGCGCAAAGCCCGCTTGATGATGGCGTCATCGCAGTCAAAGACTTTGAGTCACTGGCTCGCGACAACGTAGCGCCACACATCTGGAACTACCTCAGCGATGGAGCCGGCGATCAGCAGGCGTTGTTGGAAAACGAAGTCGCGTGGCAGGAACCCTGGTTTGCTCCCAAGGTGATGGCCGGACTGACGCAGATCGACACGACGTTGACTCTCAATGGCCGGCGGTTGCAGCACCCGATTTTGCTCGCACCTACTGCGATGGCGATGAGTTACCACCCCGATGGCGAAGCAGCAACGATGCGTGCGGCTGTTCGTACCGGCACGACGTACATCCAAAGCACACTCAGTGGTGTCCCGATCGCAGATCTTGGACAGATCGCTCGTGAGGGTGGCGGTGACTGGTGGTTTCAGGTCTATCTGCATCGAGATCGCGCGTTCACACAATCGCTGGTTGAAGCCGCGCTGGCTGCGGGTGCGAGTTCATTGGTGCTCACCGTGGACTCACCTGCGTTGGGCGCGCGCGACAACGATCGTCGTCACGACTGGGGACAGATGCCTGACGACGGAATCTCGATGCATGAGCGCGTATTCAATCCGTTCCTGGATTCCGCAGTGGGGTGGAGCGATCTGCAATGGTTGCGCGATCTTGCTGGCGACGTTCCGGTGTGGGTGAAGGGAATCTTGCGAGCCGATGATGCGGTTGCCGCTATTGATCATGGGGCTGCCGGAGTCATGGTTTCCAATCACGGAGCACGCAACCTCGACACGATCGTGCCGACTGCTGTTGCGCTACCAGCAATTGTTGAAGCCATGGATGGCCGTGCCCCTGTTGTGGTGGATGGTGGCATTCGGCGTGGTACCGATGTCTTGCGCGCACTCGCACTCGGCGCGGATGCTGTGATGGTCGGTCGCCCCTACATCTGGGGTCTGGCCAGTCATGGCGAAGCAGGTGTGGCACATGTGGTCGAGATTCTTCGCGCTGAACTGCAGATGGCGATGGCACTCGTTGGTGTGGATTCGGTAGCGAGCGTCACAGAAGACATTTTGTGGAGCTAACAACGCACTAACGCGTAAACGTGCAGGCATTTAGTCATCTGGGCGTCTTTGTGCAGGATTTGACCCGTGGCGTAAGGCACGATGTAAGCGTGCAACCTGTTGTTAGCCCTTCGCGCGACGACAATTTCGTCGCTGCTGAAAGCCATGGGCTCGGTGGCCCGGTAGGAAAGCGCGCCCGGCTGAGTGCGAGCCGGTGGATGCCATTCATCGTGGGGATTCTTCTTGCTGGTGCGGTGTTCAGCATTGGCATTGTCATGCGCGGACCGTGCGCCGAATCAGGTTTTCAAGACGGCACGGTGTACATAAAGATGTGTTACACCGACATCGGCAAGCTCTATGTTGATCGTGGCCTTGACCGCGGGAATTTCCCCTATGCCTCACGACTCGATGGCAGCGATTACGTTGAGTACCCGGTCTTGCAAGGTCTGTTGATGTGGATTCCGACCAAAGTCATTGGCACCTCCGGTGATGTCAAGGCTCGCACCATTGAGTACTACGCCCTCTCTTCGCTGTTGTTGTACGCGTTGTTGTTGCTGGCTATCTGGGCCACAGTGCAGTCCGCTGGTCGACGTCCATGGGATGCCTTGATCTTGGCTGCGGCTCCATCTATTGCGCTAGTAGGAACGCTGAACTGGGACCTGCTTCCTGTTGCGCTGCTGGCGCTGGCAATTTTGGCTTGGAGCCGTGAACGACCATGGCTGTGTGGGGTGCTGATTGGGCTGGGCGCGGCCGCCAAGTTGTACCCATTCTTGCTGTTAGTCGCGTTGTTTGTTCTGGCTGTGCGTACCCGCCGATTCAGTGGCTTCACTCGAGCAACTCTGGGCGCTATTGGTGCGTGGGTAGCGGTGAACCTGCCCTTTGCGTGGCTCTACCCCGAAGGATGGCGCACATTTTATGAACTCTCGCGCGATCGTGGTTTTGATTTTGGGTCGGTGTGGTTGAGCTTGCGTTTTCTGGGTGTTCCCATTGACAAGGTGGACTCCAGCCAAGCTGTTGCGGGCTCTTTTGGTTTCTTGGTGCTTGGCGTGATTGCCCTGAGTCTGTTTGCACCCCGTAGGCCGCGGCTGGTTCAAGTCTTGCTACTGATCGTGATGGCATTCGCTCTCACCAACAAGGTGTATTCGCCGCAGTTCGCTTTGTGGTTGTTGCCCCTGGTGGCATTAGCGCGACCGCGCTGGCGCGATGTTTTAATTTGGCAATCAGGGCAAGCAATGTATTACGTCGCGGTGTGGTTGTGGTTAAACAAATTCACCGAAGCAGACCGATCGCTTGATGATCGTTCCTATGCGATCTTGATTTTGATCCAGATTGCATCGAGTTTGTACATTGCAGGTTTGGTGATTCGCGATATTTGGAAGCCAGAACACGATCCTGTTCGCATGGATGGATCTGATGACCCGCAGGGTGGCGAATTCGATGGCCTTCCGGACGATGGTCGCGTCAGTGAGCCCGTCGTTGAGGTCGCCCGATGAGTGATGATTTCGCCGCGCAGCAAGTAGACCCGTCAGCAGACACGGTCTTTGTGTCAGCCGAGCGTGCGGATGAAACCAGTGCGTTGCCTGGCCCGTTGGCACGACTGACGAAGGCTGACCTATCGACCCTGCGTTGGTGGCTGATCACACGAATCGCTGTCTTGATCGCGGTAGGTGCCTCTGCATGGTTGCTCACCAGCGGCAAAGGTAAACCGTCTGGGATTTTCGCGCGGTGGGTGCAATGGGATGCAGTCAACTTCAATGTAATTGCGCAGTTTGGGTATGCCGGAGATGGATCGCGCAAGGCCCCTTACTTCGAAGCATTCTTTCCTGGGTTTCCTCTGACATTGCGTCCGCTGGTGAACCTCGGTGTTCCTGTGGGACTGGCAGGCTTGCTCGTCAGTGCCACAGCTTTAGCGGTGGCTGTTGTCGCACTGCGCAGACTGGGTGACTTAGAAGCTGGCACGGGAGTGGGTGAACGAGCTGCGCTGCTGCTGATGCTGTCGCCATGGGCGGTCTTTTTGATGGCCGGATATAGCGAAGCGCTGTTCCTTGCGTTTGCTATTCCCGCATGGTTGGCCGCCAAGCGCGGACACTGGTGGTTGGCCTGTGCGCTAGCCATGGGCGCCTCGGCTACCCGAGTAACGGGCTTGTTCCTAGCCCTTGCGCTCATTGTCCAATTCGGTTTGTATGCCAAAGATCGCTGGACGAAGTGGCCTGCCCTGCTGCTGCCTTTCTTCCCACCCTTGTTGTACACGGTCTATCAACAGCAGCGCACCGGTGATTGGTCGGTGTGGTTGACCGCACAAAAAGAAAACTGGAACCGCACGTTCACGTTGCCCTGGGATGCGTGGGAGACCACCTGGCGTGGGGCGTTTGGTGGCGGCCAGCCCACGGACTTCACCTGGATGTGGCGCGCTGAACTGATAGCTGCGGTTTTGGCGGTGACGGTGACAGCCTGGCTCTTGTGGCGCAAGCGTTGGCCTGAATCGGTCTATGTCGGTGGTCAAACCATTGCACTGTTGACCTCGTCCTACTTCTTATCGGTTCCCCGTGTGTTCTTACTGTGGTGGCCGGTGTGGATCGGTCTTGCGGCCTGGTTGAAGAACAAACCGCAGTGGTGGCCGTGGGTGTTGGCAGTGTTTATTCCGCTCAATCTGGCGCTGGCCGTTGCCTATACCCAAGGACATTGGGCTGGGTAAGCATGAACTGTTTCAGCAAAAGAGGAGGGC
>JNSE01000032.1 GCA_000754455.1 actinobacterium acAMD-2 | reverse complement strand
GTCAGTTGTGCTTCATTCGGTTGTCGTCACCGGCTGAGCACCCGTACGGATCGAGCCTGTATGGCTCGCGTTACCAAGGTCAGCGTGGTCCGACACCATCGAAGTCACACCAGTCGTTCCACCGCACCGACATTGAGCCGTAAAAGCATTAAACGCGTGGCTTGATTGACTCCAGCAAGAGCTGGGACACGTCAACAACCTTGACCTGGTCAGCCTGTTCCTTGTCGGACTGAACGGCTGCCACACCATCGCTGATCATCACGCGACAGAACGGGCATGCGATCGCAATCGTGTCGGCCCCAGTAGCGATGGCCTCTTCTGTGCGGTTGGTGTTAACCCGCGTGCCGAGGGTTTCTTCCATCCACATGCGCGCGCCACCGGCACCACAGCAGAAGCCTCGATCGCGATTGCGTTCCATTTCCTTGACTTCGATACCGGGCACGGCGTTAACGAGCGATCGTGGTGGTGAGTAGATCTTGTTGTGCCGCCCGAGGTAACACGGGTCGTGGTACGTAACGGATTCGTCAATGGGGTTGACCGGAGTCAAGCGTCCTTCGGCAACAAGGGTGTCAAGAAGTTGTGAGTGATGAACGACTTCGTACATGCCACCCAGTTGAGGGTATTCATTCGCCAACGTGTTGAAGCAGTGTGCGCAGGTAACAACGATCTTCTTGGCCTTGACTTCGTTGAGCGTTTCCACGTTTTGCATAGCCAGCATTTGGAAAAGGAATTCGTTACCCGAGCGTCGCGCAGAATCGCCTGAACAGGTTTCACCATCACCGAGAACGGCAAAATCCACGCCGGCGATGTTGAGAAGTTCGGCCACAGCCTGGGTGGTCTTCTTTGCACGGTCTTCGTACGCTCCAGCGCAGCCTACCCAGAACAGGTAGTCCACTTCTTCGGCGCTTTCGACGTCAGAACCAATGACCTTGACCTCAAAGTCTAGGTCGGCGGCCCAGGCCAAGCGATCGCTGGCGTTCATCCCCCACGGATTGCCCTTGTTTTCCAGGTTCTTGAACAGGCCGGACAGCTCGGTGGGGAACGTGGACTCCATCAAGACTTGGTAGCGACGCATGTCCACGATGTGATCGACGTGCTCAATGTCAACGGGGCACTGCTCAACACATGCGCCACACGTGGTGCACGACCAGAGAACTTCTGGGTCAATGACTCCACCTGCAAAGGAAAATCCGTGCGGGTCGGTTTCGGATGGTCCCACCAGTGGACGATCAAGTGCGTCCTGTGCACTTTGTGGAAGAGCTGAAATATCAATGGGAGCAGCTGGAGTTGATCCACCATGTGAACCCAGGTACGTCGGGTTGGATTCAGCCAACAGATACGGGGCCTTAGCAAAGGCGTGGTCACGCAAGTTCATGATCAACAACTTGGGCGATAGTGGCTTTTCGGTATTCCACGCGGGGCATTGGGATTGGCAACGACCGCATTCAGTGCAGGTGCCAAAGTCGAGAAAACCCTTCCAGGTGAAGTCTTCGATTTTGCCCACACCCAAGGAGGCGTTTTCATCGAGTTCGTCAATGTCTTCAAAGTTGATGGGCTTGCCACCGACGTGCATGGGCTTGAGTGCGCCAAGGGCATTGGGTTTACGAGCAAACGAGACGTTGATCGGAGCCAAGAAGATGTGGGCATGCTTGCTGTAGAGCACGATGAGGAGGAAGACCAAAACAACGGCGATTTGGAGCAAAATTCCGACGGTTTCGAGGATCTCGTTGGTTGGCTCGCCCAATGGTTCAAGCAGCCCAGCAGTCCACTCCGAAACGAACGCGCCACTCTTGAACGGAAACACTCCGGTGTTGATCTGAGCACCGCGGTATAGGAACAACGTCCACACGACGTTAAAGATCATGAACAGCACGAGCCAGGCAGCACCTAGGTGTGATCCGTAGAAGCGAGAAGAACGCCCCTGTCGACCAGGATTGTTCTTGATGCGGATCGCGGTGAACATGATGACGGCGACAAGCACCAAAAGTCCGAAGAGGTCTTCAGCAAAACCAACGATGGGCCACGTACCGATGACGGGAACATAGAAGTCGGCGACAAAGAGGGCACCGTAGGCCTCAATGATCGTTAGACCTAAAACGAGGAATCCCCAGAAAGCGAGGAAGTGGGCAAGACCGGGGATCGTCCATTTCAAGAGCTTGCGTTGGCCCAACACTTCTTCGAGTTGTGCAACGACAAACTTCTTGGGCTGGTCTTCACGCGCAAGGGCTGGCTGTCCGGTCATGGCGACGCGATACAAGTAACGCGCGCGAGAAAGGGCAGCGCCCAAGAGCACAACAGTGAGGCCCAAACCGAGCACTAGGCGCACAGTCATGTTGTCCACGTGTGAATCCTTCTCACCTCAGGCGCAGTCGGTCGTGCGCTCGTGCCCCTAGCGTAATCAACCCCAGGGTCACCAGCACGACGGCTGACCAAGATTAGGAGGTGCTGATTCCCACACCGTCAATGCGGACGGTCTTGCCTGAAGTGGTGGTTACGACTTTGACTTTGCCCGACTTGGAGCTAAAGCGCGCGGTCGTGACTAGGGAACGAGTCGCAGATCCAGACTTCTTCAGTGAGTACGTGCCGATCTTGGTGCTGCCTACATAGACGGCAATTGATCCACACGACGAACACTTGTAAGCAAGGACAGAGACTTGGCGGACACCGCTCTTTGAGGAGGTGGTGATCAAGTACTTGTTGCTGCTCGTGGTCGAGTAGTACGTGCGGTTGAGGTAACCACTGGCAGAGGTTGAACTGCTCCAACCCGAGCTCTTGGCCAACGAGTGATCGTCAATCGGCACAACCGTGCACTTTGATGATGAATAGTTCGAGGTGTAACCGGCCTTGTCCGTGGCCTTGGCGATGAAGCAGTAACGAGCTCCTGCGGTAGCAGTTCCTGGGAAGCTGGCACTAGTTCCCGTGGTGTCGTTCTTCCACAGAGTCCAGGTACCCCCGTTGGTTTGAGACCACACGTCGTAATGACGAACGCCTGATCCGGAACCGTCCGAACCTGACCACCCGACGGTGAAACTTGATCCCGACTGGAACGTGGCAGTGGGTGCAGTCATTGATGCGGTGGGCTTGGTCGTGTCCATCCCGTTGAGGCACGATGCCCCGTTGTGTTGGTCGGAGTTAGTGCCATCGACACAGGTGGTGTTGTTCCACGTTATGGCGTTGAGGTTCGCCGTGGATGCGTTAGCCGCATTACGCAAATTGGCGTTGGTTAAGTCCGCTGAATACAGGCTTGAGTACTTAAGGTTGGCGTCCTGCAGGCTGCTGCCCTTAAAGGATGCATCGCGACCATTGAGATAGGTTAGGTTGGCGTTATCCAGGGTGGCATTTTCCACGCTGGCGGAGGTCATGATCGCGTTGGCGAAGCTGGCGTAGTTGGCCAGCGTGCGCGTCATGGTGGCGCCGTCCAGGTTGGCACGTGTGAAGTCGGCGTCGTCAGCCCACGTATCAGTGAAGTTGGCTGCCACTAACACTGCGTTAGATAAATCAGCACCGGTTAAATCAGCACCGGTGAAGTTGGCGTCGGTGAGGTTGTAGTTGGACAAATTCCGCGCGTTAAGAATTGCGCCGGTGAGGTTGGCGCCTTGGCCGAGGAGATAGCCGTTTACCAAGTGCCACGAGGCCGGCAGGCTGGCGGGGGTTCCACTAACGCTTCCCGATGAGACACCAGCAAGTATTGACCGATAAAGATAGGTATCTGCCAAGTTGGCGGAAGCGAGGTCAGCATTAGTGAGGTCGGCGAATGACAGGTACGCGTCGGCTAGATTTGCTCCGCTGAGGTCTGCACCCTTCAGCGAGGCATTCTCCAAGGAGGCGTTGGTCAGGTTGGCCGACTGCAAGACGGCGTCATCAAGGTCTTGACCCGCTAGGTCAGCACCGAGCAAATTTGCTTCTGGGCCGATCAGGTAACCGTTGGTTACCTGCCAGTCAGTGGGTAGCGCAGCAGGGGCTCCCACCAAGCCACCTGTAGTGACGCCACGGAGTATGGCCCCCGTGAGGGTCAGACCCGTGAGGGTGGCATTCGTGAGAGTCGAATCCGTCATCCTGGCATCCGTGACATTGACATTAGTCAGATCAAGTCCGGTCAAATCTGCGTTATTCAAATTAACTGTTGGTCCTAAAAGCAATCCGCTCACGAGCTTCCAGTCGGTAGGCAGAGTTGGTTCTTTCCCAGCCTCGGTTCCGCCGGTCAGGCCGCGTGCGGATATAGCGGAAAAAGTAACGTTGGTGAAGTTGGTCAAATCAATATTTGCAGCGGAGAGCAGGGTGGAAGCAAACGTGGAGTTGTTGAACTCAGCGCGGTCTAGCGTGCTCCCAATAAGCGTTCCGTAGTTGAAGTTGGCATTGTGAATAGTCGCATCTTGCAACGATGAGTACGCGACGTTTGCATGATCGAAATCGCAATCGTTCAAGGTTGCAAGAATGGCTCCCCACTGACCGCCGGTTGCGTAGTTGAAGGCAGCGCCAGTTCCGGTGGCTGAGCCCAGTGCCACGCGCAAGAGGTTGGCGCCAGTGAAGTTGGCCCCGCTGATGGTGGCCCCGGTCAGATTGGCATCAGTCAACGTCGCGTTGACGAACTGGGCTCCGGTGAGGTCTTGGCTGGCCAGATTTGCCCCCGTCAAGTCACACGTGCTCCAGTTCACCCCAGGTGCAGGGACCGGCTTGGAGACATCTCCTGTCCCAGCATCAACCGTGGGGCATTCCGCAGAAGGTTCAACCAGGACACCACTGACGACCGACCATCCGGCCGGAAATATGGCCACTGGCGAAACTGAAGATCCGGTTATTCCACCCGATGTGATGTTGCCAAGCGTCGCGGCCGTGAAATCAGCCGAGCGTAGGTTGGCGCGAGCCATCTGCACATTGATCAAAGTCGCATTCACAACTGTTGATGTATTGAAATTGATTTCCCGCAGATCAGCACCGGTGAAGTTAGCTGACGTGAAGTCAGCGAGATAACCGTTGAACGAGGTCAGGTTCGCATTGGTGAAGTTGGTCCCGATAAACGTGCCACGTGGTCCAGTCGCATCCGTCAAATTCGCATTCGTCAAATTCGCGCCATCCAGGTTCGCGCCATTAAGTTCCGCGGATTGAAGGTTTGCTCCGGTGAGGTCGCACCCGCTCCAGTCCACGTCGGACGAGGCTGCAGGAGTCACGGCGAAGGTGACGGGGTCAACGGTGGGACACGTGACGGCGAGCGCAGCCGTCGGGCTGGCGAGAGCCAAGCCACTGGTGGTCAACACCGCAGCGATGGCGATGGCGACATTTTGACGGGTACGCGTGATCATGGCTTCTCCTCGACCTAATCGCTGGTTGCGACCGTAGGTAAGACGGTAAGGGCTGGAGCCAGGTTCACGCCTCAGCCAAAGGGTTACGAAGTACTTCGGCACCCCAGGGAATAGTCTTGACCCTGCGCCGGTTAGTATGAGTGAAGTTGCGCCACCTCGACTCAACCTTGAGAATAGGTCAAGCCGGGTGGGGGGACTTCCCCAGATAAGAACCAGTAATTCGGAGGCAAGACATGGCTCGTGCCGTAGGCATCGACCTAGGAACCACCAACTCTGTGGTGGCCGTACTTGAAGGTGGCGAACCCACCGTTATCGCTAACGCCGAAGGATCGCGCACCACCGCGTCCATCGTCGCGTTCGCCAAGAATGGCGAAGTGCTCGTGGGTGAAGTCGCCAAGCGCCAAGCCGTCACCAACGTGGACCGCACGATTCGTTCGGTCAAGCGCCACATGGGCACCACGTGGAAGACCGCGGACATTGATGGCAAGGCTTACTCGCCGCAGGAAATCAGCGCGCGCGTTTTGCAAAAGCTCAAGCGCGACGCCGAGGCATACCTCGGTGAACCCGTCAGCGACGCAGTCATCACGGTGCCCGCGTACTTCAATGACTCCGAGCGTCAAGCAACAAAGGAAGCCGGCGAGATCGCTGGACTCAATGTCTTGCGCATCATTAACGAGCCCACTGCAGCAGCACTGGCGTATGGCTTGGACAAGGCTGATGCCGAACAAACCATTTTGGTCTTCGACCTCGGTGGTGGAACCTTCGACGTGTCACTGCTCGAAATCGGCGACGGCGTGGTCGAAGTCAAGTCCACCAGTGGCGATAACCAACTCGGTGGTGACGACTGGGACCAGGCGTTGGTAGATCACCTCGTCACGACCTTCCGGGCCGCCAATGGCATTGACTTGGCCAAGGACAAGATGGCAATGCAGCGCATTCGTGAGGCTGCTGAAAAGGCCAAGATCGAGCTGTCAAGCTCACAGCAAACCTCGATCAACCTGCCTTACATCACTGTGGATGCCGACAAGAACCCGTTGTTCTTGGATGAGCAGATCACTCGCGCGCAGTTTGAATCACTGACGGCCGATTTGCTCGCGCGCTGCAAGGCACCGTTCGAGCGCGTCATCAAAGACGGTGGCGTCAAGGTGGCCGACATTGATCAGATCGTTTTGGTCGGTGGATCAACCCGTATGCCCGCAGTGACCGAATTGGTCAAGGGCTTGACCGGCGGCAAGGAGCCCAGCAAGGGCGTCAACCCTGACGAAGTCGTTGCTGTTGGAGCTGCCTTGCAGGCCGGTGTGCTCAAGGGTGAAGTCAAGGACGTTTTGCTCCTCGACGTCACGCCCTTGTCACTGGGCATCGAGACCAAGGGCGGCATCATGACGCGCCTGATCGAACGCAACACCACGATCCCCACGAAGCGTTCGGAAATCTTCACGACCGCTGATGACAATCAGCCATCGGTGCAGATTCAGGTGTACCAAGGCGAGCGCGAACTAGCGTCTGCCAACAAGCGACTGGGCACCTTTGAACTCACGGGATTGCCACCGGCACCCCGTGGCGTTCCGCAGATCGAAGTCACCTTTGACATTGACGCCAACGGCATCGTGCATGTGACGGCCAAGGACCTGGGGACTGGTAAGGAACAGTCCATGCAGATCACGGGTGGCTCGGCACTGTCGAAGGACGAGATCGACAAGATGATGCGCGATGCTGAAGCTCACGCTGATGAAGATCGCCAGCGTCGTGAGGAAGTCGAAATTCGTAACACCGGTGAATCCTTGGTGTACTCCACTGAGAAGTTCATCAAGGAGAACGAAGACAAACTCCCTGAGGATACTCGTGGCGAAGTCGAGTCAGCTTTGGCTGAACTGAAGACCACCCTCGAAGGCAACGACATGGATGCCATCAAGGCAGCCACAGAGAAGGCCGCTACAGCTAGCCAGGCATTGGGCGCTGCGATGTATGCGCAAAATGCTCCCTCTGGTGCAGCCGAGGAGCCCGAATTCGTTGATGACGAGGCTGTGGTCGATGCCGAAATCGTTGATGAGGACGAAGACAAGTGAGTTCGCCTGACCAACCGCAGGATCAACCCGAAAGTGTTGATCCTGCGGTTGATCCGCTCGATGCAGAGTTCGCTCAACTTCAAGAACATTTGGTTAACGATGCCGATGCACTGACTCGTGACCTCGCCGAACGCACTGCTGATCTACAGCGCCTGCAGGCCGAGTACGCGAACTACCGCAAGCGCGTCGATCGCGATCGCGAAACTTCTCGCGACCTGGCGATTGCCGCAGTCTTGACGGAGTTATTGCCAGTTCTCGATGACATTGGCCGTGCTCGCATCCACGGTGAGTTAGAGGGCGGCTTCAAGTTAGTCGGCGAATCACTCGAGGCCACCGTTGCTCGGCTCGGTTTGGAAACTTTTGGCGAAGTGGGTGAGGCCTTTGATCCCATGGTCCACGAAGCCATCGCGCATAGTCATTCAGACGAAGTCACTGAGGCGACGTGCGTTGAGGTATTCCAACCTGGTTATCGCTTGAGGGACAAGGTTGTTCGACCAGCACGTGTGGCTGTCGCCGAACCCGAATAACGCTGGATTGCTACAGACCGCGGCTTCCCCGCAGATGATGTGAGCAGGAGAGGAGGGGACATCGATGTCGGTTAAAGACTTTATTGAAAAGGACTACTACGCCGCTCTTGGTGTCCCTAAGAATGCTGATGCGGATGCCATCAAAAAGGCGTATCGCAAGCTAGCGGTGGAGTTTCATCCGGACAAAAACAAGGGTGATACAGCGGCCGAAGAGCGCTTTAAGGAAATTTCCGAAGCCCATTCGGTCTTGAGCGATCCAGCTCGTCGTGCGGAATACGACGAAGTGCGCGCCACATCCGCTTCGGGCGGCTACCGCGCGCCAAACGGTGGAGCCGGCGGGTTTGACGTCAATGACATGTTCGGTGGTCAAGGTGGCGGTTTTAGCGACGTCTTTGGAGACCTATTTGGTGGCGGCCGTGGTCGTCGACGTGGTCCGCGACGTGGTGCTGATTTCGAAACACAAACCACCGTCAGTTTTGTTAATGCCATGGATGGCGCAACGGTTTCCCTCCGCGTCACAACGGACGCAGCCTGTGCAACGTGTGCCGGTAGTGGTGCTCAACCGGGAACACGCATTTCCCAGTGTGGCTCGTGCCAGGGGACTGGACAGGTCAGTCGCAATGCTGGTGGATTTGCCTTCGCTGAGCCATGCAATGCGTGCCAAGGCCGTGGCCGGGTGGCGGAATCCCCTTGCACTGGTTGCCGTGGTCGAGGAATTTCGGCACAAACACGAACCATCAACGCTCGATTGCCTCAAGGAGTCAGCGATGGTCAGCGCATTCGCCTCAAAGGCAAGGGCGGCGCGGGTGAAACTGGTGCCCCCGCTGGTGATTTGTTTGTCACTGTCAACGTGGTGCCGCACCGACTTTTCGGGCGCTCGGGAAAGAACCTCACACTGACAGTTCCTTTGAGTTTTTCGGAAGCGGCTTTGGGCGCCGATGTGCGTGTTCCGACATTGCATGGCGATGCGGTGACGTTGCGCATTCCACCGGGCACTGCCAGTGGCAAAAAGTTTCGGGTCAAGGGTGCCGGTGTGCGTAGCGGCAAGTCCGGTGATGGAGATTTGCTCGTCACGGTTGAAGTTGTTATTCCGCAACGCTTGACTGAACCGATGAAGGCAGCGGTTGAAGCGTTACGCGACGCCACCGCAGATATTGACCTGCGTGCTGATTTGTTTGGACAGGGGTGAGGTAGATGAATGCTCGCTATGCAGAACACAACGATTCCACTCCGGTCTTTGTGATTTCTGTTGCAGCTCAACTCTCTGGTCTTCACCCGCAGACCTTGCGGCAGTACGACCGCATGGGATTGGTCTCACCACAACGCACTCCAGGCGGCCGCCGGTACTCACTTATTGACGTACGCCGCCTCCAACACGTGCAGACGTTGGCGCAAACAGGCTTGAACCTGGAAGGCATTAAGCGCGTTATGGAGCTAGAAGCGGAAGTTGATCACTTGCGGGCCATGGTGTTGATGCTCCAGGACGAACTTGATGGCCAGATGGCCCGACGTCGTGAATTGATTCCACTTCCTGAAGGTGGCGCGCTTGTGGTGTGGCGGTCCGATCCGCAATGACAGCTCAAGGAGATGAGCATCGATTGGTGAAGGCCGCCCAGGCCTTGGCCGAGACTTTCGAACGCGATGCCGCGAAAGTTGAGCGCGAAGGAATCTCGCGGGCCCGCCTTGATGTCGTCGCTAAGCAAGGCTTGATCGCTCCTAGTGCACCGTTGGAGTTTGGTGGCGCGGCTGCTCCTCTCGATGTTGCACGTCGCATCACCGAATTGTTAGCAGGAGCATGCGGAACTACGTGGTTCGTGGTGACTCAACACCGCTCAGCGCTCGATGCGGTCTTAACGACCGAGAATGTGGACCTACACGATCGGTGGCGTCGCAAAGTGTGTTCAGGTCAAGCCCTTGGCGCAGTGGCTTTCGCGCATTTGCGTCGACCAGGGCCCCCGCAAGTGGTTGCTGAGCCACATGGCGAAGGGTGGCGAATTACGGGCCATCTTGATTGGGTCACGGGTTGGGGTGTGACCGATGCGCTGGCGCTGATGGCACAAACCACCGATGGTCGCGTCGTGGAAACGTTGATTCCGGCTCGTCAGCGGGCAGGGCTATCGGCAAGCGGACCGCTGCCCTTGATGGTGATGGGTGGTACGCGCACCGTGGCCGTGCAGCTGAACTCCATGTTGGTAACCGCGGACGAAGTGGTTCGCGTTAGTCCCCTTGAGCAATGGCATCGCGATGACACCAATCGAACAGTGAACACCTCTCCTGCGGTTTTTGGGTTGCTTGATCGAGTAACCAGAGCATTGATTGAACGTGGTGAACAAAAGTCGCTGACCCGCGCAGTCGATGCCGGTCACGAATTTGCCCTGAGAGCGGAGCAATTGCGTGCGTTGGCTTATCACTTAGTCGATGAAGTTGCAGCCGATGATGCCCATGAGGAAAGACTGCGGGTACGGGCCATGAGTTTGCTTCTGGCACATGAGGCAACAGCAGCAATGGTTGCTGCGACCGGCGGATCAGCCATTGCTTTGGATAACCCAGCACAACGTTGGGCGCGTGAAGCGCTGTTCTTTCTTGTGCAAGCGCAGACCGGTGCGGTACGCGACGAAATGTTGGCCCGGTGGCCACTTGGCGTTAGCGGTTCTTGAGAACGGCTAGTCGTTCTAACGCTTCGTTGAGTACGGACTCTTGCTTACAAAACGCCCACCGGACCAGGGGTCTTCCCGCATCGACGTTGTCGTAAAAGACTTGATGTGGGATGGCGACAACTCCGGCCAACTCGGGGAGTTGACGACAAAACTCCAATCCATCGCTAAAGCCCAGCGGAGAGATGTCGGTGGTGATGAAGTACGTCCCTTCTGGGATCGTCACCCCGAACCCGAGTTCGCCTAGCCCGTTAACGAGAAGATCGCGCTTGGCTTGCAGGTCAGCGGTGAAGTCACCGTAGTACTGGTCGGGAAGTTCGAGTGCCTGCGCGATGGCGTACTGAAAGGGTCCACCCGACACGTACGTGAGGAACTGTTTGGTGGTGCGCACAGCAGCCAAGAGCTCCGGTGCAGCAATAGCCCATCCGATTTTCCAACCAGTGTAAGAAAACGTTTTGCCCGCGGAACTAATCGTCACAGTGCGCTCGCCCATACCCGGCATTGTCGCTAGCGGAATGTGTGACTTTCCATCAAAGATCAGGTGCTCGTACACCTCGTCGCTGACAACGACGAGGTCGTGTTCGATGGCAAGGTCACAAATTGCCTGTCGTTCGTCTTCGGTTAGTGCCATCCCGGTGGGGTTGTGCGGCGAATTGATCAGAAGCATGGTCGTGCGAGGGGTGACGGCAGCTTTCAGCGCGTTGAGGTCAATGCGGAAGTCGGGTGCACGAAGCGTCACGGGCACGCGCACACCTCTTGCCATGGCGATGCACGCCGCGTACGAGTCGTAGTACGGCTCGAGAGCAATGACTTCATCACCTTCATCAACCAGCGCCAAGATTGCACCGGCGATCGCCTCCGTTGCACCGGCAGTGATTAACACCTCAGTGTCAGGATCAACGACGTGGTTGTACCAACGCATTTGATGTCGAGCCACAGCTTGGCGAAGTTCAGGGATCCCTATGCCCGGTGGGTACTGGTTGCCTTTGCCTGCTCGCAAGGCCTCAACGGCAGCTTCACGAATGGATTCCGGACCGTCGGTGTCAGGAAAGCCCTGGCCCAAGTTGATCGAATCCGTGGCAAGGGCCAACGCGGACATCTCAGCAAAGATGGTCGTTCCAAGACTGCGTAGGTGGGGAGCAAGCCAAGGGC
This sequence comes from actinobacterium acAMD-2, assembly GCA_000754455.1. Classification (GTDB taxonomy): domain Bacteria; phylum Actinomycetota; class Actinomycetes; order UBA12327; family UBA12327; genus AcAMD-2. The sequence goes on along the minus strand of JNSE01000032.1, from coordinate 18,345 downwards.
GAGCGGATTCAGGCACCGACCTACCGTACGCGAAAAGCTCTTCGGTTGGGGTTTGGTTGTTCACCTTGCGATGTCTAGGGCATTTGCGATGATGACGTCATGTTCATGCCGAAATTCCCCACCCTCGTGTTGGTGGTCATTGCCGGGCTCGTACTGGCTGGCTGCACCAAAGTCACCACGGGTCAAGCGGGTGTGAGCTCGCCCCTTGGTTCACCGAGTGCGACAAATGCTGCGTCCCCTTGCCCCAAGCCGGTATCGGCGCGCAAGGGTGCCGTGGATGATCAGCTGACCTTTCAAGGCCTGAACCGGACATATCGCGTATGGGTTCCAGCAACCTATTCCGGCGATGTAGCCCTTCCCATCATCGTCAACTACCACGGCGCCGGTGGGGATCCACAATCGATTGATGACTTCAGCAGCAACTTGTCCGCCAAGGCGAATGCTCGCAACTACATCGTTGTTGCACCACAGGGAGATACGGGCGGAGCCGAAACGGCACGCTGGACGGTTCCAGGCATTGCCACAACTCCAGATGATGTTTCGTTCACTAATGCGATGCTGGACAAACTCTCAAGCGAATTCTGCATTGATCAGAAACGAATTTTTGCGACGGGTTTTTCCTCCGGTGGAGCGATGTCGACGTGGATTGGACAATCGGACAGTGAACGATTTGCGGCGATCGTTCCCGGCGGTGGGGTCAACTTGGTTGATCCCACTTTTCAGAGATTCCCCATTCCGATTTACGCCTATCACGGCACGAAGGATGAACTCGCCTTTTACAACGGCATCGACGGCGTTCCCAACAAGCCCGATCCGGTCAATAAGGGCAAGTCCGCATTCTTCGGCGGCGTGGAAGAGGTGATGACCTATTGGGCTCAGGGCAACGGTTGCCAACCTGCTTTCACCGACACCAACCTGGCTCCCGATGCCATTTTGCGCACCTGGGCTGGATGCAAGGCCGCCACCCAGGTATTGCTCGCTGTAGGAGGCGGCCACACCTTCCCGGGTGGCACGACGCGCTCGGGTGGCGACTTGGGCGCGGCGATCACCTCGGTGAACATGGCGGACCTCATGCTGAACTGGTTTGACACGCAAAAGAAGGCCTAGTCAGCGCTGTAGTCCGGGTTCGTTAGGGTTCACGCGTGACTAACTCAGACCGCGATGCATTGCGCCAGGAAATCCTCGATAAAGCTGTTGTTCACGGCAAAGTTATTTTGTCGTCGGGGCGTGAAGCCGATTACTACGTCGACCTTCGTCGCGTCACGCTGGATGCAGTAGCTGCGCCCTTGATCGGCCGGGTCATGCTGGACGTCACCAAGGACATTGAATTTGATGCAGTCGGTGGGCTCACGCTTGGTGCGGACCCGGTGGCTGGAGCGATGATGCATGCAGCTGCTGCCCAAGGGCGCACGCTCGACGCTTTCATCGTTCGTAAAAGCGAGAAGCAACATGGTTTGCAGCGCCGTGTTGAAGGACCAGACGTTGCCGGTCGCAAGGTCTTAGCGGTAGAAGACACCTCGACTACGGGCGGATCGGTTCTGACTGCCGTCGAGGCGTTGCGTGAAGCCGGAGCCGAAGTTGTGGCCGTTGCTGTGGTGGTTGAACGCGGTGCTGCCCCGACGATTGCCGAAGCTGGTTTGCCGTACTTCGCGGCTTACTCACTTGAGGATCTCGGTCTGTAGTTCGATTCAGTCTTCGCAGGTTCCCACTGCGTTAACTAGACGAGTCCGGCGATGTTGATTTCTTGAACTTGCGAATTTCTTGAACAATCGGTACCACAGAAATTATCACGATTATCAAAGTGATGATTTCCAAGTTCTTTTGAACCCACTCGATCTGGCCGAGGAAATAGCCCAAGGTCGTCATGCTGAAGGCCCACACGACGCCGCCCACGCTGGAATAAATCGCGAAACGGGTGAAGTTCATCTTGCTCGTGCCGGCCATGACGGGAATCACCGTACGAACGATCGGTGTGAAGCGCGCAAGAATTAGAGCAGCTGGCCCGTACTTGTCAAAGAAATCTTGTGACCTAGTCACATACTCGGGTTTGAAAATTTTGGACTGTGGGCGCGAAAAGACTGCAGGTCCAGCTTTAGCTCCGATGAAGTAGCCGGTGAAATTGCCCGCAATAGCGGCGACGCTAATGAGTGCTGCAACGACGATGAGGTTTTGGTTCAGGCGGTCGCCGGCGATGAGCAGCCCAACGGCAAACAGCAGGGAGTCACCTGGCAAAAAGAAGCCAATGAGGAGCCCACATTCAGCGAAGACGATGGCCAGCACACCGAACAGCCCAAAACTGATAGCGAGCCGTTCTGGATCAAGGGCGGCTGGTCCCAAGGCGATGAGTTCATTGGCAAGTGAGGTCACCGCGTCAGGATAGGCGGTCGGGTCCATAGCAGGGGAACACGCACCAAGCGGGCGTGCCGAAGGTCGGTGTTTGTGCGTCAGCCCATACGGCACAATGGCATGACACGAGTTCACAGCAGTAGGACTGAGGAGCAGCGCATGCCCATTGCCACCCCAGAGGTTTACGCGACCATGTTGGATCGCGCGAAGGCAGGCGCCTTTGCCTATCCCGCGATTAACTGCACATCGTCACAGACGTTGAATGCAGCAATCCAAGGATTTGCTGAAGCAGGTAGCGACGGAATCGTTCAGATTTCCTGGGGCGGGGCGCAATACCTGAGCGGAACCGCACACAAGGACATGGTGGTTGGTGCTGTTGCACTCGCGGAATTTGCACATGTGGTGGCTGCGCAATATGACGTGAACATTGCCCTGCACACCGACCACTGCCCTGAGCCTCAACTTGATGGCTTCATGCGACCGTTGATCAAGATTTCACAAGAGCGCGTGGCCCAAGGATTGAATCCGCTGTTCCAGTCACACATGTGGGACGGGTCGGCCGTGCCGCTGGATACCAACATTGCGATCGCCAAGGAACTTCTTGAGCAGTGCCGTAAGGCCAACATCGTGATGGAACTGGAAATTGGTGTTGTGGGTGGCGAAGAAGACGGAATTGCCCACGAGATTAATGAAAAGTTGTACACCACGGTTGAAGATGCGGCGTTAACCGCAGAGGCGCTGGGAACGGGTGAGAACGGTCGTTACATGCTGGCGGCAACATTTGGAAACGTGCACGGTGTGTACAAGCCAGGCAACGTCAAGCTCAAGCCCGCAATCTTGAAAGACATTCAGGACCACGTCGGTGCCTCAACGAGCAAGGACAAGCCGTTTGACTTGGTGTTCCACGGTGGATCTGGTTCGTTGTTGTCGGAAATCCGCGAGACACTGGATTACGGCGTAATCAAGATGAACATCGACACGGACACCCAGTACGCATTCACGCGACCTGTCGTTGATCATGTGATGAAGAATTACGACGGTGTCCTAAAGATTGACGGCGAAGTGGGCAACAAGAAGTTGTATGACCCACGCGCATACGGCAAAGCAGCTGAGGCTGGCATGACGGCGCGAGTAGTTCAAGCGTGCGAAGATCTGCGATCGACTGGCACTTCACTTTCCGCCTAGGTTGTTAAGCAGCAGCCCGTGCGAGAGCAGAGTTGATCCGAGCAACAACTGCGCGAGCTTGGTGAATGAGTTCGTGGGTGGTGACCGTGAGAACGATGTATCCCTGCATGCGCATGAGGTCTTCTTGCTTGCGCAGGTCACGCAGTCGTTGTAGTTGCACATCCGTAGTGGCATCTGTTCTATCCAGCATCACCATGACGGCTTGGTCTGGCCAGACAAAATCAAAACGTCCCACTGCGTGGTCTTGGTGCGAGACGGCGACTGAACATAAGGGGCTAGGTAATCCCAGCGTGAGGAAGAGCCCGCGGCACCACGACAACAGGGGATCCGCACAGTGTGGTGTTGCCAGATCGAGGGATTGTTGAGCTTTGGTGACACCAGGCCACCGAGGTAACTGATCAAGGACATCGCCCCAATCGCTGCGTTGAATGATGTTCTGGCTCAAGGCCGATTCGGCAGCCACAAGTGCGGTGGGCAGATCGCATGTGCGCGCGATATCGACGATGGTGCGGGCCAGCGACGTCACGGGAAGTGACGCACCCCAAGGCGTGTCATGGTCAATGCGGTGAAGTGCAAGGTCGCGAGTGGTAAATACCTGGGCGCCAACAACATGTCGCCGCAGATCCCGATGTGTGGTCAAGGTGACGTCCATGAGCGGATGGAGTGGAGTCAGTCCATGAACAGCCAAGGCCGTGTGGTGGCTAAGGACGTGGTCGCAGTTCAACGATTGATGTACAGCAAGGGCGTTGAGCAGATGTTGCTCACGGTGACTCAATGCTGTGAACGTTTCTCGTTCGACGTACACCCCACGTCGAAGGGCGAGCCAACGTTGTGATGTCAAAGCCCACCGGATCTGGTCGGGACTGTGTCCTTGAGTCAGCAGGTCAGATCGCCACAGAAGTGGCGTGGTGATGTGTGATGGGGCCCCCATGGCATCAGCCTGATCGCACTGAGGGGCTTGGCGCTCGCGTCATCCACAACAACAAGGGCATGATGGGGTCATGACATCAGACAACTTGCTCGCTGGCCCACCCCCGGTTCTCCTGCCCGCTGATCCGCAACCGCGCGCCGAACTCGAAGCGGGTGCTGATCCCCTTGATGTTGCGGGGCGCTATCCAGCCTCAGCGCTTCCTTGGGCTGTCCTGGCGGAAAAGGCTATGGGCGATAACCAACCGGTCGTGGCGTACGCGTTCGCCCGCACCGGTTACCACCGAAGCCTGGACCTGTTGCGTCGCAATGGCTGGAAGGGCCACGGTCCTGTGCCGTGGTCACATGAACCAAATCACGGCTTCTTGCGGTCGATGGCCGCGCTTGCGCGCGCAGCTCACGCCATTGGTGAAGAAGAGGAATATGTGCGGTGCCGTGACTTCTTGCGTGAGACCAGTTCTGAAGCCGCGGAAGTTTTGTCGATCTAGAACTTAGGCAAATAGTTCGCCCAGTAGTTCATTAAACATCGCGGTGTGCGCATCAACATCAGCCTCTGTCGTGCTCGGCGCCATGAGGGCCATGTTGTGAAATGGCGTCATCAAGATTCCGCGGTTGAGTGCGTAGAGGTGCAAGAACTCGTCAAGGTCGTGGTCGCCCGCAGCAAAAGCTTCTGCACCCGTTCGCACTGCATGTTCTGAAAACATGTACTCACCACGGGCACCTAGTCGGTTGCAATGCCACGGTGCGTTGACGGCTGCAATGGCCGCGTCGACTCCGTCTGCCCAGCGCATTCCCAGCGCAATCATGTGTTCATATGCTGCTGGGGTAAGGACGTCAGTCAATGTCGCGCGCATAGCGGCCAGCGACAAGGCATTACCGGCAAGTGTTCCGCCAATTCCGCCCACATCAAGGTCGTCTTTGGCCACGCCAACCGCGATGCGGTCGGCGATTTCTTGCGTCATCCCAAAGGCACCGCAGGGGACACCTCCCCCGATGGGCTTACCCACGGTCAGCATGTCGGGCTTGAGTCCGTGCGTGCCAGTCCAGCCCCCGGGGCCCACGGAGAGGGTGTGCGTTTCATCGATGATCCAGACCGCGCCGTATTTCGCAGTCAACTCTCGGCAAGCGTCAAGGTACCCAGGTTCAGGAAGCACAATGCCGATGTTGGTCAATGCTGGTTCCATCAAGACCGCAGCAACTTCGCCTGTTTGCAGTGCGCGTTCGAGGTCGTCCACGCTGTTGTAATTGACCACGATGGTGGTTTCGTTCAGGTTGACTGGTGCTCCGATGTTGCCGGGCCGGGAAATGGTTTTTCCATTGCCGTCCAAGATCGCAAATGTCTCATCAACCGTTCCGTGATAGCACCAGTCATGGACAACGATCTTTTTTCGGCCGGTGATGTGACGAGCATGACGAATGGCGTTGCGGTTGGCATCGGTCGCCGACAAAGTAAATTGCCACAGCGGGAGCCCGAACCTTTGTTGTAGCGCTTCACCGACCACGATGGCATCTTCGGTAGGAAGCATGGCGGTAACGCCTTTGCTCATTTGCTTGGTCACCGCAGCAACCGTGGCTGCGGGTGAGTGACCGGTCATGGCACCGGTATCCCCGAGGCACAGATCGATGTAATCCAAGCCGTCAGCGTCGGTGAAGTGCGAGCCCTGGGCGCTGGTCACAAAGAGGGGGAAGGCCCCGGCCCACCGGGCCATCCAGACCATGGGCACCCCGCGGTTGAGGCTCGCAAGAGCGCGTTGGTGGAGGGCTTGGGAGGCCGGGTGGGTTTGAACGAAGCGCTCCTGTTCCCGTGTCATCAGACGGGTAAGGTTGTCCTCATCAATGGTGCCTGGCATGGCCTGCTCCTGGTGGATCGTTGGATCTCCAGAGTATTGAGTTTGGGCCGAAAACGATAGGAGCGCGCAGTGGCTGTAAACCCGGATACGTTTCGGGACGCTCTCGCGCAATGGCCCAGTGGGGTAACCGTGGTCACCACGCTTGCCGATGGCAATTGGCATGGCATGACAGCTAGCTCATTTAGCAGTGTGAGTGCTGATCCGCCCCTGGTTTCGGTGTGCCTATTGAAGGGCATTTACACACACGACCTGATTGCCACAAGTGGTGTTTTTGGCATCAATATTTTGGCTGCTGATCAAACAGAACTGGGCAAGCGCTTTGCTGGAATGATTCCTGACATCACGGATCGCTTCGAGGGGGTCGATTGTCACACCAGCGAGACCGGCGTCCCGCTTTTTGACCATGCGCTGGCCTGGATTGATTGCCGCGTCGTCTTTGAGTACGAAGGTGGCGACCACACCATCTTTGTTGGTGAAGTTCTTGATGCGGGAAACCCCCGTAAGTCAGCTCCATTGTTGTATCACTCGCGCAGTTGGGGACAGTTCGCCGATCAGCTTCCAGAAAAGGCAGCGGTCGCCGATGTCGGAATCACTCGCCTCGAAACTGAAACCGGTGTTGACCTCTCTGCTGACAAAACTGCGCTCGCTGCAGCCGGTGTGGCGGTTTCCCCCGCTGAGGTAGTCGTTGACTCTCGCGATCCAGCAGCTGTCGAGGCAGCTGTCGAGGCTCAGGCGAATGTGGGGATTGATCGAGTTGTTCTCCTCCATGCTTTTGACCCCGATCGCCATGATGCGGTGCTGTTTGCCGCGTCGAATCTGGCGCGGGGTGGTTTTACCCAGGTGGTTCTTGATGACACCGCGGCGGACGCTAATCCTTTAATTGTCCGTCAGCGACTCGTTGATGTCAGTGTGCGGATTAAGCCGTCGGTTACGGGTGTATGTCTGCGTGATCACGCGGGGTTGGGCTTGGCTAACGCACTTGCGGCATTAAAGAGCGGTGTCACGCAATTTGATACTGCGTTGGGCGGGATGGGTGGACTCATCGCGACGGAAGATGTCTTGTACTTGATGGAATTGCTCAACATCTCCGCGGGTGCATCGCGCGGGGCAACAGTGGATGTCGCGCGATCTTTAGTTGGTAACCCTGACATAGCAGGGGCGATAGAACCTCGCCCCACCTGGACGCTGTGAGTCGCTGTGTCATCGGTTGCTGAGAACTTGTTGCTCTTTCGTGGCGTATGGCATGACCACATCAGCGCCTATGAACCCAGTGGTGTGGAGTTGACTGAAGATCCCTTAGGCGGGACACCGGGACCGGTTCCTTATGAGCAATTGGTGTACCTCGAAATTGAAGGTAATCAGTTCGTACAAACCAACGTGGTGTTGCGTGGCCGAGATCCGCATGCGCGTACTTTCCGCGGATCCATCGTGGATGACGTTCTCGTTTTTGATCGTCTTGGTCCCAAGGCTCCGGAAATGATCGGCGTGAGTGGCGGCCCTGGAGTTTTGATCTTTGCCCCTCGTCGCATTGATGAAGAAGGCACCGCACGGTTTTACGATCCGGACTACATTCGGCATCTAGGCGGTGACCAACGCACTCGCACCACCACGTTGTATCGAGAGGGTGAACTGGTGCGCGTCTTGACCGTGATGGGCACCAGAATTAGTTCAGATCCGACTCAGCGCGTGCCCCAGGATCCACGGGGTGCAACCGGGCCGGTACACCAAAGCACTACTGTCTCTCAGGTCTATTCCGCGGAGGAGAAATCATGACCACCACCCCATCTCAGGGCATCGAACTGCCAGCGACACGTCAATTGGTTGACGGCGAATGGTCGGACGCTCCCATCGACTTGCCCACGGAATTGGAGAACCCCAACACGGGTGAAGTTGTGGCGCGGATGAAGGCCACCTCGGATGAAGACGTTGAGCGCGTAGCCGCGGCTGCAGCTCGAGTGCACGACACCGGTGCATGGCTGAATGTGCCCGCTGAAGAGCGCGCTGCGATCTTGGAAAGTGTTGCTGACGCCCTTGATGCTGCGGCTCCACGTATTGCTGCCCTCGAAGCATTTGGTAGTGCTGCAGTGATTGGCACCACGGGAATGCTGGCGAGCGTCATCAATGGTGGCTCATTCCGCTTGGCCGCAGGTTTGTTGCGCCAGGGTCGAACGATGCACAAGGTTGATGTCGAACTCAGTCAAAGCGATCCGAAGGCGCAAGCTGAGGTACATCGCTTGCCGTGGGGTCCGTCTTTGAGTTTGGTGCCGTGGAATGCTCCTGCACCGCAGGGATGTCACAAGATTGCGAACTCGTTGGCCGTTGGTGCCCCCACGATCCTCAAGCCCAGTGAGTGGGCGCCTTATGGCACGACGGTGATGGCCGAAGTCGTGAGCGCTGCTCTCGATGCGGCTGGGGCCCTCAAGGGCACGTTCCAGGTCGTTCAGGGCAACTCACACGTCGGCGGCATGCTGGTCAAGGACAAGCGCATTCGCGCGATTTCGCTGACCGGTGGCTTAGCCGCAGGTCGGGCCATCGCTGCGGTGTGCGCTGAAGACTTCAAGGCAGCACAACTGGAACTTGGTGGCAACAACCCTGTCGTTGTCTTGGACGATGCAGATCTCGACTTCGCAGCCAGTGGCATCGTGGAACTGCTCACGCAACTCAATGGTCAGTGGTGTCGAGCTTTGGGCCGACTGATCGTTCAGGGCAACATCTATGACGATTTGATGGCCAAGGTCATGGATCGCTTGGCGCAGATCACACTCGGCGACTCCTTGTCACCCGAATCTGACATGGGCCCCATGGTGCACTCGGCCCACTTGGCCATGCTGCGCGGACGTATTGAGGAATATGTCGGTCAAGGTGGCGTGGCACACGCGTCAACTCCGCTTCCTGACTTAGGCGGAAACTTCTTGGCACCGACGTTGATCACGGGTGTGACCAGTGAGGCTGCACAAGAGGAGATGTTCGGACCCGTGGCTACAGTGCATCAGGTTGCAGACGATGCCGAAGCAGTGCGCGTGGCCAATGGCACTCCCTTTGGCCTCGAGGGGTATGTCTTTGCTGGCAACGAGGAGCGCGGTATGGCCGTTGCTCGCCAGGTGCGTGCGGGTGGAGTCAAGGTCAACGGTTCCACGATGTTGAGCTTGAACCTGATGGCACCGCGACCCGCATGGGGGCTGTCAGGTCTGGGCGTTGAAGGCACCACCGAGACTTTTGACTTCTTTACTAACTCCCGAGTGGTGGGAGTTGAGAACTTCTCCGCGGCTGGACTTAAAGCAGTTTTTGGTTAATCCACGTTTCCCCTAGTGAATCCGGAGTAAGTGCATGACTCACCCAGGTCCGCTGTCTGACCTACGCGTTGTCGAGATGGGCCAGCTTTTGGCTGGGCCGTTTGCCGGTCAGCTCTTTGCCGATTTTGGTGCCGAGTTGATTAAGTTGGAGCCACCGAACCAGGGTGATCCGCTACGTGTGTGGGGCAAAGAGCGAACCAACGGCAAGGCATTGTGGTGGTCAGTGTTGGGTCGCAACAAAAAGTCGGTGACCTGCAATTTGCGTTTACCTGAGGGTCAACAAATCGCACGCGACATCATTGCCACCTCGGATGTGCTCATTGAGAACTTCCGCAGCGGTACTCTCGAGCGTTGGGGCTTGTCGCCCGAGCAGCTGTGGGAAATCAACCCACGTTTGGTGATCCTGCGGGTAACCGGCTTTGGTCAAACCGGACCGATGAGTAAAGAAGCCGGCTACGGCGCTGTTGGTGAAGCCATGGGTGGCCTGCGCTATGTCACGGGCGATCCAGACCGGATGCCTTCGCGCGCTGGAATCTCCATTGGTGACACTTTGGCGGCAACCTTTGGCACCTTGGGTGCCTTGATGGCACTGCATGCACGCAATCGCACGGGTCGAGGACAAGTCGTTGACTCGGCCTTGTACGAAGCAGTCTTGGCGGTCATGGAGTCGCTAGTCATTGACTACGACCAAGCCGGATTTATTCGCGAACGCACCGGATCGATTTTGCCCAAGATCGCTCCATCGAATGTGTACCCAACCCAAGACGGCGAAATGCTCATTGCCGGAAATGGCGACAGCATTTTCCGCCGCATGGCTGAAGGCATGGGTCAACCTGAACTGGCAGATGATCCCCGTTTTGCGGACCACACTGCTCGTGGCGAAAATCAAGCCGAGCTTGATGCAGTGATTGAAGCCTGGTCGCTTACCAAGACCAGCGAAGAGGTCGATGCATTGATGACTGAGCACAAGGTTCCGCACGGCAAGATCTTCCGCGCTCCGGAAATGCTTGAAGACGCTCAATTCAAGGCGCGCGAATCCATCGTCAAGGTCATGCACCCGCAATACGGCGAAGTCGCGATGCAGAACGCCTTCCCGCGGCTTTCCGACACCCCAGGACTGGTGCGCTGGGTCGGTCCAGAACTTGGACAACACACCGACGAGATCTTGAAGTCCGTGTTGGGCAAAACTGATGAGGAAATCGCTGCCCTGCGGACCGCAGACGTTATTTAGTGGTCTTTGCGTAACGCGGTTTCGCTGTTTACTCGGAAGGACGAGCAATGCCCGATCAAACTGGTTGGCGGTCAAAGGTCGCGGTCATTGTTCCCTCCACTAACACTGTGGTGGAACACGATCTCGCCCAGTGGCGCCCAGTGGGGATGACCTTTCACGCTGGTCGGATGCACATCACGAACCCAAATCTGTCCAATGACGAGGAATTCGAAGGGCTCATCGAGCAACTGGAAACCACCATTGAAGATGCGATTGAACGGGTACTGACCTGCAAGCCTGACTACATGATGATGGGGATGTCGGCCGGAACTTTCTGGGGTGGGCTTGAAGGCAGCAAGCGGTTCACGAAAAAGATAGAAGCCCTGTCGGGATTGCCTGTGAGTACAGGATCCACATCAACGGCTGCAGCGCTCAATGCTTTTGGCGTCAAGCGGATTGCAGTTTTCTCGCCGTACCAGCCGGTCGCCGACAAGCAGGTCTCGGCCTTTTACACGGAAGCGGGCTTTGATGTGGTCAGCGTGACGGGGCTTCGTTGTCAGACGGCCACTGCTATTGCTGAGGTCAGCCCAGAGGAGATTGGTCGGACTATCAAGGAGATTGATGGTCCAGATGTTGAGGCCATCGTTCAAGTCGGCACCAACCTGTCGTTTGTGAAGCAGGCCGAGGGCCTTGAGGGCTACCTTGGTAAGCCGGTCATTCCGATTAACATCGCCGTGCTGTGGCACATGCTGCGGGCGATGGGTGTCAATGATCGAATTGAAGGTTGTAGCCGCCTGATGAGGGAGTTGTAGATGACGGTGTCGTCCGATCGGCTGCGCACGGTGTTAGCTGAGCCAGGGTGTGTACAAGCCCCAGGGTGCTATGACGCAGTGTCGGCGCTCCTGTTGGCTCGTGCTGGCTTTTCTGTTGCCCACTTCTCTGGTGCAATCGCCTCGGCCGTGACGCTTGGTCTCCCAGACCTTGGCTACATCCACGGATCACAGATCGCCGAAGCTGCGCAGCGCATTACTTCGGTCATCGATCTGCCACTGATCGCTGATGCAGACACCGGTTATGGCAACGCTCTTCATGCCCGTCGCACCGTGGAGCAGTACGCACACATCGGGATCGCTGGGCTTCACCTGGAAGACCAGATCAATCCCAAGCGTTGCGGTCACATGGCGGGCAAGGAAGTCATTGACCAAGCCGAAGCAGTACAAAAAGTTCGGGCGGTAGTCGAGGCAGACACCGGACTCGTCATCATTGCTCGCACTGATGCGATGAGTGTGTTGGGTCTTGATGCTGCGATTGAGCGAGCGGGAGAGTTTGCGGCCGCTGGCGCCGACTTGGTCTTCATTGAAGGCGTCACGGATGCCGAACGCTTGGCTGTTGTCCATGCGGCCTTGCCCGATGCTGAGTTGATGGTCAATGTTTCTGAGGCGGATCCGCATCTCAAACCGTTGAATCCGGCTCAACTGGCTGAATTTGGGGTCAAAGTTGCCCTCTATCCCGTTGCGCCGTTACTGGCGGCTGCCAAGGCGCTCACGGGTTTGTATGAAGCAATTGCCACTGACGGGAGTGCCCAGGCAGTAGATAAACTCAGTTGGGACGAGTTGACCATGTTGTTGGGTCAGCCGGAGTTGTTGTCGCTTGAAGAGCGTTATTCCTAACCACTGATTGGAAGGATCGAGGACATACCGTGGTCGTCATTCGTCGCGAAAACCCGACCTTCCCTGATCAAGTGGTCGGCGAAGTGATTGAGACTGCGGTCACGGATGTTGATGCGGTTGTTCAACGCTCGCATCAAGCCTTCGAGAGCTGGGCGGCGCTGTCCCTCGAGGATCGTTGCGCCGCATTGACGGCCGCCGCCGATCTCGTTACGCCTGAAATTTTTGATGAAGTCGCACTTCTCCTTACTCAAGAAGTGGGCAAGCCCCTTCCTGACTCACGCGGCGAAGCGATGTATTCAGTCTCGCTCATGCGTTTCAACATCGACCAGGCCAAGAAGGTTTTGGAAACGCATTACATCGACGATGAAGCGGGCAAACTTGTGCGCACCCGAGTTCCCTTTGGTGTCGTATTGGCCATTACGCCGTGGAATGCACCCATTATCTTGTCTATGCTGAAAGTGGCACCGGCTTTGGTCGCAGGCAACTCCATCATTGTGAAGCCTTCGCCGCAGGCGCCGCTGGCCGTCACCAAGCTTCTCAATGTCATTTCGAGTGGCTTACCGGACGGTTTGATCCAAGTGGTCCACGGTGGGCCTGAAGCGGGCGAAGCCCTCGTGACCCATCCTTTGGTCCGCAAGGTGGCCTTTACTGGCGGTGATGTCGTGGCTCGCCATATCGGCGTGGCCGCTGCGCAAATGATTACTCCAACCGTGATGGAACTGGGCGGAAATGACGCCGCGATCTTCCTTGAGGACGCGGTGTTAGATGAAGCGGCCATGGATCGGATTGCACTTGCCACCTTCATGATGGGTGGACAGGTCTGCATGGCAAGTAAAAGAATTTATGTTCCACGATCGCGCTATCACGAGTTCATCGCAGGATTTGTGGCGGCGTGCGAGCGCTCCGTCGTCGTGGGAGACCCCATGACCGATGGTGTGACCGTCGGACCTGTGGTGTCGCGTGCAGCGCAAGAACGCCTAGAGAATTTGGTAAAGAATTCCGTTGCGGCCGGCGGTGAGGTCATCGAAGTGGGCACCGTGGTCGATGTGGAAGTGGTTGCCAATGGCTACTTTGTGCGTCCCCGCATCGTGCTCAACCTCCCCGATGAAGCACAGTTGGTGTGCGAAGAGCAGTTTGGTCCGCTGGTTCCGATCCAGCCTTATGACAGTGTTCATGAAGTCATTGCTCGAGCCAATGCAACCGAACTTGGACTGGCGGCTTCAGTGTGGAGCGCGGATGAACAGCAGGCTTTTGAGGTTGCACAACGCATCGAAGCGGGGTTTGTGTTTATCAATACGCATAACCGGACTGGTATGACCCCGCGTGCACCGTTTGGTGGCGTGAAGAAGTCTGGCTTTGGCCGCGAGTATGGCGATGAAGGCTTGCTCGATTACACCCAGAATGTGTCGATCCACGCTCCGGCTGCGTACCGCCCCGGAGGGTCGGGAGGATCAGCTAATGCGTATCCAGGAACGGCAGATGTTGTTAAGCGCATCACCAACGTGCTGGACGATTTGATCGATAACGGTTAGTTGTCGTAGTCCACAACGACGCGGCTGGTCAGCAGTGGTCGTAACCAACCACCAAATTCCACGTGATCCGGGTTGGCTTGGTAGGCCTTGAGATCCGCGACCGAGTCGTGTGTGGTGGTCAGGGCAAGGTCGTAGGAGACTTCCGAACCGACGACGTCCAGGCCCACGTGCAGGGTCTTGATCTCGGGGATTTGCGTGCCCAATGTCTCCAAGCGCGTCTTAGCTTCGTCGCGGTTGGCGGGATCAGCAAACTTCATCAACACGATGTGAGTAATCAACGTCTAGCTCCGGTCCTTGATGTAATCGAGGGCTTGTTCTTCGGATACAACTTCGGCGTACTTGGCTTGCAGGTCAAAGAGGTTGGCTTCGTGCGGACCAGGGTGACGATCGCCCACAGCCTCTCGCACGATGATGGGGATAAACCCATAGGAAACCGTGTCCACGCCGGTTGCACGTACACATCCTGAGGTCGACCAGCCCGTGATGAGCACGGTGTCAATTCCTTGAGTGTGCAAGATGTTGGCTAGGTCAGTACCGATGAAGGCGGACGGGTATTGCTTGGTTACGACGAGTTCCTCGCCAACAGGCTCCAGTCCTTCAATCCATTCGCCAAAGGGCGAACCCTTGTCAAACATGCGAAGAGCGGGAACCTTCTTGTAAAAATAACCACCGTTTGCTCCACCGGGTTCGTACTCCACGCGAGTCCAGACGACAGGAACGCCAGCGGCACGAGCGGCTACGACAAGGCGCTTCATGGATTCAGCAGATGATTCAACACCGGCATACAAGGGTGATTCGGGATCGATATAAGCCCGGCACACATCCACCATGAGCAAGATGGGGTGCTCTCCGAACGTCAGCGATCCATCGAAGGCTCCGACATAGTTGGCCTGGACATCGCTGTCGAGGGGCTTGGCGCTCATGAGGCTCCTCTCGGGCCGACCGCGGAATAATTGTGGTCGGGGTAGGGTTGAAATCTAGTGGATGGCCACTATTGAAGGTGAAGCAAGTGGCCCGAGAAGATGAGGATTTATGACTCGCGTCCAAGTGGTTGAAGTATCTGCCCGTGACGGGCTCCAAAATGACCCCGCGTTCTTGACGACCGAGCAAAAGGTCGAACTCATCAAGCGCACAGTGGATGCCGGAATTGATCGCGCTGAAGTAGCTTCCTTTGCTAGCCCCAAGGCCGTGCCTCAGATGGCCGACGCCGAAGGCGTGCTCGAAGGCCTGGGAGTGATCGATGGATTTTCCAGTATTGGTTTGGTGCTGAACACCCGAGGCTTCCAGCGCGCAGCCGCCACCAACGTCAAGGAAGTCAATGTCGTGGTGGTGAGCACGGATACCTTCAGTCAGCGCAATCAGCGGATGGATTCGCTGGGGACCTTGGCCGTCTTGGAGGAGGTCATCCCGCTAGCCAGAGAAGCCGGCATCAAAGCGACCGTGACCCTGGCCGCCAGTTTTGGATGCCCTTTCGAAGGTGAGGTGTCGATTGACCGGACGGTGATGCTGGCTGAGAAAGCTGCAGAGTACGGAGTTGCCGAAATCGCCTTGGCAGACACCATCGGAGTCGCGGTGCCGGCTGATGTAAAGCGACGCTTCGAGGCCGTGAGCAAAGTCTCGGGAGACATTCCGTTGCGCGCCCACTTCCACAACACTCGAAATACCGGTTATGCCAATGCGTTAGCTGCTGTTGAAGCCGGTGTATTTATCCTCGACGCCAGCCTGGCTGGTATTGGTGGCTGCCCGTTTGCGCCTAAGGCCACAGGAAATATTGCGACTGAGGATTTGGTGTACGCCCTGCACCGCAGTGGAATTGAGACCGGCCTAGATCTCGACAAGCTGCTGGAAGCCAGCGAGTGGTTTGCGCAAATCCTGGACCGAAAGACGCCATCACTGGTCAGCAAGGCCGGCGTATTTCCGCCCGCGGAGTTACTTGTCTAAGCAAGCTTGGTTAAAAATTCTTGGTTAAATAATTCAGGGCACCTACCTCACGGTAAGTGCCCTGAATTATTGGTCCAGTTAGTGACCCTGTGGCGGGCCAGAGCGAGGGGGAAGAGTGAAGTTGGGGTCAACGTCCTCAACCACGTCGTTCGTTTCGAGTTGGGCACGCAAGAGTTCAGACTGACGTGCGCCAACCATGGGACCGATGAGGTCCCAGACCGGGTCCACTTCACGGTTGAAGATCAAGGCGCGGTTCGCGGCATCGCGTGCAGCGAAGTCCGTGTCCTTGATCGAGTCCAAGATCTCTTGGGGCAAACCGTTTTCCACCAATTCAAACCACCATTCGAGGTAGGCCTGAACGTTGACGTCCATTGATGGGTAGTTGTCGGCGTGCACGCGGTAGGCCAACATCCACTGCGACATGATGGAACGCTGACGCGGTGTGAGTTGAGCTTCAGACAAGCCAGGGTGCGCCTTGCCAGCCGCAAAGGTGTCATTGAGGTGGCCGAACACGTAGTCCATGTAGGGACGGTGTGAGCCCAGGTCTACGCGCGGCAACAAGTCAAGGTGCATTGCGTAGAAGGGTTCGCTGTAGACGGAGTCAAAGGTCCAGTGCGGAATAGGAGAGTCCGCGTCCGTGAAAGCAAAGACCATGTGGCTGTCAAGGAGGAACGGGGATGGAGCTCCCGGGGGGTGAACCTCGTTCATGATTGCGTGATAGACGACCTTCTTGACGACCCCATCGCCGACGAGGACTCGGGTGAGACCCAAGTCCTTAGAGCCGTCGGCGTTGGTGATAGTCCGGAAGGGGCCACCGTCTTCGCTGTGAAGTTCGGTCATGCCAAGGCGAGCCTTGATCTGCTCCAACTTGTCAACGTTGAGCTTTTGGGCCCAGCGTTCCGTCATAGGGGTTCCTTTTTCTTAGAGCAGAGGGTCTAGGACTCTTCGATTTCGTAGGCCGTCTTACCGCCAGCGTTAGCAGCGGTTTCTGCCTTGGATCCACCCAAGATGGCCCTCGAATTAACTTCCTTGTGCACCCATGCATTGGCAAGTTCTGGATTGTTCTTGCGGGCTGGCGAAGGAATAACTACTGCGACGTCGCGCGGCCCATCGCCAACGATCTGGTGCATGTCAATGCCCCAGCCCTGGTCCAGGAGTTCGTTACGACGACGACGGTACGTCGTTTGCAGGATGTCTGAGCGAATGTGAAGTTCATCCGAGAGCTGGTACGGCAAGATTTCCGGACGCTGCTTCTTGAGCACACTGTCATCCTGCTTGAAGATGTCTTGAATGCGCTTGTGCGTGTCCTTGTCGGCCCATTCAGCCTTGATGAAGTCGCGCAGGCCGATGTACATCGAACGGGTGTGGTTCTCGTCGACGGGGACGTGGGCATCGATGAGCACCATGTTGCCGATCGGCAGCGGAACGTACAAAACGTTGATGTTAGGCAAGAAGTAACCGGCCTTGACGTGAGTCAGTACTGGCCCGTCGCCGACTTCCTTCTTGTACTTGAACTTGAACAACTTGCCCCAGAGGCCACCCAAGTTCTTCGGCGGAGCCTTCAACGGAATGGTGGAAAGGCCTGACCATGGGGTGGTCGTGACGTCAAAGTCGGGGACCGAGGGGTCCTTGATGTTTCCGAATCGACTGCCGTGGACGAACGCTGCGTGGGAGCCGTCCATGCCATTTTCCATGGCGCGCTCGTAGTTCACCTTCCAGTAGTAACTACCTTCAACGCGCTTGAACTGCGGGTCTTCAAGTTCGGGGATGTCCGGGATGGGGGGGCGTTCTTCTTCGGGAAGGTCACCCAAGAAGGTCCACACGTAGCCGTACTTCTCAACGACGGGGTAGGAGTCAACGCGCGCTTTGGCAGGAATGTTGCGCTGTGGCTGTGCCGGAATCTTGGTGCACTGACCGTCGCCACCAAACTCCCAACCGTGGTACGGGCACACGACGGAATCTTTGTCATCGGTCAACCAACCTTCGGACAAGGGTCCACCGCGGTGAACACACAGGTCACTCAAGCAATTGACTTGGCCCTTGGAGTCCCGGAACAACACGAAGTACTGTCCCAATGCCTGCAACGACAAGGGGCGGTCAACAACGTTGGAGCTGAATTCAACGGGCCACCATAGATTCTTAAGCACAGTTTCCGTCCTTCATCACGACAGCCGACAGTGGGATTGCGTGCCGGTCATTTGGTTGTGGAACTCACGGGGGAGCTCCGTTGGGTCCCCCAGAATTTCTGTGACTCCATAGTACGGCCGTCCGGTTCCGGACGCGACCCGATAGGTCAGGCAGAGCCAGGCGTAGGACCAAAGTCCCGCGCCTAGCCCTGGGCGGACGCCTTCAGGCGCAACCCTCCCGTACTAGTCCTTCTTTGCTACCCCG
>JNSE01000031.1 GCA_000754455.1 actinobacterium acAMD-2 | reverse complement strand
CTTTTCGGGGGTGCGGGAACTTGACTAAACCCCCTCGGCTATGATTTAAGCCTGCGCAGCCTTCCGATTTCCCTGTAACCATTGTTTGTCATGCCCTAGTTGTGCCTTTGTGCACCGCTATGACCAGTGGACATAGGTCGTGAAAGTTGCGCGCGACCAGAGACGCCAGCCCAGGGAAGGATCTCTTTTGGCCGCCTCGCGCACTTCATCATCGCACGTACCCGGTCCCAACCGGATTAGTTTCGCAAAGATTCGCGAGCCACTTGAGGTACCAAACCTCTTGTCGCTCCAAGTCGACAGCTTTGATTCATTGCTGGGTAATGACTTGTGGCGCGCGCGGGTCAACGATGCCATCGCATCGGGACGCACCGACATTCCAGTGAAGTCTGGTCTTGCTGAGATCTTTGAAGAGATCAGCCCGATCGAAGACTTCCAAGGAACCATGTCGTTGGCGTTCTCTGATCCTGAGTTCTACGACCCGAAGTACACGGTCGAAGAATGCAAGGAGAAGGACCTGACATTCGCAGCGCCGTTGTTCGTTACTGCTGAATTCACCAACAACGAAACTGGTGAAATCAAGAGCCAGACCGTCTTCATGGGTGACTTCCCATTGATGACCGACAAGGGCACCTTCGTTATCAATGGCACCGAGCGTGTCGTTGTATCGCAGTTGGTGCGTTCGCCTGGTTGCTACTTTGAAAAGAGCATCGACAAGGCTACTGACAAGGACACCTTTGTCGCCAAGATCATTCCTAGCCGCGGTGCGTGGCTGGAGTTCGAAATTGACAAGAAGGACCTCGTATCGGTCCGCGTTGACCGCAAGCGCAAGCAGCCGGTCACCATCTTGCTCAAGGCCCTGGGCTGGAGCAACGAGCAGATCCTCGAAGAGTTCGGCGAGTTTGAATCCATGCGCCTGACCCTGGAAAAGGATCACATTGAAGCTGAAGGCACGCGCACTCAGCAAGAAAACGCTCTCCTTGATATCTACCGCAAGTTGCGACCGGGCGAACCGCCCACGATTGAGGCTGCGCAAAACCTCATCGACAACTTCTACTTCAACGAGAAGCGTTATGACTTGGCCAAGGTCGGCCGTTTCAAGGTCAACAAGAAGCTCGGCCTTGATCACCCGTTGACCCAGAAGGTCTTGACGGTTGAAGACGTTGTCTCGGTCATCAAGTACATCGTGCGCTTGCACGCTGGCGAAACCGAAATGGATGCACCTACTGGTCCAGTTCGCGTTGAGACTGACGATATTGACCACTTTGGAAACCGTCGCCTGCGTACCGTTGGCGAACTGATCCAGAACCAGGTCCGCACCGGTTTGGCTCGTATGGAGCGTGTTGTGCGCGAGCGCATGACAACCCAAGACGTCGAAGCCATTACGCCGCAGACCTTGATCAACATCCGTCCCGTCGTGGCCTCCATCAAGGAGTTCTTCGGAACGAGTCAGTTGTCACAGTTCATGGACCAGACCAACCCGTTGTCGGGTCTGACCCACAAGCGTCGTCTTTCGGCCCTTGGCCCCGGTGGTTTGTCGCGTGAGCGCGCTGGCTTCGAAGTCCGCGACGTGCACCCATCTCACTACGGCCGCATGTGCCCGATTGAAACTCCAGAAGGACCAAACATTGGTCTGATTGGTTCGCTTTCTACCTTTGCCCGCGTCAACGAGTTTGGTTTTATCGAGACTCCGTACCGCAAGGTGAAGAAGGGCAAGGTCACCGACCAGATCGATTACCTGACCGCAGACGAAGAAGACCTCCACGTTATTGCTCAGGCCAACGCGCCTTTGGATGCGTCAAGTTCCTTCTCCGAGGACCGCGTCTTGGTTCGTCGTAAGGGTGGCGAAGTCGAGTACATCGAGCCCAACGACGTGGACTACATGGACGTTTCACCTCGTCAGATGGTGTCCGTTGCTACGGCGATGATTCCGTTCCTTGAGCACGACGATGCAAACCGTGCGCTCATGGGATCCAACATGATGCGTCAGTCAGTGCCGTTGTTGCGCGCTGAGGCTCCTCTGGTTGGAACGGGTATGGAATACCGCGCCGCTAAGGATGCTGGTGATGTTGTTGTTGCCACTTCCAGTGGTGTTGTCGCTGAAGTCAGCGCCGACCATGTTGAAGTTGCTAACGATGACGCCACCTACACCACGTACAAGTTGGCTAAGTTCCGTCGCTCGAACCAGGGCACGAGCTACAACCAGAAGGTCATCGTCTCGGAAGGCGATCGCATCGAATCTGGTCAAGTCATTGCTGACGGTCCGTGCACTGATAACGGCGAAATGGCTCTTGGTAAGAACCTGCTCGTGGCATTCATGCCTTGGGAAGGCCACAACTACGAAGACGCCATCATCTTGAACCAGCGTTTGGTCCAAGACGACGTTCTCTCCTCAATTCACATTGAGGAATACGAAATTGATGCCCGCGACACCAAGTTGGGCCCAGAGGAGATCACGCGAGACATTCCTAACGTCTCCGAAGAAATCCTCAAGGACCTCGACGAGCGTGGAATCATCCGCGTCGGTGCCGAAGTTGTTCCTGGTGACGTTTTGGTCGGCAAGGTCACGCCTAAGGGTGAAACCGAGCTCACACCAGAAGAGCGTTTGTTGCGCGCCATCTTTGGCGAGAAGGCTCGTGAAGTGCGCGACACCTCGTTGAAGGTTCCGCACGGTGAGTCCGGCAAGATCAT
The DNA here is from genome assembly GCA_000754455.1 of actinobacterium acAMD-2. Taxonomy (GTDB): domain Bacteria; phylum Actinomycetota; class Actinomycetes; order UBA12327; family UBA12327; genus AcAMD-2. Next base: position 98,611 of record JNSE01000031.1, on the reverse strand, counting down.
CGACATTCGCGTGTTTGATCACGAGAACGGTGATGAACTCCCACCGGGCGTTAACCAACTGGTTCGCGTTTACATCGCCCAGAAGCGCAAGATCCAAGACGGTGACAAACTTGCTGGCCGCCACGGCAACAAGGGTGTTATCTCCAAGATCCTGCCCGCTGAAGACATGCCGTTCTTGGCTGATGGAACCCCCGTCGACATCGTCTTGAACCCACTGGGTGTTCCTGGACGTATGAACGTCGGTCAGGTTTTGGAAACCCACTTGGGTTGGGTCGCTAAGACTGGCTGGAAGGTCGAAGCATCTGAGGGCGACTGGCAAAACCGCTTGGTCGACATTGGTGCTGCCGAAGGTGCTCCTGGCACCAACGTTGCCACACCAGTCTTCGACGGTGCTCGGGAAGAAGAGATCACCGGACTTCTTGCTTCCACGATCGCTAACCGTGATGGCGAACACATGATTGACGGATCCGGTAAGGCCATGTTGTTCGATGGTCGTAGCGGCGAGCCCTTCAAGGCTCCGATCTCCGTTGGTTACATCTACATCTTGAAGCTGCTCCACTTGGTTGACGACAAGATTCACGCTCGTTCAACCGGCCCGTACTCCATGATCACGCAGCAGCCGCTGGGTGGTAAGGCACAGTTCGGTGGTCAGCGCTTTGGTGAGATGGAAGTGTGGGCGCTTGAGGCCTATGGAGCTGCTTACGCACTTCAGGAACTTCTCACGATCAAGTCGGACGACGTCCTTGGACGCGTCAAGGTTTACGAAGCCATCGTCAAGGGCGAAAACATTCCAGAACCTGGCATCCCTGAGTCATTCAAGGTGTTGGTCAAGGAAATGCAGTCGCTCGCACTCAACGTCGAGGTGTTGTCCAGCGACGGACAGTCCATCGAGATGCGTGACACAGATGACGACGTCTTCCGTGCAGCCGAAGAACTCGGCATTGACCTTTCCCGTCGCGAGCCCAGCAGCGTCGAGGAGGTGTAAGGCCGGCCCCGCCATCGCCTTACACCCCCAAAGACAAAAGAAAGAAGGATCCACGTGCTTGACGTCAACTTCTTCGACGAGCTGCGCATCGGCCTAGCTACTGCCGATGACATCCGCTTGTGGTCGCATGGCGAAGTTAAGAAGCCTGAGACCATCAACTACCGCACCCTCAAGCCTGAGAAGGATGGCTTGTTCTGCGAGAAGATCTTCGGACCGACTCGCGACTGGGAGTGCTACTGCGGTAAGTACAAGCGAGTGCGCTTCAAGGGCATCATCTGTGAGCGTTGCGGTGTTGAAGTCACCCGCGCCAAGGTTCGTCGTGAGCGCATGGGTCACATCGAACTTGCTGCTCCAGTAACTCACATCTGGTACTTCAAGGGTGTTCCTTCCCGTTTGGGCTACCTCCTCGACCTTGCTCCTAAGGACTTGGAAAAGGTCATCTACTTCGCGGCTTACATGATCACCAGCGTGGACGAAGACGCTCGTCACGAGGATCTTCCTAACCACGAGAAGAAGATCGCGCTCGAGAAGGAAAAGATCGCCAAGCAGCGCGATGTCGACATCAACGAGCGTTCGAAGAAGCTCGAATCTGACCTCGCTGAGTTGGAAGCCGAAGGCGCCAAGGCCGATGTTCGCCGCAAGGTGCGCGAAGGTGCAGAGCGCGAGATGGCAGCGGTTCGCCGTCGTGCCGACAACGAGATCGACCGTATTGATCGCGTTTTCGACCGCTTCAAGACCTTGAAGGTTCAAGACCTTGAAGGCGACGAAATGTTGTATCGCGAAATGCGCGATCGTTTTGGTCGCTACTTCGAAGGTGGCATGGGTGCTGCTGCCATCCAGCGTCGCCTTGAAACCTTTGACCTGGAAGCCGAATCTGAGAAGCTCCGCGACATCGTGCAGAACGGCAAGGGACAAAAGAAGACCCGCGCCCTTAAGCGCCTCAAGGTCGTTACCGCATTCCTCACCACGACCAATAGCCCCGCGGGCATGGTCTTGGACTGCGTTCCTGTCATCCCGCCGGACCTGCGTCCGATGGTGCAACTTGATGGTGGACGTTTTGCCACCTCTGACCTCAACGACCTCTACCGTCGTGTGATCAACCGCAACAACCGTTTGAAGCGTCTGCTTGACCTCGGTGCCCCCGAGATCATCGTGAACAACGAAAAGCGCATGCTGCAAGAAGCGGTTGACGCTTTGTTCGACAACGGTCGTCGTGGTCGTCCGGTCACTGGACCTGGCAACCGCCCGCTGAAGTCGCTCTCGGACATGCTCAAGGGCAAGCAGGGTCGTTTCCGCCAGAACCTGCTCGGAAAGCGCGTGGACTACTCGGGCCGTTCGGTCATCGTGGTTGGTCCTCAGCTCAAGCTGCACCAGTGTGGTCTGCCTAAGCAGATGGCGTTGGAACTGTTCAAGCCGTTCGTGATGAAGCGCTTGGTTGACCTCAACCACGCCCAAAACATCAAGAGCGCCAAGCGCATGGTTGAGCGTGCACGTCCGGTCGTGTGGGACGTTCTCGAAGAAATCATCGCTGAGCACCCAGTGCTGTTGAACCGTGCACCTACGCTGCACCGCTTGGGTATTCAGGCATTCGAACCGCAGTTGGTTGAAGGTAAGGCCATCCAGATTCACCCCTTGGTCTGTACTGCCTTCAACGCCGACTTCGACGGTGACCAGATGGCGGTGCACCTGCCGTTGTCAGCTGAGGCTCAGGCCGAAGCGCGCATCCTGATGCTCTCGAGCAACAACATTTTGTCGCCGGCGAACGGTCGTCCGATTACCTCACCAACGCAGGACATGGTGCTGGGCATCTACTTCCTCACCGGTGAAAAGGAGAACGCTCCTGGTACCGGTCGTGCCTTCGGCACCGTGTCGGAAGCCATCATGGCCTACGACCGCGGTGACCTTGACCTCCAAGCGCGCGTGCACATCCGCTTTGATGACGCTGTTCCTGCCGTGGGGGCAACTGCTCCTGAGGGCTGGGAGCCTGGTCAGCCATTGCGCATTGAGACCACGCTTGGTCGCGCCTTGTTCAATGAAACCCTTCCGGCCGACTTCCCCTACTTCGATGGTGTGGTCGACAAGAAGAAGCTCGGCGCCATCGTGAACGAGTTGTGTGAGCGCTACGCCAAGTCACAGGTTGCTGCGACCTTGGATGCACTCAAGAGCATCGGCTTCCACTGGGCTACCCGCTCGGGTGTCACCATTTCGATTGATGACGTGGTTGCTCCTACGGCCAAGGCCGGCATTTTGGAAGCCCACGAAGTCGAAGCCGACAAGGTCGAAAAGCAGTACTCCCGCGGTTTGATCAGTGACGATGAGCGACGTCAGGAACTCATTGAAATCTGGACGCGTGCTACCAACGAAGTCTCTACCGCCATGGAAGAAAACTTCAAGCGTTCGGCCACCAACCCGGTGTGGATGATGGTCAACTCTGGTGCTCGCGGAAACATGATGCAGGTGCGTCAGATCGCCGGTATGCGTGGACTTGTGGCTAACCCCAAGGGTGAAATCATCCCGCGTCCGATTAAGGCCAACTTCCGTGAAGGTCTGTCGGTGCTCGAGTACTTCATCTCGACCCACGGTGCCCGTAAGGGTCTGGCTGACACCGCGTTGCGTACGGCCGACTCCGGTTACCTGACCCGTCGTTTGGTGGACGTTTCACAAGATGTGATTGTTCGCGAAGATGACTGTGGTTCAGAGCGCGGCCTGAAGCTGCCTATCGCTGAGGTTGGCAAGGACGGTGTCGTTCGCGAGATCGAGAACCTCGAATCCTCGGTCGTCGGTCGCTGGTTGGCCGAAGATGTCAAGGTCGAGCGCACCACGTTGGCCAAGGCCGGCGAGGACCTGTCCGCACCGTTGCTGGCCGAGTTGGTCGCCAAGGGTGTGACCGAGGTTCGTGCTCGCTCGGTGCTGACCTGTGAAGCCGAAATCGGTATCTGTGCACGTTGCTACGGCCGTTCGTTGGCCACCGGCAAGTTGGTTGACGTGGGTGAAGCCGTTGGCATCATCGCCGCTCAGTCCATTGGTGAGCCCGGCACCCAGCTGACAATGCGTACCTTCCACACCGGTGGTGTGGCTGGTGAAGACATCACGCACGGTCTGCCTCGTGTGGTGGAGCTGTTTGAAGCTCGCACTCCTCGTGGTGTGGCACCGATCAGCGAAGTTGCTGGACGCGTGCGCATCGAAGAACTCGAGCGCACCCGCAAGATCACGATCGTTCCTGATGATGGATCGGAAGAGATCGAGCACATCACCTCGCGCCGTGCCCGCCTCTTGGTCGCTGATGGCGCTCACGTGGATGTTGGTGAACTCCTCATCGTTGGTGCCAAGGACCCCAAGCAGGTTCTGCGTATTCAAGGTATGCGTGAAGTTCAACTCCACTTGGCTGCTGAAGTGCAAGAGGTGTACCGCTCACAGGGTGTATCGATTCACGACAAGCACATTGAAGTCATCGTGCGTCAAATGCTGCGTCGCATCACGATCATCGAAGGCGGAAGCACCGAGTACCTGCCTGGTGAACTCGTTGAGCGCGCTGCCTTTGAGCGGGTCAACCGTGCTGTGGTTGCTGACGGCGGAACTCCTGCCTCGGGTCGTCCCGAGCTCATGGGTATCACCAAGGCATCACTGGCCACCGAATCATGGTTGTCAGCGGCTTCCTTCCAGGAGACCACTCGCGTGCTCACCGACGCGGCGATCAACGCCAAGTCTGACCCGCTGGTTGGTCTGAAGGAAAACGTGATCTTGGGCAAGCTGATCCCAGCTGGCACCGGATTGCAGCGTTACCGCGATGTGAAGGTCGAGCCAACTGAGGAAGCCAAGAATGCGGTCTACTCAGTGATGCAGAACTTCGCTGATTACGACTACTCGAACTTCGGTCGCGGATCAGGTGAAGCCGTGCCGCTGGATGAGTTTCAGTTTCCGCGGTAGTAATTAAGCGTTAATCATGATGTGGCGCGTGGTGGTGCCTTCGGCAACTACCACGCGCTCCGTCATGTCTGGGCTAAACAGTCCGTGATCAATCACGCCAGGAGTGGCCGATAGCCGAGCGGCCAAAGAAGCCGGGTCATTGAGCGATCCCAGCCAATCGGCGATGACTCCGCCATCAGGACTGCGGGGTACATCGCGTAAGGACACCGTTCCTAAGGCCCGCAAGGTCGCCGCCAAGCCGTAGTCCAAGAGTTCCAACGGCAAGGGAGCGGTGAGTGCAGGAACGAGTTTGTCGCTGGACACGATGACGATGAATCGGTCGGCCGCTGCCGCCACACACTTTTCCCGCGTATGAGCAGCGCCGCCACCTTTGATGATCCAGCCAGCCGGATCAACTTGGTCAGCACCATCGATGGCCATGTCCAGATGAGCCACCCCCTCGAGGCCGGCGAAAGAAGAAACGTTCAGCCCCAGCTCTCGAGCGATCTTTTCGGTTTGGGGCGATGTGGAGACGCACTCGACATCAATGGCGCGATCTGCCAAGGCTTGAAGCAAGAACGCGACCGTAGATCCGGTGCCTAATCCCAGCTGCATGCCGCTTTCGACGAGCTCGGCAGCGGCTACGGCAGCAGCCTGCTTTTCAATGTCGGATGGGTTCATCGGTGTCCTTGGCGCGAGTGGGCAGGTGAGTTGATCGTACTGAGGCCTGCACCAAGATCCCCGACTCATCGGTAGCCTGTCGGACATGCGCCCCACTCAATCCCTGCAGAACGCCGGTCAAAGTATTTGGCTCGACAACATCACGCGAGGAATGCTGGGCTCGGGCGAGCTACAGCGCTACGTGGATGAGTTGTCAGTGACCGGGTTGACGTCCAATCCTTCAATTTTCCAAAAAGCCTTTACCGAAACTTCTGATTACCAGACAGCCATTGCTGCTGCCAAAACTTCGTCGCCAGAAGAGTTGTTCATACAGCTAGCTATCGAAGATTTGCAAGCGGCCGCGGATGTGTTCGCCGATGTGCATGCACGCACCGACGGAGTCGACGGATGGGTCTCGCTTGAAGTATCACCGTTGTTGGCCTATGACGCGCAGAGCACGATTGAGGCAGCAGTTGAGGTGCACCAGCGGTTGGCTCGTCCCAATGTCTTCATCAAGATTCCTGGTACGCCACAAGGGCTTCCGGCCGTAGAGGAAGCCATTTACCGAGGTATTCCAGTCAACGTCACTTTGTTGTTTTCGTTACAGCAGTACCTCGATTGCGTGGCTGCTTATCAACGCGGTATTACGCGCCGAATCGGTGAGGGTTTAGATGCTGATGTCGCATCGGTTGCTTCGGTGTTCATCTCGCGGTGGGACGCAGCAGTGGTTGGTCGAGTGCCAGCCGAGCTCACTGGAAAGTTGGCTTTGGCTGTGGGGGAGAGCGTTCACCACGCGTACGTCCAGATGCTCAACGACACGACGCAACAGACCATCGCTACCTCTGGAGGTCGGCCGCAACGTCTGCTCTTTGCCAGCACATCCACCAAGGACCCCTCGGCATCTGACACCGTGTACGTCGAAGGGCTGATTGCGCCCAACACCATCAACACCATGCCCGATGCCACGCTCCAGGCCTTTGCCGATCATGGTCGAGTGGGCCGCATCCTTGATGGATCAGGCGGTACTAGCCAGGCGGTCTTGGCGGCCTTTGCTAAGCAGGGGATTGACGTCCCGGCGCTGGGTGTGGAGCTGCAGGAGCAAGGGGCCCAGGCCTTCGTTACGGCTTGGCAGGACCTGATGCAGGTGCTGGCCCGCTCGTGATGGTTCGCTAGGCCGGATTAATGGACCTTTTGTCCTGATATGCCCTATTTTTCGACCGAGCCATAACCAGCGGGCTCGACGGTTGACCCTCGGGATTAACCAGACGGGATGGCGGAAGGTCAAAGGGGACCAAATCCCCTTAATTGACCCCCGCCTCGGACCCCGCCAAGTGCACTCCGGTACAGTTCACCGCCGTGCCTGAGATGCCTCGGGACCGCTGATGTGAAAGTGCCCTTTTGAGGGTTTGGTCGCATCAGAATTGCAAGTCAGCAGCGACGTGGGCTTCCCCGCAACCCGCCTCTGATTCGCAATACCTCTCCTGTGTTTTGGATGAGTTGTTGTGCGTTCGCGCATTCCGACACACCCGACCGCGTGGGCCGGAGTGAACGAGGCAAAGCAAGCACACCGAACACCAAGTGCAGCACTTCACGAAAAGGACAACATCGGTGCCAACGATCCAACAGCTAGTCCGCAAGGGCCGGCAGGACAAGGTCTCAAAGACCAAAACACCCGCGCTTAAGGGCAGCCCTCAGCGTCGTGGTGTGTGCACTCGTGTCTACACGACCACTCCTAAGAAGCCGAACTCCGCGTTGCGCAAGGTTGCACGTGTGCGTTTGTCCAGTGGAGTTGAAGTCACTGCTTACATCCCTGGTGTTGGTCACAACTTGCAAGAACACTCCATCGTGTTGGTTCGCGGTGGTCGTGTGAAGGACCTTCCCGGTGTCCGCTACAAGGTTGTGCGTGGATCACTCGACACCCAAGGTGTGAAGAACCGTAAGCAAGCGCGTAGTCGCTACGGCGCGAAGAAGGAGAAGGGCTAATGCCACGTAAGGGTCCAGCTCCCAAGCGCCCCATCATCATCGACCCCGTATTCCAGTCAACGCTGGTTACGCAGTTGGTCAACAAGATTTTGCTCGATGGCAAGAAGTCAACGGCTGAAGCCATTGTGTACGGCGCCCTTGAAGGCTGCCGCGAAAAGACCGGTACTGACCCGGTTGTGACGCTGAAGCGTGCTCTTGACAACGTCAAGCCCACCTTGGAAGTGCGTAGCCGTCGTGTTGGTGGCGCCACCTACCAGGTTCCGGTTGAAGTCAAGGCCGGCCGCAGCACCACCCTTGCTCTTCGTTGGTTGATCAACTATTCACGCGCACGTCGTGAAAAGACGATGACCGAACGTTTGATGAACGAAATTCTTGACGCCAGCAATGGACTCGGCGCCAGTGTCAAGAAGCGTGAAGACACGCACAAGATGGCTGAGTCCAACAAGGCCTTTGCTCACTACCGCTGGTAATTCCTTCCCCTATCCATTAGCTAGTTAAGTACTCAGTCAAGGAGACGAACGCGTGACTACGTCAACCGCTATCGACCTCTCCATGGTTCGCAACATCGGGATCATGGCGCATATCGACGCGGGCAAAACCACCACGACTGAGCGCATTCTTTTTTACACCGGTATCAACTACAAGATCGGTGAAGTTCACGATGGCGCAGCCACCATGGACTGGATGGAGCAGGAACAAGAGCGCGGAATCACCATTACCTCCGCTGCCACAACCTGTCAGTGGGATGACCACGTCATTAACATCATTGATACCCCCGGCCACGTGGACTTCACGGTGGAAGTGGAGCGCTCGCTTCGCGTCCTCGACGGAGCCGTGGCCGTTTTTGATGGTGTAGCCGGTGTGGAGCCGCAGTCAGAGACCGTGTGGCGCCAGGCCGACAAGTACGACGTCCCCCGCATTTGCTTCGTGAACAAGCTGGACCGCACGGGTGCTGAATTCCAGCGCTGCGTGGACATGATTGTTTCGCGACTGAACGCCACCCCATTGGTCCTGCAGGTCCCCATTGGCGCTGAAGGCGACTTCGTCGGCGTGGTTGACCTCGTCGGCATGAAGGCGTTGACCTGGCGCGGTGAGACCAAGCTCGGTGAAGACTATGCAGTCGAAGAGATCCCCGCTGACCTGGCTGATGAAGCTGCTCAAGGTCGCGAATTGCTCATCGAGACGTTGGCTGACGCTGATGACGAGTTTGCTGAATTGTTCCTTGAGCTTGATGGTGCCGAGCCGGCAGAAGCCGATCTAATTGCTGCGATTCGTCGCGCAACTCTGGGCAACAAGCTCAACCCCGTTCTGTGTGGCACCGCGTTTAAGAACAAGGGTGTTCAGCCCATGCTCGATGCCGTGGTTCGCTACCTTCCTTCCCCTCTCGACATTGGTGCCGTTGAAGGCCACAAGGTCAACGACGAGGAAGTCATCATCGAGCGCAAGCCAGAAGAGTCTGAGCCCTTCGCCGCGCTTGCGTTCAAGATCATGACCGACCCGCACTTGGGCAAGCTCACCTACCTGCGCATCTACTCCGGCGTTCTTGAATCCGGAACACAGGTGCTCAACAGTGTGAAGGGCCGCAAGGAGCGCATCGGCAAGATTTACCAGATGCACGCCAACAAGCGCGAGGAAATCCCAAGCATGGGTGCCGGTCACATCGTGGCTGTTATGGGACTCAAGGACACCACCACAGGCGAAACCTTGTGTGACCCGAGCAACCCTGTCGTTCTCGAATCCATGACCTTCCCAGCCCCGGTTATCCACGTGGCGATCGAGCCCAAGACCAAGGGTGACCAGGAGAAGTTGGGTACGGCTATTCAGCGTCTTGCTGAAGAAGACCCCACCTTCCAGGTCCGCACCGATGAAGAAACCGGTCAGACCATCATCGCCGGAATGGGCGAGCTTCACCTCGACGTCCTCGTTGACCGCATGCGTCGCGAGTTCAAGGTTGAAGCCAACGTTGGTAAGCCACAGGTTGCTTACCGCGAGACGATCCGTAAGGCCGTGGCCAAGGTCGAGTACACGCACAAGAAGCAGACCGGTGGTTCAGGTCAGTACGCGCGCGTGATCATCGACATCGAGCCTGCGGGCGAAGAGGGCGGTTACGAATTCGTCAACGCTGTTACCGGTGGTCGTGTTCCCCGTGAATACATCCCTTCCGTTGACCAGGGTTGCCAAGAGGCCATGGAGTTCGGTGTGCTCGCCGGTTACCCATTGGTCGATGTCAAGGTCACTTTGCAAGATGGCGCTTACCACGATGTTGACTCTTCAGAACTTGCCTTCAAGATCGCCGGATCCATGGCGTTCAAGGATGCAGCTCGTCGCGCAGACCCAGTGATCATGGAACCAGTCATGGCTGTTGAGGTGACCACCCCAGAGGACTTCATGGGTGAAGTCATTGGTGACCTCAACTCACGTCGTGGACAAATTCAGGCGATGGATGAGCGGGCCGGCGTACGCGTGGTCACCGCTGTTGTCCCGCTGTCAGAGATGTTCGGCTATGTGGGAGATCTACGAAGCAAGACCCAAGGCCGCGCAAGTTACTCCATGCAATTTGATTCCTACGCAGAAGTTCCTAAGAACGTCTCGCTGGAAATCATCGCTAAGGCTCGGGGCGAATAACCCCGGAAACAAGGGTTGAGGCACCCGCCTCAACTTGCACTACCCGCACTATCAATCAGACGTCGTACGGCGTGAAGATCAAGTCCCGAGGAGGACGCAGTGGCGAAGGCAAAGTTTGAACGGACTAAGCCGCACGTCAACATCGGCACCGTTGGCCACATCGACCACGGTAAGACCACTCTTACCGCAGCGATCACCAAGGTGCTGCATGACCGGTACCCGGACGTGAACCCATTCACGCCGTTTGACCAAATTGACAAGGCGCCGGAAGAGCGCCAACGCGGTATCACCATTTCGATTGCTCACGTGGAGTACCAGACTGAGGCGCGTCACTACGCACACGTCGACTGCCCTGGCCACGCTGACTACATCAAGAACATGATCACCGGTGCCGCCCAGATGGACGGCGCAATCCTCGTGGTTGCAGCAACCGACGGCCCCATGCCTCAGACCAAGGAGCACGTCATCTTGGCCCGCCAGGTGGGTGTCCCCGCGATCGTGGTTGCCTTGAACAAGTCGGACATGGTTGATGACGAGGAAATCCTCGAGCTCGTGGAACTCGAAGTCCGTGAATTGCTCAACCAATACGAATTCCCTGGCGATGACATTCCTGTCATCCGCGTTTCGGCCCTCAAGGCTCTTGAAGGCGACGCTGCCTGGGGCGAGAAGATCATTGAGCTGATGAACGCTGTCGACGCTTCGATCCCGACCCCCGAGCGCGACGTTGACAAGCCCTTCTTGATGCCCGTTGAAGACGTCTTCACGATCACTGGTCGTGGAACGGTTGTCACCGGTCGTATCGAGCGTGGAATCGTCAAGGTCAACGAGGAAGTCGAGATCATCGGCATCCGCGAAGACACTCAGAAGAGCACCGTTACCGGTATTGAGATGTTCCGCAAGTTGCTCGACGAAGGTCAAGCTGGTGAAAACGTTGGCGTTCTGCTGCGTGGAACCAAGCGTGAAGACGTCGAGCGTGGCCAGGTTCTTTGTAAGCCTGGTTCGGTTACGCCTCACACCGAGTTCGAAGCCACGGTCTACATCTTGTCGAAGGACGAGGGTGGTCGACACACTCCGTTCTTCAACAACTACCGCCCGCAGTTCTACTTCCGGACCACTGACGTGACCGGTGTTGTGGACCTGCCCGGTGGCAAAGAGATGGTCATGCCTGGTGACGACACCGAAATGACGGTCACTTTGATTCAGCCCATCGCCATGGAGGACGGTCTTCGCTTCGCAATCCGCGAAGGTGGCCGCACCGTGGGAGCTGGACGAGTTACCAAGATCCTCAAGTGATGACTCCGGGGCGCCAAGTCACTTGGCGCCCCGGGCCATCCACCCCCTGCACTATCCGGACCACAGTTAAGGACACGTAGCCACCATGGCGGGACAAAAGATCCGCATCAGGTTGAAGGCCTATGACCACGAGGTCATCGATTCGTCAGCGCGCAAAATCGTTGACACGGTGACGCGTACTGGTGCAAAGGTCGCTGGCCCGGTGCCGTTGCCCACGGAAAAGAACGTGTTCTGTGTGATCCGTTCACCACACAAGTACAAGGACAGTCGCGAACACTTTGAGATGCGCACGCACAAGCGTCTCATCGACATTCTCGACCCCACGCCCAAGACGGTTGATTCGCTAATGCGTCTCGACCTTCCGGCTGGTGTCGACATCGAGATCAAGCTCTAAGGGACTACGACAATGAGCAGGCAGGTCAAGGGAGTGCTGGGCACCAAGCTCGGTATGACCCAGGTATGGGACGAGAACAACAAGATCGTCCCCGTTACGGTCATTGCGGCCGGACCATGCGTTGTAACGCAGGTTCGTACCCCTGACGTTGATGGTTACTCAGCTGTGCAACTGGCGTTTGGCGCGATTGACCCACGTAAGGTCAACAAGCCTGCTGCTGGACACTTCGCCAAGGCCGGGGTTACGCCTCGTCGCCACTTGGTTGAATTGCGCACCGACGATGCTGCTGAGTACGAGCTGGGTCAAGAAATCACCGCTGAAGTTTTTGAAGCCGGTCAACTCGTTGACGTCACCGGTACCACCAAGGGCAAGGGCTACGCCGGTGTGATGAAGCGTCACGGCTTCGCTGGTGTGAGTTCCTCGCACGGTGCTCACCGCAACCACCGCAAGCCTGGTTCGATTGGCGCTTGCGCCACCCCAGGTCGCGTGTTCCGCGGTATGCGCATGGCGGGCCGCATGGGTGGCGATCGTCAGACCACGCAGAGCCTGACCGTCCACTCCATCGACGCCGAAAAGGGCTTGGTCTTGGTAAAGGGTGCAATCCCTGGTCCCAAGGGCGGACTCGTCTTGGTTCGTAACGCAGTGAAGGGAGCGTGACGATGACCAGCATTGACTTGCGCACCCCCACGGGCGAGAGCAAGGGCAGCATTGAACTGCCCGAGGAAATTTTTGATGTGACGGTCAACATTCCGTTGATCCACCAAGTAGTTGTGGCTCAGTTGGCTGCTGCTCGTCAGGGCACCCACGCCACCAAGACTCGCGGCGAAGTCCGCGGTGGTGGTAAGAAGCCGTACGCACAGAAGGGAACTGGTCGTGCCCGTCAGGGTTCGATCCGCGCCCCTCAGTTCGCCGGTGGTGGAGTGGTGCACGGACCTCAGCCTCGTGACTACAGCCAGCGCACCCCCAAGAAGATGAAGGCCGCCGCTTTGCGTGGGGCTTTGTCGGATCGCGCTCGTAATGGTCGCGTCCACGTCCTGACGTCATTCATTGATGGCAGCGCACCTTCGACCAAGGAAGCTCTTGGCGCGATCAGCAACTTGACCGAGCGTAAGAACATCCTGGTTGTCTTGGACCGTAGCGAGGAAACCTCGTGGCGTTCATTGCGCAACCTGGTCAACATTCACTTGATCACTCCAGATCAGTTGAACACCTACGACGTCCTGATCAGTGACGACGTGGTCTTCACCAAGGCGTCGATTGACACCTTCCTTGATGGAGCACCTCGCGGCAAGTCCGTCAAGGCTGTCGCATCCGAGTCTGAGATTGATGGGAGCGACGCATGAGAATCGCTGATCCGCGCGACATTTTGCTTGCGCCCGTGGTCTCCGAGAAGAGCTACAGCCTTCTTGACGAGAACAAGTACACCTTCTTGGTTGACCCTCGGGCCAACAAGACTCAGATCAAGATCGCCGTTGAGCAGGTTTTCAACGTCACTGTCGTGTCGGTTAACACTGCCAACCGTCAGGGCAAGCGCATCCGTACGAGGTCAGGATTTGGCCGCCGTGCAGCCACTAAGCGCGCGATTGTCAGTGTCACACCAGGTCAGCGCATCGACATTTTCGGAGGGCCGGTCTCCTAAGGACCGACTCACCTAACGATTAAGGGAAAACACCATGGGTATCCGTAAGTACAAGCCGACAACACCAGGCCGTCGTGGCTCAAGTGTTGCCGACTTCGCTGAGATCACGCGGTCTCAGCCGGAGAAGTCGTTGGTGCGCCCGCTGCACAGCAAGGGTGGACGTAACAACACCGGTCGGATCACTACCCGTCACCAAGGTGGCGGCCACAAGCGTGCCTACCGTGTTATTGACTTCCGTCGTGCGGACAAGGATGGCGTTCCCGCCACCGTTGCTCACATTGAGTACGACCCCAACCGCACCGCGCGTATTGCTTTGCTGCACTACGCCGATGGCGAGAAGCGTTACATCATTGCCCCGAACAAGGTGGCTCAAGGCGACAAGATCGAAAGTGGTCCCACCGCCGACATCAAGCCCGGAAACAACTTGCCTTTGCGTAATATCCCCGTCGGTACCGTGATTCACGCTATTGAATTGCGTCCCGGTGGCGGCGCCAAGCTGGCTCGTTCAGCTGGGGCCAGCGTGCAGCTCGTCGCCAAGGAAGGTCGCTTCGCTCAGTTGCGTCTGCCCTCTGGCGAAATCCGCAACGTGGATGTGCGTAACCGCGCCACTGTGGGAGAAGTCGGCAACGCCGAACAATCCAACATCAACTGGGGTAAGGCCGGCCGTATGCGTTGGAAGGGCAAGCGCCCAACCGTTCGTGGTGTGGCTATGAACCCGGTTGACCACCCACACGGTGGTGGTGAAGGTAAGACCTCCGGTGGTCGTCACCCAGTCAGTCCTTGGGGACAAGCCGAAGGCCGTACCCGTAAGAAGAACAAAGCAAGTGACAAGTACATCGTCCGTCGCCGCAAGTCGAACAAGAAGCGCTAGGAGTACTAGTTCATGCCTCGCAGTTTGAAAAAGGGTCCGTTCGTCGACGACCATCTGATGAAGAAGGTCGACGCTCAGAACGAGGCTGGCACGAAGAACGTCATCAAGACGTGGTCGCGCCGCTCCATGATCGTGCCTGCCATGCTCGGCCACACCATGGCCGTTCACGATGGTCGCAAGCACGTGCCGGTTTTTGTCACGGAATCCATGGTTGGTCACAAACTCGGTGAGTTTGCTCCCACCCGTACCTTCCGCGGCCACATCAAGGACGACCGAAAGTCTCGTAACCGCTAAACAGCGTTTACATCAAGAGTTCAGTTCACACACGAGTCAGGAGTAAGACATGGAAGCCAGGGCCCAGGCGCGGTACGTCCGCGTTACGCCCATGAAGGCACGACGGGTCGTTGACCTGATTCGTGGCCTTCCGGCGGCCGATGCTGCAGCAATTCTGCGGTTCGCCCCTCAGGCTGCAAGCGAGCCCGTGGGAAAGGTCCTCGCTAGCGCGGTGGCCAACGCAGAGAACAACTTGCGCATCAACCCCGCGACCCTGATCGTGTCGGAGGCCTACGTTGACGAAGGCCCGACCATGAAGCGTTTCCGTCCGCGCGCCCAAGGCCGTGCGTACCGCATCCGTAAGCGCACCAGCCACATCACCGTTGTTGTTGCTTCGGTTGATCAATCGAAGGGTGGGACCAGCTAGTGGGCCAGAAAGTTAACCCCCATGGCTTCCGACTTGGAATTACTTCCGAGTTTCGGTCGCGTTGGTTTGCTGACAGCAGTGCTGTAGGTCAGCGTTACCGCGACTACATCAAGGAAGACGTCGCCATCCGCGAACTCATGACTAAGGGCATGGAGCGCGCCGGAATTTCTCGCGTCGAAATCGAGCGCACCCGTGATCGCGTTCGCGTGGACATCCACACCGCACGCCCAGGCATCGTCATTGGTCGTCGTGGAGCCGAAGCAGACCGCATTCGTGGCGACCTGGAAAAGCTCACCGGCAAGCAGGTCCAGTTGAACATTCTTGAGGTCAAGAACCCTGAGATTGACGCACAACTTGTGGCCCAGGGTGTTGCTGAGCAACTGTCCAGCCGAGTTTCGTTCCGTCGTGCCATGCGTAAGTCCATGCAAGGGACCATGAAGTCTGGTGCCAAGGGCATCCGAGTTCAGGTGTCTGGCCGTTTGGGTGGCGCTGAAATGTCACGCTCGGAGTTCTACCGCGAAGGTCGTGTGCCGCTGCACACCCTGCGTGCCGATATCGACTACGGCTTCTATGAGGCGCGTACCACCTTCGGTCGCATTGGTGTCAAGGTGTGGATCTACAAGGGTGACCTCATCGGTGGCCGTGCAGAGCGTGCCCAGAAGGAAGCCTTGGAGCGCGCTGCTAGTCGCGGCCGTCCCTCGACCCCTCGCACCGGTGGTCGTCCACGTCGCACCGAAGCCGAAGCTGTCATCACCTCGGAATCTGCTGAGTCCGTAGCAGTGGTTACCGAAGCTGCTCCTGTTGTTGTTACTGAAACCACTGAGGGGGCATGACATGTTGATTCCTCGCAAAGTGAAGTACCGCAAGCAGCACCGCCCGGATCGTCACGGTGCAGCTTCTGGTGGTACTCGCGTAGTTTTCGGCGAATGGGGCATTCAAGCCCTTGAGCCGGCTTATGTCACCAACCGTCAGATTGAGGCTGCTCGTATTGCGATCACGCGTCACATCCGTCGTGGTGGCAAGGTCTGGATCACTATTTATCCAGACCGTCCGTTGACCAAGAAGCCTGCTGAAACCCGCATGGGTTCTGGTAAGGGTTCACCCGAATGGTGGGTGGCCAACGTTAAGCCCGGACGCGTGATGTTCGAGTTGTCTTTCCCCAACGAGAAGGTGGCGAAAGAAGCTTTGACCCGCGCCGTGCACAAGCTTCCAATGAAGTGCCGAATTATTCGGCGCGAGGCAGGTGAGGCATAAATGGCCGTCAACGCCAGTATTACTGAGATCCGCGAGCTCGATGACGAAGGATTGGTCATCAAGTTGCGCGAATCGAAGGAAGAACTGTTCAACCTTAGGTTTCAAGCGGCCACTGGTCAGCTTGAAAGTCATGGACGTCTGCGTTCAGTCCGCAAGGACATTGCGCGGATTTACACCATCATGCGTGAGCGCGAGCTCGGCATTACCTCCTACGAAGGCGGTGCAGCATGAGTGAAAACAGCATCGATCGCACAGACCGCAAGGTGCGCGAAGGTCTGGTCGTCAGCGACAAGATGGATAAGACCGTCGTCGTCGCTGTTGAAGACCGCTTCAAGCACGCGGTGTACAGCAAGGTCGTTCGCCGTACCAACAAGCTCAAGGCCCACGATGAAGACAACGCTGCCGGTATCGGCGACCGCGTCTTGATCATGGAAACCCGCCCACTCTCAGCCACCAAGCGCTGGCGAGTGGTTGAAATTCTCGAAAAGGCCAAGTAACACCCACCCGTCCGTTCCGCCAGGCTCGGTAAGAGAACCAGCAGACACATCAGGAGTAATCGTGATCCAGCAGGAGTCGCGGCTTCGCGTCGCCGACAACACCGGTGCCAAGGAAATCTTGTGCATCCGCGTTCTCGGCGGTTCGGGTCGGCGTTATGCCGGTATCGGTGACGTCATCGTCGCCACAGTCAAGGACGCCATCCCCGGTGGCGGTGTGAAGAAGGGTGACGTCGTCAAGGCAGTCATCGTTCGCACCACCAAGGAGCGTCGTCGTCCCGATGGTTCGTACATCAAGTTCGACGAGAACGCTGCCGTCATCCTCAAGGGCGATGGTGAGCCTCGTGGTACCCGCATCTTTGGTCCAGTCGGCCGTGAACTTCGCGACAAGAAGTTCATGAAGATCATTTCGTTAGCGCCGGAGGTGCTCTGATGAACATCAAAAAGGGCGACCTCGTACAGGTCATTTCAGGACGCGACAAGGGTCTCCAGGGCAAGGTCATTGCTGCCTTCCCCGAGACCGACAAGCTCCTGGTCGAGGGTGTGAACCGCGTAACGCGTCACACCAAGGTCGAGCAGACGCAGTTTGGTTCCAAGCAAGGCGGGATCATCACCACTGAGTCTCCGATCCACGTCAGCAACGTCATGTTGGTGGACCCCGAGACCAAGAAGCCTACGCGCGTTGGCTTCCGCAAGGAATCTGTGGAGCTGCCCAACGGCGGCACCAAAGAGCGCAGCGTGCGAATTTCAAAGCGAACCGGTAAGGACATCTGATGACTGACACTTCTAACTCACCGCGTTTGAAGCTTCGCTACCGCGAAGAGATCTCTCCCGCCTTGCGCGAAGAGTTCTCGTACGCCAACGTCATGCAGGTACCCACCGTTACCAAGATTGTCGTCAACATGGGTGTGGGTGAAGCCGCTCGTGACTCCAAGCTCATCGATGGTGCCGTCCGCGACCTGTCCGCCATCACCGGCCAAAAGCCGACCGTGACGAAGGCTCGCAAGTCAATCGCGCAGTTCAAGTTGCGTGAAGGAATGCCCATTGGCGCGCACACCACCTTGCGTGGCGACCGCATGTGGGAGTTCTTGGACCGCCTGTTGTCAGTGGCGCTTCCTCGTATCCGTGACTTCCGTGGCTTGTCTCCCAAGCACTTTGACGGTCGCGGCAACTACACCTTTGGTCTCACCGAACAGTCCATGTTCCACGAGATCGATCAAGACAAGATTGACCGAGTTCGCGGAATGGACATCACCATCGTGACCACGGCCATCAATGACGACGAGGGCCGGGCACTGCTTCGCCGCCTGGGCTTTCCCTTCAAGGAGAACTGATATGGCAAAGAAGGCCCTAGTCAATAAGGCAGAGCGCAAGCCGAAGTTCAAGGTTCGCGGCTACACCCGATGCAATCGTTGCGGTCGTCCGCACGCTGTGTATCGCAAGTTCGGTTTGTGCCGTATCTGCCTTCGCGAGATGGCACACCGCGGCGAACTCCCCGGCATCACCAAGAGCAGCTGGTAACTACCACTACGACGAAGGTCCCTGCGGGGAAACCACGACGAGAAAGGCCTTGAGGCCAAGCACATGACCATGACAGACCCGATTGCGGACATGCTGACCCGCGTCCGGAACGCAAACTCTGCGTACCACGACGTCGTTCTCATGCCATCAAGCAACATCAAGACGCACGTCGCCGACATCCTCAAGCGTGAGGGTTACATCGGTAGCTGGAGCGTGGAAGATGCTGAAGGCGGCGTAGGCAAGACCTTGCGTCTTGACCTGAAGTACGGCCCCAACCGCGAGCGTTCAATCGCCGGCATCAAGCGCGTTTCCAAGCCCGGTCTTCGCGTGTACGCAAAGTCCACCGCACTTCCTAAGGTCCTTGGCGGCCTAGGCATTGCGATCATCTCGACCTCGTCCGGTCTTTTGACTGACCGACAGGCCGCTAAGCAGGGTGTAGGCGGAGAAGTTCTCGCCTACGTCTGGTAACGGGAGGTCATCGAAATGTCACGTATTGGACGTATGCCGATCACCATTCCTAACGGTGTCGAAATCAACGTTGACGGCCAAGAAGTCACGGTCAAGGGTCCCAAGGGAACTTTGAGCGAGATCATCGTTGAGCCCATCAAGGTTGTTCGCAATGACGACGGATCCATCGGTGTGGAACGCCCCGATGACGACCGCCGCAACCGTTCGCTTCATGGTCTGTCGCGCACTTTGATCAATAACATGGTCGTGGGTGTCACCGAGGGCTACAAGAAGACGCTGGAGATTGTTGGCGTTGGTTACCGTGTGGCCGCCGCTGGCAACAACCTTGAGTTCGCTCTTGGCTTTAGCCACCCGGTCATTGTTGAAGCTCCTGAAGGAATCTCCTTCGAGGTGGAATCACCCACTCGCTTCCACGTCAGTGGGATTAACAAGCAGCGTGTGGGCGAAGTGTCCGCCAATATCCGCAAGTTGCGTAAGCCTGACCCGTACAAGGGTAAGGGCGTGCGTTACCAAGGTGAAGTCGTTCGCCGCAAGGTCGGAAAGGCGGGTAAGTAAGCCATGGCTGTCTCCGTAAAGTTGAGTGGTACTCCCACCAACCCCAAGACCATTGGTCGTCGCCGCCGCCACATTCGCGTTCGCAAGAAGGTCAGCGGCACCCCCGACCGTCCGCGCTTGGTGGTCACGCGCTCTACGCGTCACCTCTTCGTGCAGATCGTCGACGACGTTGCTGGTCGCACCTTGGCTTCGGCATCCACAATGGAAGCCGACCTGCGTGCAAGTGGCGACGACAAGACGGCCAAGGCTCGCTCTGTGGGTGGCAACATCGCCCAGCGCGCCAAGGACGCCGGCATCAGCACGGTCGTGTTTGACCGTGGTGGAAACCGTTACGCCGGACGCGTTGCAGCTTTGGCTGATGGCGCCCGCGAAGGAGGTCTCGACTTCTAATGACGATGACTTCAGCAACTACAGAAACGAGGGTCAACTGATGGCAGGCGCTGCAGGCGGCAACGAACGCCGCGACCGTCGTGATGGCCGTGGACCAGCCGCGGAAAAGAGTGCTTACCTCGAGCGCGTGGTAACGATCAACCGCGTGTCCAAGGTGGTTAAGGGTGGACGTCGCTTTAGTTTCACCGCTCTGGTTGTTGTCGGCGACGGCAATGGTCAAGTTGGTGTGGGTTATGGCAAGGCCAAGGAAGTCCCGGCCGCGATTGCCAAGGGTGTCGAAGAAGCCAAGCGCAACTTCTTCACCGTTCCCCGCATTCAGGGCACCATCCCGCACAGTGTTCAAGGTGAAGCCGCTGCTGGCGTAGTTCTCTTGCGCCCGGCCTCACCTGGTACCGGAGTTATCGCCGGTGGACCAGTGCGTGCCGTGCTTGAGTGCGCTGGCGTTCACGATGTCTTGAGCAAGTCCTTGGGTTCTGACAACGCCATCAACGTGGTTCACGCCACCGTGGCAGCCCTACGCATGCTCGAAAGCCCACAGGCAGTTGCGGCCCGCCGCGGATTGCCTGTCGAAGATGTTGCTCCTGCGGCCTTGCTGCGAGCTCAGGCCGCTGGAACGGGGGCCTAACTCATGGCACGATTGAAAGTCACGCAGACCCGATCAAAGATCGGTGGCAAGCAAAACCAACGCGACACTCTCCGCTCGCTTGGCCTCAAGCGCATTGGTGATGTAGTCGTTAAGGAAGACCGTCCCGAAATTCGTGGCATGGTCCACACGGTCCGACATCTCGTGACCGTTGAGGAGGTTGACTGATATGACGCTCAAAGTCCATCACCTGCGCCCAGCGCCAGGTTCACACAAGGCCAAGACCCGTGTGGGTCGTGGTGAAGCCAGCAAGGGAAAGACGGCTGGTCGCGGTACCAAGGGAACCAAGGCCCGCTACCAAGTCCCCGCACGCTTCGAGGGTGGCCAAATGCCCCTTCACATGCGCCTTCCCAAGCTTCGCGGATTCACCAACCCCTTCCGCGTTGAATACCAAGTGGTCAACCTCGACAAGCTGGGCGAACTCTTCCCAGCCGGTGGCGAAGTCACCATTGAGGACCTGGTCAAGGCAGGCGCTGTCCGCAAGGACGAGCCGGTCAAGATCTTGGGTTCGGGCGAGATCACCGTTGCCTTGCAGATTGAGGCCAATCGGTTCTCAGCCTCGGCAAAAGACAAGATTATTGCCGCTGGCGGTACCGCTACCCAGATCTAGTCTGGACTCTGGCTCGGCTAGGGCCTAAGTTCGGCATGGACTGTGTACCTGAACTCATGTGCCCCATAGGGTTCAACGGCTAGGAAGATCAACTAGGAGGCTCCGCGTGCTTAACGCATTCGTCTCGGCGTTCAAGACGCCTGACCTGCGACGCAAGCTGCTCTTTGTGTTGGCCATGGTCGGTTTGTTCCGACTCGGTTCTGTCACGCCAACTCCTGGTGTTTCGTACGAAGCCATTCAGACCTGTGTTAACAGTGTGGGTGACAGTTCCATTTATGGTCTGATCAACCTGTTCAGTGGTGGCGCGCTCTTGCAGCTGACGGTCTTCGCGCTGGGCGTCTTGCCTTACATCACAGCGAGCATCATCTTCCAACTCTTAACCGTGGTAATTCCGCGCCTTGAGACCCTGAAAAAAGAGGGACCCTCAGGTCAGGCCAAGATCACGCAGTACACGCGTTACCTCACCTTGGGATTGGCTGTCCTTCAATCCACCGCATTGATTTCGATTGCGCGTGAGCCTGGTCGCTTCATTGTCGGCTGTAACGAAAACATCATCCCGAACCAGTCGTTGTTCATCATCATCATGATGGTCTTGGTCATGACTGCTGGAACCGGTTTGGTCATGTGGATTGCTGAGCTGATCACTGACCGCGGTGTCGGTAATGGAATGTCGTTGTTGATCTTTACCTCGATCATTGCCGGCTTCCCGGGCCAAATCTGGCAGATCTACAAGACCAAGTCCTTGTTTGTGACCTTGGTGGTTGTCGTGGTGGGTATTGCCATCATCACGGGCATCATCTTCGTCGAGCAGGCACAACGTCGCATCCCTGTTCAGTACGCCAAGCGCATGGTGGGACGCCGTATGTACGGCGGAACCTCGACCTACCTGCCGATGAAGCTGAACATGGCTGGCGTTATCCCTGTCATCTTCGCCTCATCGCTTCTTTACTTGCCTGTCTTGCTTACCCAATTGGTCGCACCTGCAGATCCAACCAAGTTGCCGCCAGGTTGGTCACAGTGGATTCAGAACAACTTCACTCAAGGTGACCACCCGCTTTACGTCTTGGCATACGGCGGTTTGATCATCTTCTTCACCTACTTCTATGTCGCCATCACCTTCAACCCCGTTGATATTGCTGATGACATGAAGAAGTTCGGTGGGTTTATTCCTGGTATTCGCGCTGGACGTCCAACCGCTGAGTACCTGGACTACGTCATCTCTCGAATCACCTTCCCCGGTTCGCTGTACTTGGCACTGATTGCCGTCTTGCCATTAGTGGCGTTCCAGTTCTTAGGTGTGGGACAAAACTTCATCTTTGGTGGCACCAGTATCTTGATCATCGTCGGTGTCGGTCTCGATACCGTCAAGCAGATCGAGAGCCAGTTGCAGCAACGCAACTACGAAGGGTTCTTGCGCTAGTGAGACTGGTTCTCGTAGGGCCACCTGGTGCTGGCAAGGGGACCCAGGCGCAGATCGTGGCCACACAACTTTCTATCCCGCATATCTCCACGGGCGATATCTTCCGCGCCAATGTTGCTGGTGGCACCGAGTTGGGTCTCCAGGCTCAACAGTTTATGAATGCTGGTGAACTTGTCCCCGATTCAGTCACCAATGCCATGGTGGCGGACCGGTTGGCCCAACCCGATGCTCAAGCGGGCTTTCTCCTTGATGGATACCCACGCAATCGCGAGCAGGCGATTGTTCTTGAAGGTCTCCTAGCTGAAGGCGATATTGCGTTGGACGCTGTTGTCGAACTTGACGTGGACAACGAGTCCGTCATTGCGCGATTGCTTGATCGGGCAGTTAAGGATGGCCGTGCAGATGACACCGAAGAGGTGATCCGTCGTCGACTCGATGTCTACAGCGAGCAGACTGAGCCATTGGTGGGCTATTACCGCGAGCACGGTTTGTTGCGCAGTGTTGATGGCGTGGGCACCATCGAAGACATCACCGCTCGCATCGTCGCTGCGCTTGCTTCCTAAGTCCTTAGATGTCTTTCCTTCAGCGCATTGACGTTAAGTCAAACGATCAGATTGCCTTGATGCGCAAAGCTGGCGCTGTTGTTGGGCAAACTCTGGAGATCCTGCGCGAGGCCGCGCAACCTGGTGTCAGTTTGGCTGAGCTGAATGCACTTGCGGAAGAATCTATTCGCACTAGAGGCGCCATCCCATCTTTTCTGGGCTACGGCTTTCCGCCATTTCCAGCGGTGATTTGTACGTCTGTCAATCACGTGGTGGTGCACGGAATTCCCAGCGATCAAGTGCTGCGTGATGGCGACTTGTTGTCAATTGACTGTGGTGCCATTGTTGACGGTTGGCATGGAGATGCTGCGATCACGGTTGAGGTGGGAACCGTGACTGATCAGCACCGAGAACTCTCACGCGTGTGTAAGGAATCGTTGGATGCAGGAATTACAGCGATGGTTGCGGGTGCGAAGTTGTCGGATATTTCGCACGCGATCGAAAGCAGCATCGTGGCGGCAGGGGAGTACGGCATTTTGCGCGAGTACACCGGCCACGGCATCGGAACATCGATGCACATGGATCCAGCAGTTCCCAATTACGGACCTGGTGGCAAAGGACCGAAGTTGTCGGTGGGCAATGTTTTGGCACTTGAACCGATGATCACCTTAGGTTCGGCGCAAACCGTGGTTTTGGACGATGACTGGTCGGTCGCTACGGCCGATAAATCCTGGGCCTCGCACTGGGAACACACCATCGCCATTACGCCTAGCGGGCCACAAATCTTGACCCTGCCTTAGCCGGTAGGCCAGGTGGCTGGGGAGCTAGTGACACCTGTGGCCGAGGAGATTTCAGGTGGCGCTTGGGGGCGGTGCAGGCGTCAAATGTGCCTTCTCGTAAGATTTGGGTTCGGTCTAACGACCAGTACGGCCATCCGTCCGCGGCTGTCTCGAAGTTCCCTTTAACTTTCGGGATGTGACGATGCGTGCTGTGAGATTAGTTCGAACGGTTCATGACCCAATGATCTAGCGTGAGGTTGTTTTCTGCGTGGCCAAAAAAGAGGGCGCCATCGAAATCGAGGGCACCATCGTGGAGTCTCTCCCGAATGCAATGTTTCGGGTGGAGCTTGACAACGGCCACAAGGTACTTGCGCACATCAGCGGAAAGATGCGCCAGCACTACATCCGAATCCTGCCTCAGGACCGGGTAGTGGTGGAGCTATCTCCATACGACCTCAACCGAGGTCGCATCGTGTACCGGTACAAGTAACCCTCTAACGGAGAAGTGATGAAGGTCAATCCGAGCGTTAAAGCGATCTGCGACAAGTGCAAGGTCATTCGTCGTCATGGTCGTGTGATGGTGATTTGCGAAAACCCCCGTCACAAGCAACGCCAGGGCTAGATCTACTTCTGCGTGATGCTTCCCCACAATTTCATACTTTGAAGAAATGCCGCCCTTGCGGTAACCCGCCCCCTGAATATTCAGGACGCCACCCTTGGTCAGAGGCCGAGGACTTTCGCTTCGCGAGAGAACGGTTACTGCACACGACCTCTGGAATGACAGGAGTTCCTGCCACATGGCACGTTTACTTGGTGTCGATCTTCCTCGCGACAAGCGAGTAGAGATCGCTCTTACCTACATCTTTGGTGTGGGCCGTACGCGGTCCCAAGAAGCACTGAAGGCAACCGGTATTGATGTCAATACCCGCGTGAAAGACCTCACCGATGAAGACTTGGTGAAGTTGCGCGACTACCTCGAAGGCAACTTCAAGACCGAGGGTGACCTGCGCCGTGAAATCGCCGCAGACATTCGCCGCAAGGTCGAGATTGGCTGCTACCAGGGCATCCGCCACCGTCGTGGCATGCCCGTGCGTGGACAACGCACTCACACGAATGCGCGTACCCGTAAGGGACCGCGTAAGACCGTGGCCGGCAAGAAGAAGGTCGGCAAGTAAGCCAGCCGCCGTGCGCATCCGCGCAACGGAACACTCTCGATCTACAGGAGATTTTGACAAATGCCCCCCAAGAAAGGCAGCGCCGCCGCTAAGAAGGTGCGCCGCAAGGAAAAGAAGAACGTGGCTGTGGGTCATGCTCACATCAAGTCAACGTTCAACAACACGATCGTGTCCATCACTGACCCCACAGGTGCAGTGATTGCTTGGGCCTCTGCTGGCCAAGTTGGTTTCAAGGGATCACGTAAGTCAACCCCGTTCGCCGCGCAGATGGCTGCTGAAGCTGCTGCTCGCCGAGCAATGGAACACGGCATGAAGAAGGTTGATGTTTTTGTTAAGGGTCCCGGCTCCGGCCGCGAGACCGCCATCCGTTCCCTGCAGGCCACGGGCCTGGAGGTCGGCGCTATCCAAGATGTGACGCCCAGCCCGCACAACGGCTGCCGCCCATCTAAGCGCCGACGCGTCTGAAGCCCGAGGAGAGATAAAAAATGGCTCGTTATACCGGACCCGACTGCAAGCGTTGCCGTCGCGAAAAGACCAAGTTGTTCCTCAAGGGCTCGAAGTGTGAATCACCTAAGTGCCCCATTGAGATCCGTCCTTACCCACCCGGCCAGCACGGTCGCGGTCGCACCAAGGACTCTGAGTACCTGTTGCAGATGCGTGAAAAGCAGAAGGCTGCACGTATCTACGGTGTGCTCGAGAAGCAGTTCCGTGGCTACTACGAAGAAGCCAACCGTCAAGCCGGCAAGACCGGTGAAAACTTGTTGGTCATCCTCGAATCGCGTTTGGACAACGTTGTCTACCGTGCGGGCTTTGCCAAGTCGCGCGACATGGCACGTCAACTCGTGCGTCACGGCCACATCATCGTCAACGGCAAGAAGGTCGACATCCCGTCCTTCCGCGTAAGCGAAAACGACATCATTGATGTACGTCCGAGCTCGGTTGACTTGACCCCATTCGTTGTTGCTCGGGCCGAAGCTGGCGAGCGCACCGTGCCGGCGTGGATTGAAGCCATTCCTAGCCGCATGCGCATCCTGGTTCACAACCTGCCTAAGCGCGAAATCATCGACACTCAGGTGCAAGAACAGCTGATCGTCGAGCTCTACTCCAAGTAATCCACTGGTTCGCGGTCCGATACCGCGCATCAAAGCAGAAGCAGTACCCAAGGCGTCATATAGCGGATGCCCTGATCAGGAGGTAATACCTTGCTTATCGCCCAGCGCCCCACGCTGTCCGAAGAAGTGGTTGACGGTTCGCGTTCACGGTTCATCATCGAGCCGCTTGAGCCTGGATTTGGTTACACCCTTGGCAACTCACTTCGTCGCACGTTGCTCTCATCGATTCCTGGTGCATCGGTTACCAGCATTCGTATCGATGGTGCCCTGCACGAGTTCCAGACTCTTGAAGGTGTGAAGGAAGATGTCACCGACATCATCTTGAACATCAAGGGATTGGTTGTCTCCAGCGACAACGACGAGCCGGTTGTTATGTACTTGCGCAAGCAAGGTCCAGGTGCCGTTACTGCTGCTGACATTGCTCCGCCTGCTGGCGTTGAAGTTCACAACCCTGAACTTCACATCGCTACGTTGAATGGCAAAGGCAAGTTGGAAATTGAATTCACCGTCGAGCGTGGCCGTGGCTACGTTTCCTCGGTGCAGAACAAGGGCGTGGATGACGAAATCGGACGCATTCCGGTTGACTCCATCTACTCACCCGTTCTCAAGGTCACCTACAAGGTTGAAGCCACGCGTGTTGAACAGCGCACGGACTTCGACCGTCTCGTGGTTGATGTTGAAACCAAGTCGTCGATGCGCCCCGCAGATGCAGTGGCATCAGCTGGCAAGACGTTGGTTGAACTGTTCGGCTTGGCCCGTGAACTCAATGTGGATGCAGAGGGTGTCGAAATCGGCCCCTCTCCGCAGGACACGGTCTTCGCTGAGCAGCTGACCATGCCAGTTGAAGAGATGAACCTCTCGGTTCGCTCCTACAACTGCCTCAAGCGCGAGGGCATTCACACCGTGGGTGAACTCGTGACCCGCAGTGAGGCCGAACTGGGAGACATCCGCAACTTCGGACAAAAGTCCATCGATGAAGTCAAGGCCAAGCTCATTGAGTTCGGCTTGGCGCTGAAGGATTCGCCTCCTGGATTTGATCCAGCATCGATCGTGCGTGACTACGCCGATGACGAGGACGAAGACGAAATTGCTGTTGACGTTGATCCCTTCGTCGATGCAGAACCCGAGACTGAAGAGCTGTAATCCGGTTGCGTCAACACCTCGTTGATGCCCCCTAACAAGGAGTGCAAAGAAAATGCCTACCCCCACCAAGGGTCCGCGTCTGGGCGGCGGCCCAGCTCACGAACGACTCATGCTGGCCAACCTGGCCACCGCGTTGTTCGAGCACGGCCGGATTACCACCACAGAAGCCAAGGCCAAGCGACTTCGCCCGTTGGCCGAGCGTTTGATCACGTTCGCCAAGCGTGGTGACCTGCACGCGCGTCGTCGCGTGTTGACCGTTGTTCGCGACAAGGATGTTGTTCACACCTTGTTTGCTGAAATCGGTCCGCGCTTCGAGCACCGCGAGGGTGGTTACACCCGCATCATCAAGCTTGCTCCCCGTAAGGGCGACAACGCGAAGATGGCAGTGATCGAATTGGTCGAGGCCATGACCGAACAGCAGAAGACTCTGCTCGAGGCCGAAGCCGCCACCAAGCGTTCCGCGAAGGAAAATGCTGCCTCTGCAGCCGCTCCCGTAGTGACCGAGGAAGTCGTTGAAGAAGTAGCAGCGGATGACGTTGTTACCGACGAGGTTGCTACTGAAGAGGTCGCAGCGGAAGAGGTTGCAACTGACGAGGTTGCTGCTGAAGAGGTTGCGACCGAAGAGGTTGCAGCTGAAGGCGACGCCACGGACGAGTGATCGACGTGTCACCAGACATCATGGATGAGCCCGCTACTTCGCAAGGAGTTGGCGGGCTCATTCGTGTGCGCTTGGACTTGGCGTATGACGGAACGGACTTCACTGGTTGGGCGATTCAGGAGGGTAGCGACCTGCGCACCGTCCAAGGCGAAGTTGAAGCTGCCCTTGCGACGGTATTGCGAGTTGATGGCCCGCTGCGTTTGACTGTTGCTGGCCGAACAGATGCAGGCGTTCATGCGCGAGGACAAGTAGCGCATGTTGACCTGCCGGCTGAACTGTGGAACAGGACTACGCCAGAAGATGTGCTGCGCCGCTTAAACGGCATTCTTGATGACGATGTGCTCATCCATTCAGTAGCGGCGGCTGCACCTGGTTTTGATGCACGCTTTTCACCGTTGTCTCGGGTCTATCGTTATCGACTCTGTGATGATCTGAAAAAATATGATCCGCTACGTCGCCACGATGTCGTCTTGGTTAAGGGCCCCCTCAATGTCGCGCAAATGAATGAAGCAGCGTCATTGCTCGTGGGCCTTCGTGACTTTGCCTCGTTTTGTCGCAAGCGCGAGCGCGCCACAACTATTCGAACGTTGATTCGGTGCAGTTTTTCGCGAACCGACGATGGTTTGGTCGTGGCCACCGTGGAGGCCGATGCGTTCTGCCACTCCATGGTGCGATCGATCGTGGGAGCCCTGCTGGATGTGGGTCAGGGCAGGCATGAGCCAGCCTGGATCACCAGGACCGCCGAAGCCCTAGAGCGCACGGCCGCGATTCAGGTGGCTCCAGCCCTGGGATTGACCCTTGAGGAGATCGTTTACCCACCCGATGAGGATCTGCCGGCTCAGGCTGAGCGAACCCGTCGCCGGCGCGCCTAGGAGCCAGGGCGCCGACCCGCTGGCTGTGCCTAGAGGCGTGGCAGGTACCCTTTAACCCTTCCCCCACTGGGGCGAGTACCCGTTCAATGTGAAAGTGAAGGCAGTCCCGTGCGTACCTATAGCCCAAAGCCTGGCGATGCAGACCGTCAGTGGCTCGTCATTGATGCCGCTGATGTTGTGTTGGGTCGTCTTGCCACGCAGGCCGCAGCCCTGTTGCGCGGTAAGCACAAGCCCACCTTCGCCCCTCATGCCGACATGGGTGACTTTGTCATCATCATCAACGCTGACAAAGTGGCATTGACTGGCTCGAAGTTGCAGAACAAGAAGGCTTACCACCACTCGGGTTTCCCCGGCGGTTTGAAGGCCACCTCGTACTCCGACTTGTTGGAAAAGGATTCACGCAAGGTCGTCGAAAAGGCGGTCAAGGGAATGCTTCCTCACACCAGGCTTGGTCGTCAGCAGTTTGGCAAGCTCAAGGTCTACCCAGGCGCTGAGCACCCACACGCCGCCCAGAACCCCACCACGTTCGACATCATTCAGGTTGCGCAGTAATCACTAGCGACAACTGCACAACCGACCGAAAGGAAACTGTGGCGTGACTGATCCAGCCACCGAGAACGACTACAGCGCATACGCCGAGATTGACAGCGACGATGCTTCCGGTAGTGAAACCGTTCTTACGTCAGAAACCCCCGCGCCTAAGACTCCGCGCTCAATTGTCACTGCCCCTGCCGGTGCTACCGGTCGTCGCAAGCAGGCCATTGCCCGCGTTCGTTTGGTTCCTGGCACCGGTCGTTGGGTCGTCAATGGCCGCGAATTGGCCGAATACTTTCCCAACAAGGTTCACCAGCAGTTGGTCAATGACCCCTTCACCATCTTGGGTATCGACAACCAGTTCGACGTGATCGCCCGCATCAGTGGCGGTGGCGTTTCTGGCCAAGCTGGCGCCCTGCGTTTGGGTATTGCTCGTGCCTTGAATGAAATTGACCTTGAAGGCAACCGACCCACCTTGAAGAAGGCCGGCTTCCTCACACGTGACCCACGTGCCAAGGAACGTAAGAAGTACGGTCTGAAGAAGGCCCGCAAGGCCCCGCAATACTCCAAGCGTTAATCGCGCGGATATCGCAAACTTGACTACTGCCTCGGACTACGCTCCGGGGCAGTGGCATTTACACAGTAAGGAGGCACACCGTGGCGCGTTTGTTTGGAACCGACGGTGTGCGTGGTCTTGCCAACGTTGATCTAACCGCTGACCTTGCCTTGCGCTTGAGTCGATCTGCGGCACGAGTGTTGGCGAGTGGCGAGCGGCCTCAAGCAATTGTTGGTCGTGACCCGCGGCCTTCCGGTGAATTCCTCGAAGCAGCAGTTGTTGCTGGTTTGGCCAGCGCAGGACTGGATGTCATTCGCATTGGTGTTGTTCCTACTCCTGCGGTTGCGTTGCTGACCAAGCAAACAGGCGCGGCACTGGGCGTGATGCTGTCGGCTAGCCATAACCCGATGCCCGATAACGGCATTAAGTTCTTCGGCCCGGGTGGGGACAAGCTCACCGATGAACAAGAAGATGCCATTGAGGCTGGGCTTGATGCGGCTACTTCGCTCCCGGTAGGGGAAAAAGTTGGCCGGGTGCGTGAAGATCTGACGGCCGCCCAAACCTATGTCGATCACTTGGTCGCAACCGTGCCAGCGCGTCTTGATGGGCTGCGCGTTGTCGTCGATTGCGCCAACGGCTCGGCCTCGGCTGTTGGTCCCCAAACTCTGCGCGCCCTTGGCGCGGAGGTGGTGGTGCTGTCTGACCAACTCGATGGCTGGTCCATTAATGACAACTGTGGTTCGACCCACCCAGAGGCGCTGCAAGCTGCCGTTCTTGAGCACGGAGCTGACGCTGGCATCGCGCACGATGGAGATGCCGATCGTTGTTTAGCCGTTGATGCGACCGGAGCATTGATTGACGGCGATCACATCATGGGGATTTTGGCGCTGGCGATGAGCAAGGCTGGCTCCTTGGCCCACAACACGTTAGTGGCCACCGTCATGAGCAACATTGGCTTAAAGATTGCTCTTGACCAAGCCGGTATCTCGATGGCGGAAACCGCCGTTGGCGATCGATACGTTCTTGAACACATGCGAGCTGGTGGTTTTAACCTCGGTGGTGAACAGTCTGGCCACGTGGTGATGAGTGATTTTTCTACCACAGGCGACGGAATCTTGACGGCGATTCATTTGTTGGCACAGCTGTCAATCACGGGAAAGTCTTTGGCTGAGCTTGCTGGTGTCGTTCAATCCCTGCCACAGGTCCTGATCAATGTCCCAGGGGTAGACCGCGCTGGACTGGCCAACAATGCCGACGTTGCAGCGGCTGTTGCTGTGGCGGAAGCCGAATTGGCAGGTTCGGGACGGGTCTTGCTGCGCCCTAGTGGAACTGAGCCCGTTATTCGGGTCATGGTGGAAGCCGCAACTGCAGACGAGGCAGAAAATATCGCGCAGCGATTAGCCGCACACGTTTCTTCCGCCCTCGCCCTCTAGGCTGAGGGTATGTGCGGGATTGTTGGATACGTCGGTTCGCTGCGTGCAGACGACGTTGTCCTCGAAGGTTTGCGTCGACTGGAATACCGTGGGTATGACTCGGCGGGAATCGCTGTCGTTACCGAAGGCACCGTGGCATCTGCGAAGCGTGCGGGCAAGCTGGTGCAGCTCGAAACCGCACTTTCTGAGAGCGCACTTCCAGCTTCTGGCACCGGGATTGGTCACACCCGATGGGCTACGCATGGTGCCCCCAATGATCGCAATGCCCACCCACACCTAACGCGCGCGCAATCAATCGCCGTGGTGCACAACGGCATCATTGAAAACTTTGCCCGCTTGCGGGCTGAGTTAGAAGATGCGGATTACGAATTCCAATCTGAAACTGACACCGAAGTCGTCGCTCACTTGCTGGATTCGGTTTATGACCCCGCAACAGGTTTGGCCGAAGCCATGCGCGTGGTCTGTCGCCGCTTAGACGGTGCCTTCACTTTGGTGGCGATTCATGCTGACGAGCCGGGAGTAGTGGTGGGGGCTCGACGCAACTCGCCTCTGGTCGTTGGACGCGGTGACAACGAGAACTTCCTCGGCAGTGACGTGTCGGCGTTTATTGGCTATACCCGCAAGGCCATCGAATTGGGCCAAGACCAAGTCGTCGAACTACGCACCGACTCCATCACCGTGACCAACTTTGACGGAACGCCCGCCCAGATCACGGAATATGAAGTGACGTGGGATGCGGAGGCCGCCGAAAAGGGCGGCTACGACTATTTCATGCTCAAGGAGATCGCCGAACAGCCGCAAGCTGTGGCCGACACTTTGTTGGGGCGCATTAACGATGACGGCCTATTGGTTCTCGACGAGATGCGACTGTCGGATGATGATCTGCGCAGCGTGGACAAAATTGTTTTGATTGCCTGTGGCACTGCGTATCACGCGGGGATGATCGCCAAATATGCGATTGAGCACTGGACGCGCATCCCGTGTGAAATTGAACTGGCCAGTGAGTTTCGTTATCGCGATCCAATCCTCACGCGAGACACTTTGGTCATCGCGATCTCGCAATCGGGTGAAACGATGGACACGTTGATGGCGCTTCGCCATGCCCGTGAACAAGGTGCGCGCGTATTGGCTGTGTGCAATGTCAACGGCTCGACCATTCCGCGCGAATCTGATGCCGTGGTGTACACGCATGCGGGACCTGAAATCGCTGTGGCATCAACAAAGGCGTTCTTAACTCAAGTTGTCGCAGTGCACCTTGTGGCTTTGTACCTAGCGCAGGTACGCGGCACGAAGTGGGGCGAGGAAATCCGTCACCACGTCGAACAGCTGGCTCAAATGCCAAGCAAGATTGAAGAACTGCTCACCACGATGGAGCCGGTACGGGAAATGGCTGCATCGATGGCCGACGCCCAGACCGTGTTGTTCATCGGTCGGCACGTGGGCTATCCCGTTGCACTTGAGGGTGCGTTAAAGGTCAAGGAATTGGCCTACATGCATGCAGAAGGCTTTGCCGCCGGCGAACTCAAGCACGGGCCCATTGCCTTGTTGGAAGAGGGCATGCCGGTTGTTGCCATTGTTCCTTCACCGCGTGGACGCAGCATCTTGCACGACAAGGTCATTTCCAACATTCAGGAAGTCCGGGCTCGCGGTGCGCGCATGATCGTGATCGCAGAGGAAGGCGATACCGATGTCGAGCCCTACGCCGATGTCTTGATCCGTATTCCTGCGGTGCCTACTTTGATGCAGCCCATTTTGGCCGTGGTCCCGTTACAAGTGTTTGCGTGTGCTCTAGCCACTGCCAAGGGATTTGATGTGGACCAGCCACGCAACCTGGCTAAGTCCGTCACCGTCGAATAGTCCTTAAGAAAAGCGAAGTTCTCTGCCGGTGTTGCGCGAAAGTCGTAGGGTAAGCACTGTGATCATCGGAATCGGGATTGATGTGGTCAGCATTGACCGCTTCGAGCAAGCCCTCGTGCGCACTCCCAGCATGCGCGGTCGTTTGTTTACCGAGTCGGAACAGCACGTGGCGATGGGATCGCTTGCTGGACGATTTGCTGCTAAGGAAGCGTTGGCCAAAGCTCTGGGCGCTCCGGCCGGATTGCACTGGGTTGATGCTGAAATCCACAACGATGCGGAAGGCAAACCCTCGTTTGTCATTCACGGGACGGTTGCGGAATTAGCCCAGAAGCTCGGAGTCACCTCCCTGCACTTATCCATCAGCCACGATGCCGGGATTGCCTCAGCGATGGTGGTGGCCGAGGGTGCGTAGGGCGCACGATGTTGCGTCCATCAGGGCCGTTGAGGCGGCTCTGATGCACACCCTGCCTGCTGGAATGTTGATGGAGCGTGCGGCGACAGGCCTAGTGTCCGCTGTTGTTGATGTCGGTGGTGGCGCGTATGGCTTACGTGTTGTCCTGCTGGTGGGCAGTGGAGATAACGGTGGGGACGCGTTGCTGGCTGGTTCCCACTTAGCAACGCGCGGCGCGCGCGTGGATGCGGTGTTGTTGGGGACCACTACGCATGACCACCTGGATGCCCTCTTGCTTGCAGGGGGTCGAGTGCATGGCGCGGATGCATTGGATGGACTGGAAGAACAGCAATGGTGGCAAACCGCGGAAGTAGTCATTGATGGGATCGTCGGAATCGGTGGTGTTGGTGGCTTGCGCGAACCGGCTGCATCAGTAGTCGCAAAAATTCCTGATGAGGCGCTCGTCATCGCCATTGATATCCCGAGCGGAGTCGACGCAGATACCGGCGAGGTCCATGGTGTGGCCTTACCCGCAGACCTCACCGTGTGCATGGGGACATATAAGACAGGACTGCTCGTTGAACCTGGTTCGGGTTATGCCGGCAAAGTTCAACTGGTGGACATCGGATTAAATCCCACGTTGCCCGAGCCGGTGGCCGAAGCCTTGCAAGTCAGCGATGTGGTGGAAGGGTTACCGATCCCAGCCCCCGACAGTGACAAGTTCCGTCGTGGGGTCGTGGGTGTGGTGGCCGGGTCTTCGGCATTTCCTGGAGCAGCCGTGCTGTGTGTTGCCGGAGCGATCCGCGCGGGTGCAGGCTACGTGCGCTTGTTGGCGCCAGCAGCAGTGATCGCGCTTGTCCATGAGGAGTTTCCTGAAGTCGTTGCCATGCCACTGCCCGATATCCCCGTTCCGGAAATGGCAGCACAAATGGTTGGGCTGGTTGGACAGGTGCAAAGTTGGGTGATCGGACCTGGTGCTGGCACCGATGAGTACTCCATGGCGTTACTTCAGGAAGTGTTGGATTCTGGATCTCCGGTTCTGCTCGATGCTGATGCCTTGACGCTTGTCTCACAGGATCCCGACCTGGTCCAAGTCATCAGCCGACGTCCAGTCGCCACGTTGATGACTCCGCATGCCGGCGAGCTTGCGCGTCTGCTGGCGGTAGAGCGCAGCGACGTTGAAGCGCGTCCACTGCACTTTGTTCGCGAAGCTGCTGCTCGGTTTGGTTGCACCGTCTTGTTAAAGGGTCCCGTCACTTTGGTGGCACATGTCGGCCGCCCAACACGAGCAAACTCCACGGGTACCTCGTGGTTGGGCACGGCCGGAAGTGGGGACGTCCTGAGCGGTCTAGCCGGCACGTATTTGGCTGCTGGGCTTGATCCCCGAGAGGCGGGCTCCATGGCGGCCTTTATCCACGGCGTGGCCGGACAGTTGCTCAGCAAGGGCGAGATCTCTCCCTTGCGCTCGCGGGAACTAGCTGATGCGCTTCCCGACGCCGTGGCTGCCATCCGTGGAAGTCGAACCTGAAACAATGATCAGATGAACACGCCTGTGGGTCGCCCTCGTGCACAAGCACGGATTGACCTTGCTGCGTTGCGAAGCAATGTGGAGGTGCTGCGTTCGGCGGCACCAACAGCTCAACTCATGGCGGTGGTCAAAGCCGATGCTTATGGGCATGGGCTGGTCGAGTGCTCTCGTGCAGCGGTAGCAGCGGGTGCGTCGTACCTAGGTGTAGCACTTCCAGAGGAAGCTATCGAACTGCGAGCCAATGGTGTTGATGCGGCGATCTTGGCGTGGTTACTCCAAACTGATTCGCCAGCGCAATGGATTGAGCTGGTTGAACGCGATGTTGATGTGTCGGTGTCGAGCCTTAAGGGCCTGGAGTGCGCACGGATTGCTGCCGCCGAGTCCGGCACTCCAGCAAAGATTCACCTGAAATTAGACACCGGCATGGGGCGCGGTGGATCGGGAATGGCCGAGTGGTCCCTTCTGGTTGACGAAGTCAGCCGTGCTGTGAGCGAGAACAGCATTGAGGTGATCGGGATGTGGACGCACCTGGCTTTTGCTGACCAACCAGCCCACCCCGTTGTTGAACATCAATTAGAACTCTTTGCCGAAGGTGTGGCGCAGGCTCAGCGTCAAGGGATCACACCCTTGCTTCGGCATGTGGCCAACAGTGCAGCGACGTTCCGCACGCCATCGGCCCACTTTGACCT
The DNA here is from genome assembly GCA_000754455.1 of actinobacterium acAMD-2. Lineage (GTDB taxonomy): Bacteria > Actinomycetota > Actinomycetes > UBA12327 > UBA12327 > AcAMD-2. The sequence goes on along the minus strand of JNSE01000031.1, from coordinate 62,931 downwards.
CGTGCGCCCAGGAATTTCTCTCTATGGCTTATCACCAGGTGCGGCTGTGGGAACTGCTGAGGAATTGGGACTACAGCCAGTCATGCAGTTGTCTGGTGCTGTCACCCAGGTTAAGCCGGTCGCGGCTGGACAAGGCATTTCGTACGGCCACGACTATGTGACGCCACACGACACCACGATCGCACTAGTTCCGTTGGGCTACGCGGACGGTATTCCAACGGGGGCGAGCAATGTTGGTCCCCTGGTTATCGCTGGTGAGCGTCAAGTAGTCGCAGGTCGCGTGTGCATGGACCAGATCATGATCGACGTCGGGGACGCGGATGTTCACGAGGGCGATGAAGTGGTGTTCTTCGGCTCGGGTGCAGCTGGTGAGCCGACGGCTGATGACTGGGCTCAGGTAACCGGAACTATTGGCTACGAAATCGTCACGCGTATTGGCGTGCGGGTACCTCGTGTCTTCGCGGATGGCTCTGCGTGAAGTCTGGTTTGAGTCGCACCAGTGCATTAATTGGTGCTGGGGCCGTGCGAAAGGCGCAACAAGGCGAATCCAAGTGGGTAGAGGTCCCTGGCGACGAACAAACACATTCGGCGTCATCGCAAGAGACGCATTTCGGAACGACACAGTGGTTCACCACGAGCGATGGCGTCCGGTTGTTCGTCGAAGTTGTCGAGCCGGTCGATCGCACCGACGATTGCGTCACGGTGGTCTTGGTTCCCGGCTACGGAATCGACCACAGTGTCTTTGCTCCTCTGGTCCACGAACTGCGAGACCTTGACCGCATCGTGTTGTTTGACCGCAGGGGCCATGGTGATTCCGATGCCGGCGATGTAGCCAGTTATTCGCTGGATCGGTTAGCCCAGGACCTCGAAGAGGTGATTTCCGAGTTCGCTAACGCAGACCCCGTTGTCGTGGTGGCGCATTCCCTAGGTGGCATGGAAATTTTGCAACTAGCGGGACGCTCACCAGCATTATTTGGGTCCCTCATCCGAGGATTGGTGTTGGTAGCAACAGCTGCTAGTACGGGTGATCAAAATGAGTTCCTGTCGGCTCGCCCGATCGGACAAGCAGTGCATCACCTGGCCCAGCCTGTGGCAACAATGTTGATGATGCATCCAGAAATTACTCAACCTTCGTCAGCATCGCAAAGTCTTGTGGGCGCCCTAGCTGATCATTACTTCTTTGGTTCACATTCGGCAAAGCAGTCGATCAAGCAAACCGTTGCCATGTTGGAAAAGGTATCCCCTGACGTGTTGGCAGCTATGGTGCCAATTTTTGAGTCCTTGGACCTACGATCAGAGGCCCTCGCGTTACAAAAGGTAGAAGTGGCCATCGTCGTGGGTGAGCAGGATCGAGTCACACCTGCTTCGCTGAGCCTGGAATTGCATGAGCTGATGCCGCAAGCAACGTTGACCGTTGTGCCACATACGGGGCACATGGTCATGGTGGAAGCACCCGATGAATTGGTCGCTCAAGTGCGCAATGTGATCAACCATGTGCAACTCGGGGATGCGTAGTGGCACCCGATTCGATAGGCGCGAATTCCTCCTCGCTCAAGGCACTCGTATCAGCAGCTCAATCGTGTGTCTTGTGTGACGGGCTTTCTGCAACGCGCGCCACGGTGGTCGTTGGCCACCATCCCAAGGGCGCCAAGGTCCTCGTGGTGGGCGAAGCACCAGGCGCCCAAGAGGACGAAACCGGCGAACCCTTTGTGGGCAAATCTGGCCAGCTACTGGACGGCGTGCTTGAGGGGGTCGGCCTGTCGCGGGCCACAGTGGCGATCACGAGTGTGGTCAAGTGTCGACCGCCAAAGAACCGCACGCCACATGCTGGCGAGATTGCCAATTGCGCGCCATGGATTGATCGCCAGGTGGAGCTCATCAACCCGTTGGTTGTTGTGGCGATGGGCTCGGTCGCGGCTAAATGGGCGATGGGGAAAACGACGAAGATCGGTGAAGTTCATGGTCAACTCATGTCGTGGCGCGATCGTGAACTCATGGTGACGTATCACCCATCGGCAGCTTTGCGATTTGGTCCGCGTGGAATGCCTCTGGCCGCGATGCGCGAAGACTTTGCGGTTGTCGCTGATCGAGTGGGGGTCTGATCATGACTTCTGCTGTGCGGGATGTGATCGTCAACTCTGCTTCTGAGATGGAAGCGCTGGGCGCGGAAGTGGCAACGTGGGTTGGTGCCGGTGATGTCATCTTGTTGAGCGGCCCGCTCGGCGCAGGGAAAACCACGTTTACTCGAGGTGTGGGAAGGGCGCTCGATGTGAGTGGTGCGATCACCTCACCCACGTTTGTGATTGCGCGCGAACATGCTGGCTCACCAAACCTGATTCATGTTGATGCCTACCGCGTTGGATCGGCCTGGGAGCTTGAGGATCTTGACCTCGATACTGACAATGCGGTGACCGTCGTTGAGTGGGGAACGCAGATTGCCCATGGGCTGGCTGATCGCCGGCTGGAGATCACCATTGAGCGAGGCGACGAATTAGGTGATGACCAGCGGCACGTTGTCATCACTGCAGTCGGTGGGTTTAGCCCTAAGGCGTAGCCTTAGCGCGTGCTACTGGCCCTGGATACCTCAACTGATCTGGTCAGTGTTGCCCTGCACGATGGAACAGCCGTTGTGGGCGAAAAGGTCAATGCGGTGGAGCGCCGCCATGCGGAGACGCTCAATGTCTTGATTGATCAACTCTTATCTGATGCGAGGATTGAGCCAAGCCAGATCACCCGGATCGTGGTGGGTACCGGTCCTGGCGGGTTTACCGGTCTGCGCGTGGGCTTGGTGACAGCGCGCACTTTGGCGCTTGCGCTGCACATTCCCTGCGCCGGGATCATGACACTTGATGCGATGGCGATTGCCGCGCGCGAACGCGGCGACGCCGAATCGGATTTCCTCGTTGCACTTGATGCGCGCCGCCGCGAAGTTTTTTGGGCGCGTTATGTCGATGGTGTCCGGGTGGATGGCCCGCGCGCCGATGCGCCCCAGACCCTTCGCACTCAACCCTGGGGAGATCTCCCGATCGTAGGCAATATTGCCCACGCCTATCCGGCAATTTTTGGCACCGTCATTGATGCAGCGCCATCAGCTGCGGGTATGGCACGCGCACTGGTGGCTGGTTCGTGTGAAGTGACTGGTCCAGATCCGGTCTACGTCCGCACTCCTGATGCCACGGAGCCGAAACCGGTGGTGTGGTGATGCCTGTGACGTCGGCAACGATTCGTTCCATGCATTGGTCTGATGTCCAGCGCGTGGCCGCGCTTGAACAGCAACTTTTTCCCGTCGATGCCTGGGGTCCTGAAGCTTTTTGGGCTGAACTTGCCTTGGTTCCCCACACCCGTTGTTACATCGTTGCTGTGGACTCCGACGAGCGGATCGTGGGATATGCGGGTTTGTTCAATGCCGGCTCGGATGCCGATATTCAGACGGTGGCTGTCGCTCCCGATGCGCAAGGGCGGGGGATCGGTCGACTGCTTTTGCGCTCGCTGCTGGACACGGCTCGCAGCCGCGGATCGAGCCGGGTGTTTCTTGAAGTCCGATCCGACAACGCATCGGCAATCGCTATGTATCTTGCGCATGGATTTGAGCAACTCAATGTTCGGCGTGACTATTACGCACCCGGTGTGGATGCCGTCGTGATGCGATTGATGGTGAAGCATGAGTGACGCATTGGTGTTGGGAATTGAAACCTCATGTGATGAAACCGGTGTTGGGCTGGTGCGTGGAACCACCCTCTTGGCGGATGCAGTCGCAAGCAGTGTGACCGAGCATGAACGCTTCGGCGGAGTGGTTCCTGAGATCGCCAGTCGCGCGCACTTGGAGGCCATGACCGCCACCATTGAGCGCGCGTGTCACGAAGGTGGCGTCAGCCTGAACGATGTCGATGCCATTGCCGTCACGTCAGGCCCAGGCCTGATTGGCGCATTGCTGGTCGGGGTGGCTGCAGGCAAGGCGCTGGGCTGGGCGCTGGATAAGCCGGTCTATGGCGTTAACCACTTGGCCGCCCATGTGGCGGTGGATCGGCTAGAACACGGAGCTTTACCGCAACCAGCCATCGCGATGCTGGTCAGCGGTGGGCATTCAAGCATTCTGCGAGTCAACGATCTAACCCACGATGTCGAGCCGTTGGGTGCAACCATTGATGACGCTGCGGGTGAAGCCTTTGACAAGGTTGCTCGCCTACTGGGTCTGCCTTTTCCTGGTGGCCCGCATCTTGATGTTCTCGCGCGTGACGGTTCCGCCGATGCCATTGCGTTTCCCCGTGGGCTTACTGCCGCCCATGACATGCGCGACCACCGCTATGACTTTTCCTTTAGTGGATTAAAGACCTCGGTTGCTCGTTGGGTCGAAGCTAAACAGCGCGAGGGGGAAACAGTTCCCGTTGCTGATGTAGCCGCTTCATTCCAAGAAGCTGTCGTTGATGTGTTAGTCACCAAAGCGTTGTTGGCGTGTCAAGAGCAGGGGATTGAACATCTGCTGGTTGCCGGTGGTGTGGCTGCCAATTCGCGATTGCGAGCGATGGTGACCGAGCGTGCGTCAGCCCAGGGTGTCCGTGTGCGCATTCCTCGGCCAGGTTTATGTACTGACAACGGAGCCATGGTGGCGGCCTTAGGTGCGGCCCTGGTGGACAGCGGAATTGCGCCTACCGCCCCTGATTTTGGCGCGGATTCTGCATTGCCAGTCACCGTTGTGGTCAGATAGGAGCGGAGGATCTAATGCGCGTGCGGTTTTGGGAAGCCCGAGTGGCCGATGGCCGACTCAGCGATGCCCTGACCTGGGTTAACGCGCAGGTCACCGCACCGGCTCACGCTGCGGGTGCGCACCAGGTGGAAGTGTTTGTCTCTGAAGCGGACGCGCCGACAGATAATCCTGCGCGCGTTGTTGTCCTGACTCGATGGGGACACGAAAGCGGCTGGACCGATCCTGATATCTCGACGGATGCGATAGAACGCGCGCACGGATGGGACTTCCACACCCATGAGTGAGAGTAAGCCGCGCACGCGAGCGCAACGACGTCGTAGCCGACAAATTCGGCTGTCGATTACAACGTCAATTTTTCTCGCGGTGGTCGTTGTCTTGGGAATATCCTTGTCTAACGGCAAGGCATCCAGCGCCAGTGATTCTGCTGGTGTGGTACGCGATCGTGAAGTAGCGACAGCTGCACCGGAGCAGGACAAGGGAGAAGGCAAAGACAAGCCAAGGACAACCAGCACGCCGAAGGCCGTCAGCCCACCGGATGCAGAAGGGGCCATGGATCCGCAAGTAGGCATTGCCCCCGAGCCCACATCAGCGACCTCGGTGAGCGCTGAGGGCGGCATGGTGCCGGTCATCTCGCGGGTTAACACACGAGATCGGGTGGTGTTTTTAACGATCGACGACGGTTATGCGAAAGATCCGGCCTTCAAGGCCTACGTCGTGGCTAACAAGATTCCGATGACCATGTTCTTGGTGTCAAACGCCGCAGCTGCAAAGCCATCGTATTTCTCCAGCATTGCCACGGTTAAAGGTTCATCGATTCAAAATCACACTGTCAATCACCCGAATTTGAAGACGCTGTCCGCCGCCGGCCAGCGCAAGCAGATTTGTGGCAATGCGACGACGGAAAAGAGGTTGTTCGGAAAGACGCCCACTCTTTTGCGACCTCCGTATGGCGCGTACAACCAAACAACGCGATCGGTTGCTTATCAGTGCGGGATGAATGCCATGGTTTTGTGGAGTGCGTCCATGCCTAGTTCAAAGCTGTACTACGGCAGCGGTTCCAAACTCGTGCCCGGTGACATCATCTTGCTGCACTTTCGGCCCACTAACGGTGTGAAGAATATGAAGAAGTTGTTAGGCATCATCAATGCCGCCAACCTGCAGATCGGATCATTAACCGACTACGTGAAGTAGTTACGGCAAGCGCTTGGCGATGATGGCGACGGGGTCTGAGCCGATGCGAGTGAGCAACACGGTGAGTGATTGCGTGGCACCTTTTTCCAAGCGCATGTCCTGCCTGAATTTTTCCGGGTCAACGGCAAACCCACGCTTCTTGACCTCAAGAGTGCCCACCCCAAGGTCGCGAAGCCGGTGACGCACGGTCTTGAGCGAAAAGGGCAGGTGCTCCATCACGGCGAACCGTGCATACAGCGGTGAGGCCGCAGGCTCGCTGTCGCAGGTGACGTAGGCGATGGCCGGATCAATCAACGTGCCGCCCACGAGGTCACTTACTCGCTCAACCAGGCCGGCTCGGATTACCGCGTCGTCAGGTTCGAGCACGTAAGCAGAAATGGGTCCCACACTGGCGGGCTGGAGGGCGTGCGAATTGGCGCGCTGACCGCTGGGGAGCACCATGGCTTCTCTGGTGACCTGGTCAGTCGCTGTTGCGCCTAACCACACACAGGCTTCGACCAAATCTCCACCATCGCTGATCCAGGACGTGGTCGCGCTAAGGGGTGGCAGGGCGTGATCGATACCTGGCGCGACTTTGAGGCAACCCATGGGTGTTGAGGTGGCTAGGCGAAGTGCATCGGACCACGAGGGGCTCCACTGAGCAGGATCCTTCACGCGTTGACCGTTAAGCCGGCGAGCGGGATCGACGAAAGTGGCATCGCATCCGTTAGCCAGAGCATCAAAAGAAACCGCGTCGACGTTTAACACCTCAACGCTTTCAGACAGACCAAGCTCGGTGATATTGGCGCGCGCATACTCGGCGGTAGTTTCGTCGCGTTCAACGGCAACTACAGACATGCCAGCTTGGGCGAACGCGATCGCATCAAAACCCAAACCACATCCCAAGTCCGCGATGCGGTGTGCGCCACTGGCAACAAAGTGCGCGGCTCGCAACGCGGCAACAGTCGGTCGTGTTGCTTGCTCGAGGCCGTCGGCGGTAAACCACAGGTGTTGGGCTTGCGGGCCCAAGCGTTCAACGGCGCGCGTGCGCAGCTTGGCCTGGGTCATGGCCGCGGCCACGAGATCCGCATCATGGTTGGCGCGGGCAGCCTGGCTGGCGGCCATCACGCGGGCTGGGTTGTAGGGAAAGAACTGGTCAACCAGGGCTCGTCCAGCCTCCGACAGCAGGGTGGGGGGCTGGCTCATGCCCCCACTCTCTCGCACCGGTAGGCTGGCACTCGAGTTGACGGAGTGCTAACGCCCACCGTATGCTCTGACCGGTTCTCGCCCCGTGGCGAAACCACGTGACAGGCCAGTTTGACCGGCCTTGTCACAGTCCCTAAACATTGATGATCCCTTGAAGGGGGAGCAGCACAGTGTCGGTTTCCATTAAGCCGCTTGAAGACCGCGTCTTGGTTCAGCCTCTTGAGGCCGAGCAGACCACCGCCTCCGGTCTGGTCATTCCAGACACCGCTAAGGAAAAGCCTCAAGAGGGCAAAGTCATCGCGGTTGGACCCGGTCGCTTCGAAGACGGTAAGCGCCTCCCGTTGGACATTGCTGAAGGCGACGTTGTCGTTTACAGCAAGTACGGCGGCACCGAAGTCAAGTACGACGGTCAGGAATACCTGATCTTGTCGGCACGCGACGTCTTGGCCATCGTCAACAAGTAGTCATTACTTAATCCGCACCACCAGTGCGAGCAATCGCATGCAGTCTCGCCCTGAGTCCGTAAGGGACCAGGGCGGTCTGCGTTAGGGCAATACAACGGAGAGGTCCCCATGGCAAAGATTTTGGAATTTGATGAGCACGCTCGTCGCTCGCTCGAGCGCGGTGTCAACAAGCTCGCTGATGCCGTCAAGGTCACGCTTGGCCCGAAGGGTCGCAACGTTGTCCTGGACAAGAAGTGGGGTGCGCCCACGATTACCAATGACGGTGTCACCATCGCTCGCGAAATTGAACTCGACGACCCGTTTGAGAACCTCGGCGCCCAGTTGGTCAAAGAAGTCGCCACCAAGACCAATGACGTCGCCGGTGATGGAACTACCACCGCCACCGTTTTGGCTCAGGAACTCGTCCGCGAAGGCCTCCGCAATGTGGCAGCCGGCGCCCAGCCCACTCCGCTCAAGCGCGGCATGGACAAGGCCGTCGAAGCCGTCAGTGCTCGCCTGCTCGAACTAGCCCGACCCGTCAGTGGTCGTGACGAAGTCGCCCAGGTTGCCACGTTGTCAGCCCAGGATGCCGAGATCGGTAACACCATCGCTGAGGCCATGGACAAGGTCGGCAAAGAAGGCGTCATCACGGTCGACGAATCCAACACCTTTGGTGTGGAACTCGAATTTGCGGAAGGTATGCAGTTCGACAAGGGTTACATCTCGCCTTACTTCGTCACCGATGCAGAGCGCATGGAAGCCGTTGTCGATGACGGTTACATCTTGTTGGTTAACGGCAAGATCTCCGCGATCGCTGAGCTGCTTCCCGTTGTCGAAAAGGTTGCTCAGTCGGGTAAGCCGCTGTTGATCATCGCCGAAGACATTGATGGTGAAGCGTTGTCCACGCTGGTCGTGAACAAGATCCGCGGGCTGTTCAATGCAGTTGCTGTTAAGGCTCCTGGTTTTGGTGACCGTCGTAAGGCCATGTTGCAAGACATCGCGATCTTGACTGGCGCCGAAGTCGTGTCAGCCGAAGTTGGCCTCAAGCTTGATCAGGTCGGCCTAGAAGTTCTGGGTACGGCTCGTCGCGTTGTCGTGACGAAGGACGACACCACAATCGTTGATGGTGGTGGCGAGAGCAGCGCGGTGCAAGATCGCGTGGGGCAGATTCGTGCCGAGATCGAGCGCACCGACAGTGACTGGGACCGCGAGAAGTTGCAAGAGCGTTTGGCCAAGTTGGCTGGTGGTGTTGTCGTCATCAAGGTCGGCGCGGCCACGGAAGTTGAGCTCAAGGAGCGCAAGCACCGCCTAGAAGATGCCATCTCGGCCACCCGTGCCGCGATTGAGGAAGGCATCGTTCCTGGTGGAGGCACCGCCCTGGTCTTGGCTGCAGCCGCGGTTGATGACCTCGATCTGACCGGTGATGAACTCATTGGTGCTCAGATCGTTAAGCGATCGCTAGATGCCCCGTTGCGCTGGATCGCTGAAAACGCTGGCGAACAAGGTCACGTCATCGTGGCCCAGGTCCGCTCTGGTGGCCAAGGCTTCAACGCTGCCACTGGCGAGTACGGCGACCTGATGGCTCAAGGTGTGATCGACCCCGTCAAGGTCACGCGCTCGGCGTTGCAAAACGCTGGCTCGATTGCTGGGTTGTTGCTCACCACGGAAGCACTTGTGGTCGACAAGCCAGCTGAAGAAGAAGGCGATGCACACAGTGGACATGGTCACAGCCATGGCCCCGGTGGTCACGCACACTAACCCTTCACATAACAAAGCCCGCTACTTGTGTAGCGGGCTTTGTCAGTTCTTCTGAGGGGGTGGTGCGGTGAAGCAAAAGACTAGGAAGCAAATGCGGGAGTGGCTCCTGGTCGTAGCGCCTTGCCAGCTTCGATGATCGCCAAGCGGTCGTCTTCGCTCATGCCGCCCCAGACGCCGTACGGTTCGCGAACGGCGAGTGCATGCGAGGCGCATGACGCAATGACGGGGCATGTGGCACAGATGGCCTTGGCGGCAAGTTCACGGCGTGAGCGAGCGGAGCCACGCTCACCTTCGGGGTGAAAGAAGGCCTCGGTGTCTACATCACGGCAGGCGCCTTCGAGTTGCCAATCCCACAGGTCAGCGTTCGGGCCAGGGAGCCGAGAGATATCTGCCATTGCATTCCTCCAAAGGACGGTTATTCCTGCTTGCGGTGTTGCTGTTGGTAGAAACATAATATCGTTTCAACAGTTGGTCAAGTTGTTCAGACGAAAAAGTTTTGACTAATTTCGGGAAACGGGGGCTCCTGAGTGGCGGATGTGGCCACAACCCCCCAAAATAGGCGTTGTGAGCGACTCTTCGGCCCCCTTTGAGGTCCCGGTAACCCCCGACGTGGGTCTGACGGTGGCCGCTGTGGCGCGTCGCTTGGGCGTGGCGCCTGCCACGCTTCGCACCTGGGATCGCCGCTATGGCATCGGCCCCAGTGGGCACAGCGCGGGGGCACACCGCCGCTACAGCGTGGAAGACCTCATGCGCCTGGAAATCATGCGGGCCCTGGTCTTTGACGGTTGTTCGCCTGCTGATGCGGCCAGAGCAGCGTTGGAAGCCGATGCTGGTTTGGCCCGAGAAAGCGTTGAGCCTGATCGCGGCGTGGCAGCACCCACCGAGCGTGGTCGAGCCGGTGGCGGACAAGTCGTTCCCATTCACGGTGGCGCAGCTCAAGCACGCGGACTCTCGCGCGCAGCGTTAGCGCTTGATTCCCCCGCGGTTCGACGCATTCTGAAAGAGTCCTTGAACACGCGTGGCACCGTATGGACGTGGGACAACATCATCTCTCCCGTTTTGGTTGGCGTGGGTGAGCGCTTTCTATCCACGGGTCAAGGCATTGAAATCGAGCACATCTTGTCCGAAGGGGTGGTTGGTGCTCTTCGTGAAGTTGCCGAGAGCTTGGTCGAACCTTTTGGTTCACGACCCATCATCTTGGCTGCAGCTCCCGATGAGCTGCATACCCTTCCGCTTCACGCAGTCGCGGCCGGCTTGGCTGAGCGGGGGGTGGCCAGCAGAATGCTAGGTGCCCGAGTCCCCCTTGACGCCTTGGTGTCTGCGGTGGCCCGCTCGGGCTCGCCCGCGGTCATGGTGTGGGCGCACGACCGGATTACCGGCGACTATCTCGACGTTCACGCGCTGCGCAAGATGAAGTCCGCACCTTCAGTGGTCCTGGGTGGGCCTGGCTGGCCGGGCGCCCTGCCAGACGGCGCGGTCTTGACCCGCGACCTCACCGAGGCTGTGACCCGCCTGTCCAATGCGGCTCGAGGCTTTATTTAGCCTGACCGGCCTTTCGCACCCTCGCCTCGGCCCATCGGGCCGTATTCAAGAACCCTGATGACCCTGCCGATACATGGTGAGTACCTATTCACTTCATGTCTGCGGAAAGGCAGGTTGTCCATGGCCACGGTTCTCGTGTGTGACGACGCTGCCATGTCGCGTGAAACATTGCGTCGAAACGTTGCTCTGGTTCCTGGCGTCCAGCGCGTAGATGTTGCGGTGAGCGGTGAAGAGGTCTTGGACCGTTGGCCTGTTGAGCAGCCCAACTTGGTGTTGATGGATGTGCGGATGCCTGGCATTGGCGGCATCGAAGCTGCCCGTCGCTTGGTCATGCGGCACCCGGAAGCGGTCATCGTGATGGTCACTGTTGCGCAAGATCGTGATGCTGTCTCGCGCGCGATTGCCACAGGAGCTCGAGGATTTCTTACGAAGGACGCAACTCGCGAAGAAATCACCAGCACGGTTTCCTTTGCCCTGGAGTCGGCTGCTTGGGGTTCAGCTCAGCGTCGCCCCCGCGAACTTCTCGTCGGCGAGCCGCCAGCTTTAACCGAACGCGAGCTTCAAGTTCTTGAAGGCATGAGCCGGGGTCGCAGCAATGGAGAGATCGGCAAGGAGTTGTTCTTGTCTGAAGACACGGTCAAGACCCACGCTCGACGGTTGTTCCGCAAAATCGGTGCAGCTGATCGCGCACAGGCTGCTGCCTTGGGCTACCGGTGGGGCTACGTCAGCTAGCAGGTAGCATTAAGCATTGAATCCCCGACGAGGATGGTGCGACTTGAACCCAGTAACTGCGTCGGATGGCCTGCCTGAAAAGTTTGCATTCCTTGGTTTGACCTATGACGACGTCTTGTTGCTGCCTGGTGCATCCGATGTAGTTCCCAGCGAAGTGGACACCACTTCACGCCTGACCCGCAATATTTCGGTCAAGATCCCGTTGGTTTCTTCGGCCATGGACACCGTGACGGAAGCGCGTTTGGCCATCGCGATGGCGCGCCAAGGCGGCGTCGGCGTTCTGCACCGCAACCTCTCCATTGAAGACCAGACGGCCCAAGTGGACTTGGTCAAGCGTTCCGAAGCCGGCATGGTGACCAATCCAGTGACCTGTGGCCCAAATGACACCTTGGCTGATGTTGACGAATTGTGTGGCCGCTACCGAATCAGCGGTGTACCGGTCATCGATGAATCAGGATTGCTCCTGGGCATCGTGACGAACCGCGACATACGCTTTGAAACTGATATGTCTCGCAGTGTGCGCGATGTCATGACGCCGATGCCACTGGTCACTGGTCCAGTGGGAATCTCTGGCGATGACGCGATGGGTCTGCTCGCACTGAACAAGATTGAAAAGCTTCCGCTGGTCGATGATGCCGGACGATTGCGCGGTTTGATTACGGTCAAGGACTTTGAAAAGTCTGACAAGTACCCCTTGGCGACGAAGGATTCAGCCGGACGCCTGGTCGTTGGTGCAGCTGTTGGTGTCGGCGAAGATGCCTACAAGCGAGCACGCACCTTGATTGATGCAGCCGTTGACTTCATCGTCGTTGACACCGCCCACGGCCACAACAAAGACGTGCTGGATATGGTCGCTCGTCTCAAGCGCGACACTGCTGTAGACGTTGTTGGTGGAAACATCGCCACCCGGGCTGGTGCCCAAGCCCTGATCGACGCTGGTGCTGATGGCATCAAGGTCGGCGTGGGACCTGGTTCGATCTGCACCACTCGTGTGGTGGCTGGAGTTGGCGTGCCACAGGTCACCGCTATTTACGAAGCCTCCTTGGCCGCTCGTGCCGCTGGCGTTCCCGTCATCGGTGATGGTGGCTTGCAATACAGCGGCGACATTGCGAAGGCATTGGTCGCTGGCGCTGACACCGTGATGTTGGGGAGCTTGCTCGCCGGTTGCGATGAAACCCCTGGCGATTTGATCTTTATTAACGGCAAGCAGTTCAAGTCCTACCGTGGCATGGGCTCGCTGGGAGCCATGCAGTCGCGTGGCACTCGACGCTCATACAGCAAGGACCGTTACTTCCAAGACGATGTGTTGAGTGAAGACAAGCTCGTTCCCGAAGGCGTTGAAGGTCAAGTTCCTTATCGAGGACCACTGGCTGCTGTTGCTCACCAATTGGTGGGCGGCTTGCGTGCATCCATGGGCTATGCCGGAACATCCACCATCCCTGAATTGCAAGACCGGGGACGTTTTGTTCGCATTACAGCCGCTGGGCTTCGTGAGAGTCACCCACACGATGTCCAAATGACAGTCGAAGCCCCGAACTACCAAGGCAACTGATTTTTCTCAGACGTATGTGCTCGTCGGATTTGGCCAAACTCTAGGATCGGTGTCGTGACTTCGTCAGACCAGCCCACCGTCATTGTTGTTGACTTTGGAGCGCAGTACGCGCAGCTGATTGCGCGTCGAGTCCGAGAGGCGAAGGTCTTTTCCCAGATCGTTCCCCACACCATCTCGGCTGCCGAATTAGCCGCGATGAATCCGGCTGCTGTGATTTTGTCCGGTGGTCCCGCCAGTGTTTATGCCGAAGGCGCACCGTCCATTGATGCCGACGTCTTTGCCGCAGGTATCCCAATATTTGGTATTTGTTACGGCTTCCAAACCATGGCTGCTGCTTTGGGCGGCACCGTCGCACAAACCGGCTTAAGTGAGTTCGGCGGTACGGCACTGACGGTGACCGAGCCAAAGTCCGCCCTCTTTGACTCGTTGAGTTCCTCGCTGAATGTGTGGATGTCACATGGCGATGCGGTGCATACCGCTCCCGACGGATTCGTCGTAACCGCGACAACCCAGGGCGCCCCGGTCGCGGCCTTTGAAAACCTTGATCGTCGTTTGGCTGGAGTGCAATTCCACCCTGAAGTCATGCACAGCGAACAAGGGCAAACGATCCTGGAGCATTTCCTCTATAACATCGCCGCAATTTCCCCGAACTGGACCATGAGCAACGTCATTGATGACCAGGTTGCGCTGATCAAGCAACAAGTGGGGTCGAAGGCGGTTGTCTGTGGCCTCAGCGGTGGCGTGGATTCAGCGGTTGCCGCTGCCATCGTGCACAAAGCGGTGGGGGATCAACTCACATGCGTATTTGTTGACCATGGTTTGTTGCGCAAGGGTGAAGCCGAACAAGTCGAGCGTGACTATGTGGCGGCAACGGGTATCAAACTCAAAGTTGTTGATGCTCGGGATCGATTCCTTGAAGCCCTCGCCGATGTGAGCGACCCAGAAACCAAGCGCAAGATCATTGGTCGCGAGTTCATCCGCGTCTTTGAGCAAGCCGCTCGCGAAGTCGTCGCTGAGGCCGGCGAGCAGGGCGAGGAAGTCGAATTCCTCGTTCAAGGCACGCTCTATCCAGATGTCGTGGAATCTGGTGGCGGTAGCGGAACGGCCAACATTAAGAGTCACCACAACGTCGGTGGCCTGCCTGATGACTTGCAGTTCTCCTTGGTTGAGCCGTTGCGCACCTTGTTCAAGGATGAAGTCCGCGCCGTGGGTCTTGAGTTAGGACTTCCGCCGGAGATTGTTTGGCGTCACCCGTTCCCCGGACCGGGACTGGCGATTCGCATTATTGGGTCTATCACCGAAGATCGTTTGGCGATCTTGCGTGAAGCTGATGCGATTGCTCGTGAGGAATTGACCGCCGCTGACTTAGATCGCGATATTTGGCAGTGCCCTGTGGTGTTGTTGGCTGACGTTCGCAGCGTCGGAGTGCAGGGCGATGGTCGCACCTACGGCCACCCGATCGTCTTGCGTCCCGTTTCGAGTGAAGATGCCATGACTGCGGACTGGTCGCGATTGCCTTATGACGTGCTGGCGCGCATCTCCACGCGAATCACCAATGAAGTGCGCGACGTTAATCGTGTGACCTTGGACATCACCAGTAAGCCACCGGGCACCATCGAATGGGAGTAGTCATGAGCGGTAATCCGGTCATGTGTGTGACGGGCGCCAATCGCGGTATTGGGCTTGAGTTGGCCCGTCAATATTTAGCTGATGGCTGGGATGTCATCGCCACTGTTCGCAGCATGGAAATTTCCGATGAGCTAGCAGCTGTGGTCGAGGCTCACCCCAACCTGCGGATCGAACCGCTCGAAATCGGGGAAGCGGAAAGCGTGCGAGCGTTCGCCGAACGCTTGAATGGCCAGCCCATTGACCTCTTGATCAACAATGCCGGGATATTCGGACCCCTGCCCTTTGTAGAAAACATCCAGAAGCAGCGTTTTGGCACGGTTGACCTTGATGTGTGGGCCGATGTGTTGCGCGTTAACACCTTGGGGACGATCAACGTCACCGAGGCGCTAGTAGACAACGTTGCCGCCAGTGAGAAAAAGATGATCGTCACCTTGTCCAGTGGTGCTGGCTCCATTGGTGGCAGCGATCGACCAGCGATGGCCTACACCACGAGCAAAGCCGCCCTGAATAAGGCGATGACGATCGTTGCTCGCACCTTGCAGGACCGCGACATCGTTGTAGCGATCATGTGTCCCGGGTATGTGCGTACCCGCATGGGCTTGGGTGGCGGCGATGTCGATGTTGATGAGAGCGTGGCCGGCTTGCGGTCCTTGATCAGTGGGTTCACGATGGCCGACTCGGGAACATTTCGTCGTTACAACGGCGATGTCATCCCATGGTGAGGATTTCGTCGTGAGAACTCGCAATCTTGGGCAATCACAGTGCTTCATCTCCGGTTTGGGTTTGGGTTGCAATAACTTTGGCTGGCGCATTGATGAAGAGAAAACGCGTGAGGTAGTGGATGCTGCTCTTGCGGGCGGGATTACCTTCTTTGACACCGCTGATGTGTACGGCGACAGTGGAAAGTCCGAGGAGTTTCTTGGCCGAGCCTTGGGTAAGCGTCGCTCGGATGTAGTTATCGCTACGAAATTTGGTCATGACTCGATGCCCATGGGTTACGACCCCACCCTTGGGGCGTACGGAGGGCGAACCTACATCCGCTTTGCGGTCGAACAATCACTCCGGCGCCTCGGCACTGACTACATCGACCTCTATCAAATGCATTCACCTGATACCTCCACGCCGATTGAGGAAACGCTCCTGGCTCTCCACGAATTGGTGGTGGAAGGCAAAGTGCGCTACATCGGCAACTCGCAATTCTCAGCTGAGCAGATCCGTGCTGCTGGTGAGGCGAGCAAGGACCTTGATGTCACACCCTTTATCAGCGCGCAAAATAATTTTTCGTTACTCAAGGCCGAAGCTTTGGACGCACTGCTTCCGACCGCCATCGAATACGGCTTGGGCGTCTTGCCCTTCTTCCCGTTAGCGAGCGGATTGTTGACCGGAAAGGTTCGTCGCGACCAACCCTGGCCCACGGATGGTCGCCTCCAGGGTCGGCAAGCTTCCGTGACGGCCGAACAACTCGATGTCATCGAAGCGTTGAGTGTGTGGGCGGGCGAACGCGGTCGCACCCTGCTCGAGTTGGCTCTCGGAGTTTTGGCCATGACCCGCCCGGTGAGTTCGGTGATCGCGGGAGCGACCTCGGTGGAGCAGGTGGAAGCCAACCTTGCGGCTTATGAATGGAAGCCCACGCCCGCTGAGGTGGCTGAACTGTGGGGTTTGGCGCTGAAGGAGTAATTGGCGAGCCACGTCGCGTTCTGCCTGGCGGTGTGGCTAAAGTTTGGCTATGGACATATTTCGCGAAATCGTGCTCGTCGTTCACTTCATCGGGTTGGCCAGCTTGTTTGGTGGCTTCTTCGTCCAGATGACAGCCCGAGAAAAAGTCATCAACAACGCCATGTTCCACGGAATCTTGGTTCAACTGGTGACGGGAATCTTGCTCGTAGGCCTGCGCGAAATGCAGGAACTTGATGTCAACCAGACCAAGGTGGCCGTCAAGCTCGGCATCGCTGCTGTGATTGCTGTGTTAGTGATCATTAATCGCAAGAAGGCCACGGTTTCACTTCCGGTCTGGGGCCTTATTGGTGGCTTAACGGTAGTCAACATCGCTATCGCCGTGATTTGGTAAGTCGAGACTTACCAGTCTTTGACTTTTCTATCCCGTTGAAACAACGCGGAAAGCCTCAACCGCTGCATCAGCCGGTAAGTCGATGCCGTTGGCACGAGCAGTTTCGGCACCCAGCTTCATCCACTGCGTAATCATTCCTCGCATGTCATCCATGTGTGCCGTCTGCGATGCGTGGGCATCGAGTGCGGCGAACTTGGTGTCAAGGTGTGCGGTGACATCCACCCAGTGGTTGGGGCTGGCATCAGCCATGAGCCACACTTCCCGAACGGTCCACGCATCTAAGCCTTCGTCATTGAGCAAGGTGGGATGCGCAAAGGGATTGCGTGCGTCGGGATAGATTGCCTGGATCGCTGCTTCACCAGCAGCCAAGTGATCAGGGTGTGATGCCCCAATGCGGCCCCAGTTGCGTTCCGGAGATTGAATCAACATGCGGTCGGGCATGACCTGGCGAATCACGCGCACAATGTCACGGCGCAAGTCATGTGAAACCACAAGTTCGCCATCGAGGTAACCCAAGAAGCGCACGTCGGTGACACCGCACGCCTTGGCCGCAGCGATTTGCTCGGCCCGCCGGATGCCGGGTACTTCGGACCGAGGCACGTCTCGGTCGACACCGCCGGCTCCACCATCGGTACAAATGCAGTACGTCACGTCAATGCCAGCGGCGACCCACGAGGCAATAGTCCCTGCAGCCCCGAAATCGACATCATCGGGATGGGCGGTAACTACTAGGGCTCTGGAGACGTCAGTGATCACAAAGGACCCATTTCTGCAGGGCACGCCTGCTGGGATACGGCCAAATGGCTGAATATCCCTCTATCGTAGGTGTTGCATCAAGAAATCTTCCCCCTACTGCCGATAGATCACTATGCCCCCTATGCGCGCGACCAGATGGCTGGTCCTTCTCGGGCTCGGTGTCAGCTTCCTTGTGGCTCAACCACTAGTCACACAGGCCGCCCCACCGAGTCCAGTTACGCGCGCGTTCACCAAGCCGATCGAGCCGCAGACCGGTTACTTCGCGCAGAAGATTTGTGACCCAATTCCGCGGCCTGGTGTTGTGGCCGTCAAAGACCTATTGCTCAAGACCTATGGGGATCGGGTCATCTATATCCCTCGGTATGGGTGCACTGGACTCAGCGAGCACCATGAAGGCCGAGCCCTCGACTGGATGATCAGCGCCCGCAAGGTTGACCAAAAGGCAACGGCCGACAGTTTCATCGCCTGGCTGCAAAAGAGCGATCAGTATGGGAACAAGATCGCCATGGCACGCCGCATCGGCGTGATGTACATCATTTGGAACAACAAGATTTGGCGAGCCTACGATCCAGGTCGAGGGTGGACTGAGTACAAGAGTTGCTCATCGCGACCTTCAACGAGTAATGACACCGAGTGTCACCGAGACCACGTGCATATTTCCTTCACGTGGGATGGTGCGATGGCGGCGACATCGTTTTACACCGGACAAGTTCTCGATTCGGGCGCACCATGTGGGGCCATTGACAGTGCAGGTACTGCGGCGCCTGTGCAGAAGGGCCAACAGTTCGTTCCTGTGACTCCGGTTCGAGTTCTTGATTCGCTGCGAGGCCTCGGCGTTGCTAGCGCGAAGAAGTGTCGACTTGAGTTCACCAGCAACACTAGTGCGGGACAGCAAATGGAAGTCCAAGTCGCTGGTCGTGGTGGAGTTCCCACCGAAGGTGTAAGCGCCGTAGCGCTTTCGGTGCGCGCCAAAACCAATGCACCGTCATCGGTTTATCTCTGGCCTAGCGGGGGAACGCGAACTCCGTCCGTGGCGATGAAGGTTGCCGCTGGTGGTTCAACGCGATCGACTCTGGTTGTGCCTCTGGGTCTGGATGGCAAGATTTCACTCGCCACGAGTTTGGGTGCGCAATGGATCAGCGCTGATGTCCTGGGGTACTACCAGCAATTCGGCGGCATGTTGTTCAATCCCACTGAGCCTCGGCGGGTAGTGACCAACGTTTCTATCCCTGCCAATTCGACCAAGACGATTAAGTTTGGCGGCCGCAACGGTGTACCTGGTGATGGTTCCGGCGCTTTTGTCTTGACGGTGTCAACGTCTGGTGCAACCAAGAGCGGAACGTTACGGGTTTATCCGGCCGGCGCCACTGAGTCGATCACGGATGTGGTTTCTTATCGAGCAAATGCGCGCATTTCTAGTTCAGTCATAACAGCTTCGCGCAGAGATGGAACCATCGTCATCAAGAACGTCAATACCGTCTCTGCTGTCCAGGTAACCATTGACATCAATGGTTGGTATGGAACTTCCGGACTAGGTCATACCGGAACTAAACCGAAACGGATTTTGGACACCACCACTGGACTTGGTGCCTCAGGCCGAGTGACTTCTGGCCGCAGTGTGAGCTTCGCGGTGGCGAATCAACTTGGCATCCCGGTCAATGCGAAAGCAGTGGCGCTCCAAGTCTTGGCCCTCGATCCAGACACCGGAACTGCCGCTCGATTCAAATCCACTACTGCTGTAGCAAGTAGCGGATATCAAGTCAGTGTTCCCACGGCCGCGTCCATGGCGCAATACGTTGTGGCTCCGGTCGGGGCCAATGGGAAAGTCTCGTTAACTGGGCTCACAGGCAGTAGCAATTTCCGCGCTGATGTTGTGGGTTGGTGGACTCCAGTGACTACTCAATATGTGGTCGCCTCAGCACTGTCGGTCCCCACTGTCTTAGTCCCGGCCCAGCCCACGATCACTGGTCGAGTTCGGCCGTTGGCTCTGACGGCAGGTGGATCAGTTGCATTGCAGGAACTCAAAGCCGGCAAGTGGGTCAAGGTCGGCACCGCCCGGATCGCACCGAATGGACAATTCAGTGTTGTTGTTCCGGTGAAGACTTATGGTTCGCATTCGTATCGCGTGTATAAGGGAGCCAGCAGTTGTTCCCCCCTGGGTTGCACGCTGAAGGCCTTTGCCACAAAGCCGCTGGTGCTGCGCGCGGCGCAACGCTATTCGGTGACGATGGTGCCTTCGCGAACTAGCGTTCGCAGCGGTTCAAAGATCACCTTTACGGGAAAGGTCGCCCCAACTCTGGTGGGCTCGCAGGTCAAAGTGCAGGTGCTCAGTTTGGGTCTGTGGAAGACCTTGGGTCTAGCAACGGTTAAGTCAACGGGCGCGTATTCCTATCCGGTGCTTGTCAAAAAGCGTGGGTTGCGCCAATTCCGAGCGTATAAAGCCAGCAACAATTGCTCTCTAGGGTTTTGTGAACTGCGCCCCGCCAAGTCGGCGATTGTTCAAGTCACCGTTCGCTGATCACCACTGTCGGTTGTTCTCATAAGATCAGGGGATGTCCACTCTCTTTCCTGACCCAGCCAGTGAGGCTGAATCAGATCTCCTGACTGGACTCAACGAACCCCAGCGGGCAGCAGTGGTTCATGCAGGAACCCCACTCTTGATCGTGGCTGGAGCCGGCTCGGGCAAAACGCGCGTATTAACGCATCGGGTCGCCCACTTGATTCGAGCGCGCGGTGTGCGCCCGAGCGAACTCCTGGCCATCACGTTCACCAACAAGGCCGCAGGCGAGATGAAAGAGCGCGTGGCCGAACTCATCGGGCCGCAAGCCAAGTCGATGTGGGTGAGCACCTTTCACTCGGCCTGTGTACGCATCCTTCGATCCGAAGCTGATCGCCTCGGTTACACCAAATCATTCTCGATTTATGACTCAGCGGATTCGCAACGCTTGATGACAATGGTGTGCCGAGAACTTGACCTTGACCCCAAGCGTTATCCGCCCCGATCGTTTTCGAACCAAGTCAGTAATTTCAAAAATGAACTCATTGACTACGAAGCCGCCGCAGCGCAAGCCACGAGCCACCAAGAGCAAACCGTGGCTCAGGCCTACGCCTTGTATCAACGACGACTGCGTTCAGCCAATGCAATGGACTTTGACGACCTGATCATGCTGACCGTCAACCTGCTGCAAGCTTTCCCCGAGGTTCTTCAGTCTTATCGACGTAGATTCGGTCACATCTTGGTCGATGAGTACCAAGACACCAACCATGCGCAATATGTCTTGGTGCGTGAACTTGTCGGTCCCGCGGTTGGCCCGATTCCGCAAGCCGAACTATGCGTTGTGGGCGACTCGGATCAGTCCATCTATGCATTTCGTGGCGCAACGATTCGCAACATCTTGCAATTTGAGCAGGACTATCCCAACGCCACCACGATTGTGTTGGAACAGAACTACCGCTCAACCCAAAATATCCTCAGCGCTGCCAATGCGGTGATCTCACAGAACCCGAATCGCCCGCCCAAGACGTTATGGTCAAACGCGGGCGCCGGAGCGCAGATCGTGGGTTACGTCGGCGATGACGAACACGACGAAGCTCGCTTCGTCGCTGAGGAAATCGTTGAACTGGGTCGCAATGAAGGAATCCGCCCCTGTGATGTCGCGATTTTCTATCGGACCAATGCTGCATCACGTGTGTTTGAAGAAGTCTTCATTCGATCGGATATGCCTTATCGCGTCGTGGGTGGTGTGCGGTTCTACGAACGCAAGGAAATTCGTGACGCCTTGGCCTACTTGCGCATCTTGGCTAACCCGCAAGACGAAGTTTCGTTACGCCGCATCCTGAACGTGCCCAAACGCGGCATCGGTGACAAGGCCCAAGAGGCTGTGGAGACCTTGTCGCGCCGCGAACGCATTACCTTCTGGGAAGCGCTACGTCGTTGCGACGAAGCACCTGGTCTTGCCACGCGTTCCCGGACTCAAATGCAAGCTTTCGTCGAACTTCTGGATGTTTTGCAGATTCTTGTCGAGAGTCAGACCCCTCCGGCGGAGATTCTTGAAGCTGTGTTGGATCAGACCGGCTACTTGTCGGAACTGCGGACCTCGTTGGATCCGCAGGACGAGACCCGCATCGAAAACTTGGCCGAACTCGAAGCTGTGGCTCGTGAGTTCGAGGAAACCGCTGCTAACAATGACGAGCCAGCCACCCTGTTTGAGTTTTTGGAGCGGGTCTCACTGGTAGCGGACGCGGATTCAATCCCCAATGGTGATGATGGTGGCGGTGTAGTCACGTTGATGACTCTGCACACGGCCAAAGGTCTGGAATTTCCGGTGGTGTTTCTCACCGCGATGGAAGATGGCGTCTTCCCCCACATCCGTTCACTAGATGATCCGGCCGAATTGCAAGAAGAACGTCGACTGGCCTATGTCGGGCTCACGCGTGCGCGTCAACGGTTGTACCTCTCGCGTGCTGTGTCGCGTTCGACGTGGGGTGCCCCCAATTACAACCTTGCATCCCGTTTTCTTGAAGAAATCCCCACCGAGCTATTGGATTGGCGACGCGAAGCAGAGGTGGCGCACTCCGATCGCTGGAAGGCAGTGCCGTCTCGCACGCCATCCGTGTTTGCGCCGGCCGCTCGCCGCAGTTCCGGGCAACCCGTTCTTGACCTGGCGCCAGGGGATCGGGTTACGCACGACAGTTTTGGGTTGGGCACAGTGGTCGCAGTATCAGGCGAAGGTGATCGGGCACAGGCAACGGTTGACTTTGGCTCGACCGGGGAGAAGCGTCTGCTCCTTCGCTACGCACCCGTTCAAAAACTTTAGTTGCCCAAACCGTTCCGCTTGAACCACGGCATGGGGTTCACTGCCACCTTGGGTGAGGTGTGCAGTTCAAAGTGCAAGTGTGAACCGGTGACATTGCCGGTGGTTCCGATGCGGCCCACACGTTGGCCGGTGGTGACGGTGTCGCCGACTGCCACGTCAACTTTCGACAAGTGGCAGTACCAGGTTTCGATACCACCCTTGTGGCGAAGCTGCACCACGATGCCACGACGCCCAAGCGATTCAGCGAAGATCACCACGCCGCTTGTTACGGCGCGTACGGAATCACCCGTGTCGCCATCAAAGTCTTGTCCGGTGTGCTGACCCGATGACCAGTTTCCACCAGAGGCGCCGAAACGCTCACCCAAGCTAACTGAGCTCACGGGCCACACCCATGTGCTCGCAGCCCGCGTTGCACGAAGGCGTGCCTTGCTTCGCGAAGCCCGTTGCGCCGCGACACTACGAGCTGTGGCTGCTCGAAGGGCTGGTTGTGCGCCGACCCGGGTGATCGCAAAATTTGCGTTGGCGCTCACGGTTGGAGCGTTGCTGGCGGCGACGACGGATGGACTGGCCGATGGAGAGGGAATGGCAGTGTCGGGAGTGAGGGCTGTACCGGCAACCGCAAGAGTCACACCCACCACTCCAGTCACAACACAGCGCGCGAGGTAAGGATGCACGCGCAAGCTCCTGGAGGTGTGGTCTGACATTGACAGCGCCCCAGGGATCGCCTAGGACGCAGGAAGTCAATGGTACGCAAAGGTTCCTGGGTGGTCATCAGGTGGCTAGCGGACGGGAGATGGGCCGATCCACCGATGGGTTCGAGTAGGCGTGGGTGGTGCGTAGCGCGCGAGCGCGGACAGATAGCGTTCACCCTGTCGTCACGGGTTGAGAAGCGATTGCCCTCTCGCCCCCTTCATCTCAAGTTTGAGGACTCCACGCGTGGATCTGTACGAATACCAAGCCAAGGATTTATTCGCTAAGCACGGCGTACCGACTCAATCGGGAATCGTCGTCACTACCGCTGCTGCCGCACGCGATGCAGCGGAAAAGATCGGCACCACGGTTGTGGTCAAGGCCCAGGTGAAGACCGGTGGTCGTGGAAAAGCCGGTGGCGTCAAGCTCGCCGAAACTCCTGATGAAGCGCAGGAAAAGGCTGAAGCCATTCTTGGTCTGGACATCAAGGGCCACATCGTTCATCAGGTGCTAATCACCGAGGCCAGCGACATCGTCGAGGAGTACTACGTCTCCTTCCTGTTAGACCGCGCAAACCGCACCTACTTGGCCATGGCCTCGGTCGAAGGCGGCATGGAAATCGAGCAACTCGCTGTTGAGCGTCCCGATGCACTAGCCAAAATCGCCGTGGATGCCATCGAGGGCGTGACCGCCGCGAAGGCTGCTGAGATTTCTGACGCAGCAGGTTTCGCGCCGGAAATCCGCGACCAGATCATCGACATTTTGCAAAAGTTGTGGGTTGTTTTCATCAAAGAAGACGCCACGTTGGTCGAGGTGAATCCGCTGGTTAAGGATCCATCGGGCAAGGTGCTGGCGCTGGACGGCAAGGTGTCCTTGGACGAGAACGCGGACTTCCGTCACCCCGACCACGAAGCGCTGGTCGACAACTCAGCCATTGACCCACTCGAGTTGGCGGCCAAGGAAAAGGGCTTGAACTACGTCAAGCTGGACGGCGAAGTTGGCATCATCGGAAACGGTGCCGGACTGGTGATGTCCACTCTTGATGTTGTTGCCTACGCAGGTGAGGAATTCGGCGGTGTGACGCCAGCTAACTTCCTCGACATCGGCGGTGGTGCTTCGGCACAGGTAATGGCCGATGGGCTGGAAATCATTTTGGGTGACCCCAGCGTGAAGTCAGTTTTCGTCAACGTCTTCGGTGGCATTACGGCATGTGATGCGGTGGCTAACGGAATCGTTCAAGCGATTGCCTTGATTGCGGAGCACGGTCACGCGATTGACAAGCCACTCGTGGTTCGGCTCGATGGCAACAATGCTGATCTGGGACGAAAGATTTTGACCGATGCGAACCTCAGCGTTGTGATCTTGGAAGACACCATGGACGGAGCCGCACGCCGCGCGGCTCAACTGGCTGCGAAGTAAGGGACTTTTAGACAATGGCAATCTTTATTACTGAAAACAGCAAGGTCTTGGTTCAGGGCATCACCGGCGGTGAAGGCACCAAGCACACACGTCGGATGGTCGAGTCTGGGACCAACATCGTTGCTGGTGTGACGCCCGGCAAGGGCGGCCAAGAGGTCGACGGCATTCCCGTCTTCAACTCCGTTGGCGATGCAGTGGCAGCCACTGGTGCCGATGTTTCGGTGGTTTTTGTTCCACCACGTTTTACCAAGGGCGCCGTTATCGAAGCTGTTGATGCGGGCGTGCCGTTGGTTGTCGTCATTACCGAAGGCGTTCCCGTCGCTGACACAGCCGAGTTTTTCCAGTACGCGCAAAATGCTGGAACGACTCGAGTGATTGGTCCGAACTGTCCTGGTCTGATTAGCCCCGGGAAGTCCAACGCGGGCATCATCCCTGGTGACATCACCAAGGCCGGTCGCATTGGTTTGGTCAGCAAGTCCGGAACCTTGACCTACCAAATGATGTATGAATTGCGCGATCTTGGTTTCTCCTCGGCAGTGGGAATTGGTGGCGACCCCATTATTGGCACCACACATATTGATGCGTTGCGTGCATTCCAAGACGATCCCGAGACCGACGCCATTGTCATGATCGGTGAAATCGGTGGTGATGCTGAAGAGCGTGCCGCCGCATTCATCAAGGACAACGTCACCAAGCCCGTTGTGGGTTATGTTGCGGGCTTCACGGCTCCTGAAGGCAAGACCATGGGTCACGCCGGCGCGATTGTCTCCGGATCGTCGGGCACTGCCCAGGCCAAGCAAGAGGCACTTGAGGCTGTTGGCGTTCGCGTTGGCAAGACGCCGTCAGAGACCGCTCGCATCATGCGCGAGATTGTCGAAAAGCTCTAACCCCTTCTGCGTTGCGATTGCGTTTGTTTAAGTCTTCGCCTGCCAAGATCACAGGGTGACCAAACTCCCGTTGCTCTCGCGTTTGACGCGAAGCAACCACGAGGGTGAGGTCGACCCGCGCTCTGTCGCCACGACATCAGCCATTGCTGCCGCCTGGTGCATCGTCATGGGCCTAGTCATCATTGTGGTTCCGGTCTTGTTGGGGTGGGCGTTTTCTTCGGGTCCAGCCGCCGCATTTGCCGAGGCGCTGCGCTCAACCGGCCACATCTGGATGGCAGCGCATCATGTGCCCGTCATCCTGGCTGGCGTGAACGTCAGCGTTTTGCCGTTAGGGCTACTGGTCCTTCCCATCACGTTGTTGTATTTGGCCGGCCGGTGGGCTGCGCGCGCGGCTACACCAACATCCACTGCCGATGCCCTGGTCTTGACACTCTCGACCGCCGGTGCGTACGCGCTCTTCAATGTGATCGTTAATGCATGGGTATCTACCGCGTCCGTGAGCAGTGTGTGGTGGAAGGTCTTGATCACCACCGGGCTCTTAGGATTTGTCACCATTGGTCTGGCGATTGCTCGCGAACAGAACCTCTCGCTCAAAGACCGCGTGGATGCTCGGGTGCAACTCATCGCGAAGGCGGCGTCGATTGGCGTGATCGCGATCCTGGCGCTTGCATCGCTCCTTGCAGCCGTAGCTCTGGGGTGGCATCTTGACGAAGTATCCGGCAGTTTCACCCTGCTCGGCACTGGCGTTGTCGGTGGATTGTTATTGACAATTATTGGTTTGTTGTACTTGCCCAACATTGCGGTGTGGAGCGCCAGCTTCGCGCTGGGGCCGGGATTCCTGATGGGTACGGGCACCCAAGTCGCGGCCAGTACGACGCAAACGGGAGCCTTGCCAGTCTTCCCTTTGGTTCCCGCCATCCCAGCCAATGGCACTCCGCCGTTGGCGGCGGCTGCTGTGCTGTTGATCCCGCTGGTGTCAGCCATGGTGATGGGCTGGTTCGTGGCACGACGCACAACTCAGGACAGCGCGGAAGCCAGTGCGGGATGGGGCGCAGTCTCTGGTGTTGTGGCCGGTGTCGCATTAGCCATCTTGGCCGGGATCTCTGGTGGCTCCCTCGGCGGTGGTCGGTTGTCACAGGTGGGACCCCAAGTGATTCCTGTGGCGTTTTTTGCGATCTTTACTTTCGGTGTCGTCGCATCGGCATCAGCGTGGGTTGTGGCTCAGCAGCGACAACGCACCGCGGACTAAGGATCGCCTTTAGGTGATCGGTTAGCACCGGTGGTCGCTCGGTAGGCTGAACGCGTGAGCATTCCACCCACCCCACAATCGCGTGCGCGATTGGTGGTCCTGGTTTCTGGTGGCGGTACCAATTTGCAGGCGTTAATTGACGCTGAAGACTTTGCCGACATTGAGATCGTCGCCGTTGGTGCTGATCGCTATGGGATTGAAGGTTTGCGCCGTGCTGAAGCTGAGGCCATTCCCATTTTCGTTGTGCCGGTTGAGGATTTTTCCTCGCGTGCGGATTGGGACAGTGCACTAGCGCTTGCCATCGCTGAACACGAACCGGATTTGGTTGTCAGTGCGGGATTTATGAAGATCTTGGGCGACCAAGTGCTCGCTCGGTTCAGCGTGATCAATACGCACCCCGCGTTGCTTCCTCGTTTCCCGGGCGCACATGCAGTGGCTGATGCTTTGGCGGCTGGGGTAGCAGAAACCGGTTGCACCGTGCACTTTGTTGATGAGGGTGTGGACACCGGACCGATCATTGAGCAGCGCAGCGTCTCGGTTGAGGCTGGTGACGATGTGGAATCGCTCCATGAGCGCATCAAAGTCATTGAGCGCGAACTTTTGGTACAGGTTGTGCGTCAGTTGTGTCGTTCTGGTTGGTCCATTGAAGGTAGAGAGGTCGTTTCTTCGTGAGCAAGCTCCCGATTCGTCGAGCGTTAGTCAGCGTCTATGACAAGACCGGCTTGGTTGAACTCGCCAAGGCGCTGGGTCAGGCCGGAGTGGAGATTGTGTCCACGGGCTCAACGGCAGCAACTATTGCCGGAGCGGGCGTTGCGGTGACACAGGTCAGCGACTTAACCGGTTTCCCTGAATGCCTGGATGGACGCGTCAAGACCTTGCACCCGCGCGTGCATGCCGGGATCTTGGCTGATCGTCGACTGGATTCTCATGTCGAGCAGTTGAAGACTCTCGATGTGGAACCCTTTGACCTGGTGGTGGTCAATCTCTACCCCTTTAGCGCCACCGTGGAATCGGGCGCCGATCACGATGAGTGTGTGGAGCAAATTGATATTGGTGGCCCAACGATGGTGCGCGCCGCGGCAAAGAATCACCCCAGTGTTGCCGTTGTAGTTGATCCGGCTCGATACGCCGACGTGAAAGCGGCTCTGACTTCTGGTGGATTTGAATTGACTCAGCGCAAGCGCTTGGCTGCTGAGGCTTTCGCACACACAGCTAGTTATGACGTTGCCGTGGCATCGTGGTTCTCTAGTGAGTATGCACCGGCCGATGATGAAGCGTTCCCTGAATTCATGGGTCGCACCTTTGAGCGAGCCGATGTCCTGCGTTATGGCGAAAATCCGCATCAACCCGCGGCGCTGTACCGCTTCTCTGCTGGACCGGGTCAGGGGATTGCTCAAGCAGAGCAGTTGCATGGCAAGGAAATGTCCTACAACAACTACGTTGACGCTGATGCAGCTCGTCGTGCGGCCTATGACCACTCCGAGCCAGCCGTAGCGATCATCAAGCACGCCAACCCGTGTGGCATTGCTGTTGGCAGCGATATTGCAACCGCACATCGCTTGGCCAATGACTGCGATCCCGTATCCGCTTTCGGTGGAGTTATTGCTGCCAACCGACCCATCACCAAGCAGGCTGCTGAGCAGATTGCTGAAATCTTTACCGAAGTGATCGTGGCCCCAGACTTTGATGCTGATGCCTTGGCGATCTTGACGGAGAAGAAGAACCTTCGACTGCTCAAGTGCGCTCCGGTTGAGGCAACCTCGACCATTGAAACGCGCCCGGTCAGTGGTGGGCTGTTGGTGCAGGTGGCCGACGGTGTCGATGCCCCAGGAGATGACCCAACAACGTGGGTGCTCGCAACCGGTGAACCCGTGGACGATGCGACGTTCGCGGACTTGGTGTTCGCTTGGCGGGCCAGCCGTGCGGCAAAGTCCAATGCGATCGTGTTGGCCAAAGGCGGAGCTACTGTTGGCGTCGGCATGGGTCAGGTCAACCGCGTGGACTCAGCGCGTTTGTCCGTGTG
The DNA here is from genome assembly GCA_000754455.1 of actinobacterium acAMD-2. Lineage (GTDB taxonomy): Bacteria > Actinomycetota > Actinomycetes > UBA12327 > UBA12327 > AcAMD-2. The sequence continues at coordinate 34,285 of JNSE01000031.1, read as the reverse complement.
GCGTGCCGGTGATGAACGTGCAAAGGGGAGTGTCGCGGCGTCAGATGCTTTCTTCCCCTTCCCCGACGGCTTGGAAGTGCTCATCGAAGCTGGAGTGCGCGCAGTGGTGCAGCCAGGCGGATCAGTGCGCGATCAGGAAGTCATTGACACGGCGATTGCGCACGGGGTGGCGATGTATTTCACCGGGACCCGCCATTTCTTCCACTAAGGCAGCAACTGGATTGAGCCGTGGCTAACGGCCGTCGGCGCAAACCCACGAACACCATCGCTATCGCGATTGGTGCGGCTATCGGTGTCTTGGTGTCCATCCAAGGTCGCGCGAATGCAGCTCTTGCGCGAGATGTTGGTGATGCCATTGGTGGCGCCGCTCTGGGCTTCATTCTGGGCTGGGTCATCATCACCGTTTTGCTGTTTACGAATGCACAACACCGCGCGGGCTTACGTGCCATTCCGTCACTGTTGCGGGCTGGGCAATTGCGCTGGTGGTTGCTTTTAGGTGGCCTTGGTGGGGCAACATTGGTGGCCTCGCAAGGATTTGCGGTCCCTGTGTTGGGTGTTTCACTGTTCACCGTGGCATTGGTCGCCGGTCAAACGACCTCCAGCCTTGAAGTCGACCGGCTAGGCCTTGGCCCAAGCGGTCGCCTTCACCCCAGCCGATCTCGAGTGTTCGCCAGTGTGATTTCGGTTGTGGCCGTTGTGGTGGCCATCAATCCATTTTCAAGTGCGATCTCGTTTCAACCTGTTGCTGTTTTCGTTTGTTTGTTCGCTGGCACTTTGGTGTCGGCCCAGCAAGCTTTCAACGGTCGGGTGGCCATGGCTACTGGAAGCCCGATTGCTGCAGCGTGGATGAACTTTTCGGTGGGTGGCGTCATGTTGTGGAGCCTGACGTTTATTCGCCAGGTGGACTTCAGCGGCGCCCCTTCGCCCATGGAGAAGCCCTATCTCTATGTCGGTGGGCTTATCGGTGCGATCTTTGTTGCCGTTGCTGCTCGACTTGTGCGCACCCTCGGAGTGTTGCTCCTGACATTGACTTCGATTGCTGGCCAGCTGTTAGGCGCAGTGATCCTCGACATCTTCATCCCCACGCCAGGACGCGAATTTAATGTATGGGAGGCGGTGGGTGTGGCCCTGACCTTTGTCGCCGTCATTGTGGGATCGGGTCGCCTGGACCGGGTGCGGTCGCGGCGCCAGTCCGCCTAGGTCTAGTTCAAGACCCATTCCCGTCATGGTTTGTGGGTGAGGCATACTCACGCCATGGCATCAATCACAATGGATGGTAAGGCGACCGCGGCCACGATTAAGGCTGAACTCGCAAAGCGCGTCGATGTGCTCAAGGCAGCGGGCATTGCCCCAGGGCTGGGCACCATTCTGGTCGGCGATGATCCCGGATCGCAGTCCTATGTCGCGGGCAAGCACCGCGATTGTGCTGAAGTGGGCATTGAGTCCATTCGCATAGATCTACCCGCTACTGCCAGCCAAGATGAAGTTGAAGCGGCTGTTCGTCAACTCAACGACGATCCGACCTGTACTGGTTTCATCGTGCAGTTGCCACTGCCTGCCGGCTTGGACGCCAACCGCGTTCTTGAATTGATTGATCCGGACAAGGATGCCGATGGCCTCCACCCCGTGAACCTCGGCCGCCTCGTTCTTGGCATCGACGCACCATTGCCGTGCACCCCGCGGGGAATCTTGGAATTGATGCGCCGCTATAACGTTCCGATCGATGGAGCTGAAGTTGTCGTGATTGGTCGCGGCATCACAGTCGGCCGCTCGATGGGCTTGCTCCTGAACCGTCGTAGCGAAAACGCCACAGTTACCTTGTGCCACACCGGCACAAAGGACTTGGCCGCTCACGTTGAGCGCGCCGACATTGTGATTGCGGCCGCTGGAGTGCCACACCTGATCACCCCGATGATGGTTAATCCCGGCGGCGCCGTGATTGATGTCGGGATCACGCGCACCGAAAACGGTCTTGTAGGCGACGTGGACCCCGACTGCTCTATCGTGGCCGGCTTCTTGTCGCCAAACCCCGGTGGCGTAGGACCTATGACCCGAGCGATGTTGTTGACCAACGTGGTGGAAGCAGCCGAAGCAGCGCTCGCCAGACAGGCGTAGGCGGGACAAGACCCGCTGACTTCAAGCGGCTGCGCTTCGGCTAGATTTTGGCGTGTAGTTAGGGCACTTTTCGAGCCCTAACAATCCCCAGATGTGAGCCTTGCCGTTGCACTATCGCGCGCGTGAGGCCAGGAAGAGAGCGGTTGTTCATGGCGTCACAGACCCCCGTCAATGTCACTGTCACCGGTGCGGCAGGCCAAATCGGCTATGCGTTGTTGTTCCGCATTGCCTCAGGCCAGTTGCTCGGCCCCGACGTTCCAGTGCGCTTGCGCTTGCTGGAAATCACCCCAGCGCTGAAGGCAGCCGAGGGTACGGCCATGGAACTCGACGACTGCGCATTCCCGCAGTTGGCCGGCATTGACATCTTTGATGACGCCCGCGCAGCCTTTGATGGCGCCAATGTTGCATTGCTCGTCGGTGCACGTCCGCGTACGGCCGGCATGGAGCGCGGCGACCTGCTTGAGGCCAATGGTGGAATCTTCAAGCCACAAGGTGAGGCCATCAACGCTGGCGCCGCTGATGATATTCGCGTGCTCGTTGTGGGTAACCCTGCTAACACGAACGCCTTGATCGCGGCTTCCCATGCACCTGATGTCCCCAACTCACGCTTCACGGCCATGACGCGCTTGGACCACAACCGCGCGCTGTCACAGTTGGCGAAGAAGGCAGGCGTGTCGATTAACGACATCAAGAACTTGTCGATCTGGGGCAACCATTCGGCAACCCAGTACCCGGACATCTTCCACGCCACGATTAACGGCAAGCCCGCTGCCGAAGTCATCAACGACCAGGCTTGGTTGGAAAACGACTTCATCCCCACCGTTGCTAAGCGCGGTGCCGCAATCATTGAAGCTCGTGGTGCCTCGTCGGCAGCCTCTGCTGCGAACGCTGCTGTGGATCACATCTATGACTGGGTCAATGGCACTCCGGCTGACTCCTGGACTTCGGCCGCCATTGCTTCTGACGGTTCATATGGCGTTCCTGAAGGGATCATCACCTCGTTCCCCGTTCGTTCAGTGGGCGGCGAGTGGCAAGTGGTTCAGGGTCTGGAAGTCAATGACTTCTCGCAGGCTCGCATCGATGCATCCAACGCCGAACTGTTGGAAGAGCGTGCCGCTGTTGTTGAACTTGGTTTGATCTAATTTTTCCATCGCACACCCTTAAGGACACATGCACATGAGCAAGATCAAAGTAAAGAACCCTGTCGTTGAGATGGATGGCGACGAGATGACGCGCATCATCTGGTCGTTCATTAAGGAGCAGTTGATCCTTCCTTACCTAGACATTGATCTGAAGTACTTTGACTTGAGCATTGAAAACCGCGATGCGACCAACGACCAGGTCACCATTGACTCGGCCGAAGCCACCAAGCTCTACGGCGTGGCCGTTAAGTGCGCGACCATCACTCCAGATGAAGAGCGCGTAGAGGAATTTGGTCTCAAGAAGATGTGGAAGTCGCCCAACGGCACAATCCGCAACATCCTCGGCGGTGTGATCTTCCGCGAGCCCATCGTCATTTCCAACATTCCTCGTTTGGTTCCTGGCTGGACTAAGCCGATCATCATTGGCCGCCACGCTTTTGGTGACCAGTACCGTGCCACTGACACGGTTATTCCTGGTCCTGGCTCGTTGACTTTGACCTACACGCCCACCGACGGTGGCGAGCCCATGGAGCTCGACGTCTATGACTTCCCCAGCGGCGGTGTGGCCATGGCGATGTACAACCTTGACGATTCGATCCGCGACTTTGCCCGTGCCTCCATGCGCTATGGCCTGGACCGTGGCGTTCCGGTGTACCTGTCCACCAAGAACACGATCATGAAGGCCTACGACGGCCGATTCAAGGACTTGTTCGCTGAAGTTTTTGAAGCTGAGTTCAAGGCAGACTTTGATAAGGCTGGTTTGACCTACGAGCACCGCTTGATCGACGACATGGTCGCGTGCGCCATGAAGTGGGAAGGCGGCTACGTGTGGGCTTGCAAGAACTACGACGGTGACGTGCAGTCAGACACCGTTGCCCAAGGATTTGGTTCGTTGGGATTGATGACCTCGGTGTTGATGACTCCGGACGGCAAGACCGTTGAGGCCGAAGCCGCTCACGGCACGGTGACGCGTCACTACCGTCAGCACCAGCAGGGCAAACCCACGTCGACCAACCCGATTGCATCCATCTTCGCGTGGACGCGTGGCTTGGACTACCGCGGTCGCATGGACGGCACTCCTGAGGTCAGCGAGTTTGCTCAGACTCTCGAGCGCGTCTGCATCGAAACGGTGGAGTCGGGCAAGATGACCAAGGACTTGGCCCTGCTCATCAGTGCGGACCAGCCGTTCCAAACGACGCAGGAATTCTTGGCCTCCATTGACGAAAACCTGCAAAAGGCCATGGCTAAGTAGTCATTAAGTCTTCAGGTGCGTTGATGTTTAAGGTCCTCACGGTCAACGTGAACGGCATTCGCGCCACCAAGAAAAATGGTGGTGTTGAGTGGCTGGAATCGGCCGGGGTAGACGTCATGTGCTTGCAGGAAGTGCGGGCAACGCATGAGCAGCTACATGTTGCCATCGCGGAAAGCGAATTTGCTAATTGGCATGTCTCGCACAGCCCTGCGTCAGAGTTAGGCCGCAGCGGTGTCGCCGTTCTTTCGCGTGAACAACCCAGTGCTGTGCGCGTGGGTTTTAATAGCGAAGAGTTTGATCACCAAGGGCGATGGATCGAAGTCGACCTTGATTCACCGGTAGGCCCGCTCACCGTTGTTTCGGTGTACGTGCCGACCGGTGATGCGGACAAACCACTCAAGCAAGCCGAGAAGTATCGCTTCCTTGATGCCATGGATGCTCGACTTGCGGCGTTGGCAACGCGTGCGAGCCGAACCAAGCGGCAGGTCATCGTGACCGGTGACTTTAATGTGGGCCACACCGAGCTTGATATTAAGAATTGGAAGGGCAACCTCAAAAAGGCCGGATTCCTGGAGGATGAACGCGCGCACTTTGATACCTGGTTTGCTCGTGATCGCTGGGTGGACTTGCATCGACGCTTTGCTGGTGAGGTTGCCGGCCCTTACACGTGGTGGTCGTGGCGCGGTCAGGCTTTTGATAACGACGCCGGTTGGCGGATTGATTACCTCATAGCGACCAAAGCCCTGGCGGAACAGTGTCGCGATGTGGTGGTGGGTCGAGCACCAAGTTACGACACGCGTTGGTCAGACCACGCGCCCGTAATCGCCACATTTGGTCGCTAGTGCGATCTGTGGGAATGTAGTCTCGTGAACTCTGTTCTGGTCAGCATCCTCCTCGTCCTGATTTTGATGATCGTCGGAGGCTTGTTCGTCGCCTCTGAACTAGCGTTGTTGTCTTTGCGCGAAGGCCAGATCAGGGCCTTGAAGTCTCGCGGTCGCCGCGGGGCCAAGGTGGCCAAGCTCCACACCAACCCCAACCGATTTTTGGCTGCGGTTCAAATTGGTGTGACGTTTACCGGCTTCTTGTCTGCTGCTTATGGTGCAGAAACGTTGGCATCCAGTGCAGCTGAGGCCTTGATTTCCCAGGGGATTTCTCAAAGCTGGGCAAATGCGCTGTCGCTGATCGGCGTCACCTTGGTCATCGCCTTTATTTCCCTAGTCATCAGTGAGCTTGTCCCTAAGCGGTTGGCTTTGCAAAGGTCAGAGACGTTATCCCTTGCTTCGGCTCCCACGATTGACCGAATCGCCTCCATTTTTCGACTTTTAATTTGGTTGCTCTCGATCCTTACGAACCTTGTCGTGCGAGCGCTAGGTGGTAATCCGGATGAGAAGCGAGCTGCCATTAGCGAAGAAGAGTTGCAAGGAATGCTCTTGACGCATACTGGTCTGTCGCGCGAAGAGCGCAAGATCGTCAGTGACGTCTTCACTGCTGGTGACACCCGCCTTCGGGAGGTCATGGTTCCTCGAACCGAGGTCAATTTCTTGTTAGCCGACACCTTTGTGGCCAAGGCGTTAACCGAGATCGTGGAACTTCCGCATTCGCGCTATCCAGTGTTGGGTGATGGTGTTGATGACGTGGTCGGCTTTGTTCACGTTCGTGACCTTCTTAACCCTGCGCATGCAGGTACGCGGTTGCGGGTAGAGGATTTGGTGCGAGAGATCTTGCAGTTGCCAGGGAGCAAGAACTTGCTGCCCGCCCTGACGCAGATGCGCAATGAAGGCGCTCACATGGCCGTTGTGGTTGACGAATATGGCGGCACGGCCGGGATTGTCACGCTGGAGGATTTGGTTGAAGAGCTCGTCGGCGATATCAGGGACGAGTACGACTCATCGGCGGCTGATACGCGTACCTTGGCCGGTGGTGATGTGGAAGTGGACGGATTACTCAACATTGACGACTTCATGCGTGATACGTCCATGACGTTGCCTGATGGGCCGTATGAAACTGTCGCTGGCTTCATGGTGGCGACTTTGGGCCGAGTTCCGCACGTCGGTGATGTCGTGGAGGAGCAAGGCCGGCGCCTTGAGGTTTCCGCAATGGACGGTCGCCGGGTAGCCCGTATTCGCGTGGCTGCTGCACCAGTTGATGACTCCATCAGCGACAATAACCACCATGCCTAGTCCAGCTGCCACCAAGCAGGCCCGCGTCCTGTCCGGTATCCAACCCACTGCGGATTCATTCCACCTGGGAAATTACCTAGGCGCCATTGCTCAGTGGGTGCAGCTACAAGATGAATTCGACGCTTTTTATTGCGTGGTTGACCTGCACGCGATCACCGTTGACTACCAGCCAGCAGAACTCAATCGACGTACCCTCATTTCCGCGGCCCAACTGCTGGCTGCTGGCCTCGAGCCGGAGCGGTGCACGTTGTTTGTCCAAAGCCAGGTTCCAGAACATGCCCAGTTGGCTTGGGTGATGCAGTGCATTACCGGGTTTGGTGAAGCCAGCCGCATGACGCAGTTCAAGGACAAGTCTGCTCGCGGTGGTGCTGACCGATCGTCCGTTGGACTGTTCACCTATCCCATCTTGCAGGCGGCTGACATTTTGATTTATCAAGCCGATGAAGTCCCCGTCGGGGAAGATCAACGTCAACACTTGGAACTTACGCGTGATTTGGCCCAGCGGTTTAACAGTCGTTTCGGTGAGACCTTTACCGTGCCGAAGCCTCGGATCGTCAAGGCCACTGCCAAGGTGCTTGATTTGCAAGACCCGACGTCAAAGATGAGCAAGTCGGCTGAAAGTACGGCTGGTCTAGTGGAATTGCTGGACGACCCGAAGGTCATTGCTAAGAAGATCCGCTCCGCCGTGACCGATAGTGAGCGCGAGATCTCGTTTGACGAAGTCAATAAGCCAGGAGTGAGCAACTTGCTCACAATTCAGTCTGCACTGACCGGCACATCGGTGGCTGATTTGGTGTCGAGTTATGACGGAGCAGGTTACGGCGATCTCAAGGCCCAAGTCGCCGATGTTGTTGTCGAATTCGTCACGCCGTTTCAAGAGCGGGTCAACTACTGGCTCTCGCGTCCAGCCGAACTCGACGAGGTGTTGCACGCAGGTGCCGCACGAGCTCGCGAGGTTGCAGCACCGACGCTAGCAACGGTCTATGAGCGCCTGGGTTTTGTTACCGCCTAACGGCTTGACGGGCGTTGCGTGCGTTGCCGAGATTTGGTGCCGCCACTGAAGTAGCCAATGAGTGCAAGGAATCCGGCGAAAGCAATCCCAAACACCAGCACAAATTGTTGTGCTGGCGAGGTGCGCCGTGATTGGGTATCCGCGGCGCGTGATGCGGTAGTTGGTGTCGCCACCGGCTGCGCAGTGGCGCTAGGTGGTGGGGTGTAGGTAGGGGCTGGGCCAGTCGGATCAACGAGTTGCCCAACGGGAGTGGAGATTCGCGCTGCGTTGACAAATCCCCAGTCCAAAAGCAATTTGGCATCAACTTTGGTGGGCCCTTGGTTCGCCATCATCGTGATCAGGATGCGCCGGCCATTGCGTTCAGCCGCTCCAATGAACGTGCGCTGCGCCTTGGTGGTGTAGCCGGTCTTAATGCCAAGCATGCCTTTGTAACCGGCGGCCATGAGTCGATTCTCGGTATAGATCTGATAGCTCGAGCGTTTGACCTTGGGGTTTTTCGGCTCTTTGTCGGGGAAGCGCGCTCTCACGGTGCGGGCATAGCGTGCAAAGTCGGGATTCTTCAGTCCTTCGCGGCCAAAGAGCGCTAAGTCGTAAGCCGAAGACAGCTGCCCCTTTGCGTCGAGGCCACTGGGATTCTTGGCAGTGGTGTCAAAGGCCTGCAAACGCTGTGCTTCTTCATTCATGAGTCGCACAGTGCCTTTGACGCTGCCGCGAGAGCGAGCAATCGCATTGGCGGCATCATTTGCACTCGGTAAGAAGAGCGCGTAAAAGAGGTTGTCCAAGGTGTAGTGGCTGCCAGGAAATAGCCCTACTCGTGAACCTTCAACAAAGGTGTCTGCGGGGATGACTTGGTACTTCTCGTCAACACGGACGCGCGGAAGGATCGTCAAAGCCGTCAAGGTCTTCAGGGTGCTCGCTGGGGGTCGCTTTTTGTGGGCATTTCTTGCTGCCAGGATCGCTCCGGAATTGGCATCAGCAACCACGAAGGACTCCATGGTGACCTTGGGAAACGCGGTCACGCCTGTGCCACCCCCCACGAAGGTGCCAGTGCGGGCTAATGCTGGGCCGCCAATCGTGCTCGGGGCGGAGGGTTGCGTGGGAGGTGGAGTAGCGAAGCTGGGGACGGCAAGAGGGGCCGTGCACGCGCAAACGGTCAGGGCCGCGACCACAAGGGCGCGCCGAAACTGGTGAGGACCGATCACCCTGTCAGCGTAGGTGACCCGTAGGGCTGTGGCCGGCTAGACGCGAATACGCTGAAGGCATGGATTTGCCAGTATCCGCGCCCGCGCTGAACACTGACCTGGACGCTCCCGCCCTCGCTGATTGGCGAGCCTTGGTCAACAAGGTCTTAGACCGTTCCGGATCCCTTGACGGTGCTGGGCTCGACCGCGCCTTTGCGCGTCGATTGACGACCACCACCGCAGATGGTGTGACGCTGTCACCGCTGTACACGCACGCGGACGAAGCCCCTGAACGAGCCACCCCAGGATCAGCGCCCTTTACCCGAGGTTCCACCGCAGCTGGTTCGGTTATGTCTGGGTGGGATGTTCGTGCCCTCCATGCCGATGCAGATGCGAATGCCACGCAGGCTGCTGTCTTGGCTGACCTCGAAGGTGGAGCGACATCACTGTGGCTCAAACTCGGCGCAGATGCGATCTCGATTGCTGACCTTCCTTCGATCCTTGAGCCGGTTTTGCTTGACCTTGCTGCCGTGGTTTTGGACGCAGGTGATGATGCGATTGCTGCTGCGCACGCGCTTGAGGAAATCTGGTCCGCACGGGGACTAGCGCCCGACCAAGTCAGCGGAAACTTTGGGTTTGACCCTCTGGGCCAGGCCGCGCGTAATGGCACCAGTGCTGATCTGATTCCTACCGTTGGATTTGCTGTAGCAAGTGCCGAGCGATTTGCTCACATGCGTTCGTTTGTTGCCGACGGTTTGGTCTTGCACGAGGCCGGCGCGACGGATGCGCAGGAATTGGCCGGTGCCATTGCGATGGGGACCGAGTACGTACGTGCCCTTGTAGATGCAGGGCTGAGTGTGGATTTGGCCTTCGCTCAGGTGGAGTTCCGTCTGAGTGCAACGGCAGACCAGTTCGCCACAATTGCCAAATTGCGCGCTGCACGACAGTTGTGGTCGCGCGTTGCCGAGGTCTCTGGCGTCCAGCAAGATGCGGTAGCCGGTGCCGGTGCCATGCGCCAACACGTGGTGACGTCTTGGTCGATGTTGAGCCGTCGCGATCCTTGGGTCAACTTGTTACGGGGCACTGTCGCCGCGTTTGGTGCGGGAGTGGGCGGAGCGCAAAGCGTGACCGTTTTGCCCTTCGATGCGGCTCTAGGTTTGCCTGATTCGATGGCTCGCCGTTTGGCGCGCAACACCAGTGCATTGCTGATTGAAGAGTCACATGTGGGCCGGGTCATTGATCCGGCGGGAGGTTCATGGTTTGTTGAGAGCCTGACGCAGGAAGTGGCTGAAGCGGCTTGGGCTCTGTTTACCGCCATGGAAGGTCGTGGTGGATTTACCGCGGACTTGGCTTCCGGAGACCTGGCATCGTCGTTGGCGAAATCCGCGCACGAACGTGCCGTACGGATTGCTCATCGCCGCGATCCCTTGACTGGAGTGAGTGAGTTCCCCGATGTCCATGAAACTCCGCTCGTGCGTAAGGCTGTCTCCGCACCCGAGCCGCGCGGATTGCCGCGCGTGCGTTACGCCGAAGGATTTGAAACGTTGCGGGATCGCGCGGATGCTGCACCGGAACATCCCCGCGTGGTTTTGGTTGCCATTGGTGACGTCTCGGACTACACCGCACGTACGACGTTTGCCAAGAACTTCTACGAAGCCGGCGGAATACGCGCTGAGACGATCGCCTTTGCTCACAGCGCCCGCGCTGAGATCGCGGCGACTGGTCTGGCCTGCATTTGTTCCAGCGATGCTGTTTATGGCGACCAAGCCATCGAGGTTGCGCAGACGTTGAGTGACTGGGGCATTAAGCAAATTCACTTGGCTGGCACTGGTGGCGATCTAAAGGATGCGTTGATGGAATCCGGAGTGAGCGTTTTCGTTTCGCTTGGTGTGGATGTCATCGATGTCCTGACCACGGCCTTGAATGAAAGCGGAGTGGCCCAGTGAGCGCACAGTCAATTCCAAATTTCGCTGCAGTTTCCCTGCGTGCGGGCGCCGATAGCGTGGACGCTGATCGTTGGCGCATTGACGTAGCGCAGGAAACCGGTCAGCCCGTAGACGAGCTCACCTGGACAACGCCTGAAGGCATCGATGTGCGCCCGTTGTATGGCGCAACCGACCGCGAAGGCTTGGGGTTCGTTGACTCCTTGCCGGGCATCGCTCCTTTTGTGCGTGGCCCATACCCGACGATGTATGTCAACCAGCCGTGGACCATTCGCCAATATGCTGGATTTTCGACAGCCGAAGCCTCTAATGCGTTCTATCGACGCAATCTTTTGGCCGGTCAAAAGGGACTCAGCGTCGCTTTCGACCTTGCTACCCACCGTGGCTACGACTCTGACCATCCGCGCGTTGCCGGTGACGTGGGCATGGCCGGCGTTGCTATCGATTCGATCCTCGATATGCGTCAGCTCTTCGATGGCATTCCACTGGACAAGATGTCAGTGTCCATGACCATGAACGGTGCGGTGTTGCCGATCTTGGCACTGTTCGTTGTTGCTGGCGAAGAACAAGGTGTCGCGCCGGAAGACCTTGCTGGCACGATTCAAAATGACATTCTTAAAGAGTTCATGGTCCGTAACACCTACATCTATCCGCCAGCCTCGTCCATGCGGATCATTTCCGATATTTTCTCGTACACCTCAAAGAAGATGCCGAAATTCAACTCCATCTCGATCAGTGGTTATCACTTGCAAGAAGCTGGCGCTACTGCTGACCTAGAATTGGCCTACACCTTGGCCGATGGAGTCGAATACGTTCGCGCAGGCATTGCTGCCGGTCTTGATGTTGATGCATTCGCGCCACGGTTGTCCTTCTTCTGGGGCATTGGGATGAACTTCTTCATGGAAGTTGCCAAGATGCGAGCGGCGCGACTGGTGTGGACGCGCTTGATGGAGCAGTTCGAACCACACAACACCAAGTCGTTGTCTTTGCGAGCGCACTGCCAGACCTCGGGTTGGTCCCTTACTGCTCAAGATGTGTATAACAACGTTGGTCGCACTTGTATTGAAGCCATGGCGGCCACGCAAGGCCACACTCAGTCGCTGCACACCAATGCTCTAGACGAAGCACTCGCTTTGCCGACGGATTTCAGTGCTCGCATTGCACGTAATACTCAGTTGTTCTTACAACAAGAATCGGGAACGACGCGCGTCATCGACCCCTGGGGTGGCTCGTATTACGTCGAACGCTTGACGGCCGATCTGGCCCAGCGAGCCTGGGATCACATCCAGGAAGTCGAAGCGGCTGGCGGAATGACCAAGGCCATTGAAGCCGGAATTCCTAAGTTGCGGGTGGAAGAAGCAGCGGCGCGGACCCAAGCGCGCATTGATTCTGGTCGTCAGCCCGTAATCGGTGTGAATAAGTACCGGTTGCTCGAGCCCGAAAACATTGATGTGTTGAAGGTCGAAAATGCGGACGTGCGAGCCCAGCAAATCACGAAATTGGCCAAGCTCCGCAGCGAACGCGATGAGGCTGCTTGTCAGGCCGCGCTGGCTCGTCTGACTGCTGCGGCCGCGCAAGAAAGTACCGATTTCGAGCACAACTTGCTGGCGGTATCTATCGATGCAGCCCGAGCAGGCGCGACGGTGGGTGAAATGAGCGACGCGCTCGAGGCAGTTTTTGGTCGTCACACTGCTTCAATCCGTACGATCTCAGGTGTGTACAGCAACGAAGTGGGCAAGTCCGATCTCGTGACTGCTCTGCGCGAACGCACGGATGCCTTTGCACAGGCGCAAGGACGACGCCCGCGCATCTTGGTGGCCAAGATGGGCCAAGACGGTCACGACCGCGGCCAAAAGGTCATTGCCACAGCCTTTGCCGACCTCGGTTTCGATGTTGATGTCGGCCCGTTGTTCCAAACACCGGCCGAAGTTGCTGCGCAGGCTGCTGAGTCTGACGTCCACGTCGTGGGTGTGTCCTCGCTCGCCGCTGGTCACCTGACGCTGGTTCCCGAACTGAAGGCCGAACTTGCCAAGGTGGGCCGCAGTGACATCTTGATCGTGGTCGGTGGAGTCATTCCGCCACAAGACTTCGACGAGTTGTACGCCGCGGGTGCTGTGGCGATCTATCCGCCAGGAACAGTGATCGCTGAAGCCGCTGATGATTTGCTGGACGAACTCGATCGCAGTCTTGAGGCCACTTCCTCGTGACAGCCGATGCGCCCTTGACCCTCGACGACTATGTCGTCGGGATTCGTAGGTGCGACCGTACGGTGATTGGCAAAGCGTTAACACTTGTCGAGAGCACGCGCCTGGACCATCGCGAGTTGGCCCAACAACTGGTAGCTGCTCTGTTGCCGTTCACGGGCAAGGCGCAACGCATTGGCATCACCGGCGTTCCCGGAGCGGGCAAGTCCACGCTGATTGACACTCTGGGGTCACATTTGACCGGTGCTGGGCACCAGGTCGCCGTGCTGGCCGTCGACCCGTCGTCAACGCGCAAACTCTCCATCGACCCACAGGCTTTTATTCGTCCCTCACCAACTTCAGGAACCTTGGGTGGAGTCACGCGAGCCACTCGTGAAGCCATGGCTGTTGTCGAAGCGGCTGGGTTTGATGTGGTGCTCGTGGAAACCGTGGGAGTGGGTCAATCCGAAACTGCAGTCGCCAACATGGTGGATTGCTTTGTTGTCCTGATGCTCGCTCGGACCGGGGATCAGCTGCAAGGAATCAAGAAGGGTGTCCTCGAACTCGCGGATGTCATCGCGGTAAATAAGGCCGATGGAGAAAACGCGACGGAAGCCTCACGCGCGGCTCGGGAGTTATCCGATGCGATGCACCTGATTCAGCCCCCCGATGCGATTTGGCAACCTTTGGCTTTGACGTGTAGTGGTTTGACTGGGGATGGCGTTGAGCAGCTATGGGCTGAGGTGCAACGCCACCATGCCGTCATGGAAGAAGCCGGTGAGATACAGGCTCGTCGCGCCCGTCAGCAAGTCGACTGGATGTGGTCGATGGTTAATGATCAGTTACTGAGTCGTTTGCAATCCTCAGAAGCGGTGCGACAGATCGCTGATCAAGTCCAAGATGATGTTCGATCAGCTCAGACAACGGCAAGTTTGGCCGCTGCAAAAATCCTTAAGGCATTCGATAGTCAGTAGAGCTACGAGCTGGGAGAAAGCGTCCTACTTGCGAAACGGGTCGCTGGGTGGTGGTGCCGTCAAGTCGGCACGAGGACACGTAGCCAAGGTGATGTCAGCGCTAGCGAGGGCCTCATCGCAAATTCCATCGACAGTCCATCCGCTAGTGATGCCGTACTCGGTAGCGGTGACTTTATAAATCGTGATTTGTCGTCGTGCGGGGGTGTCGTACATGACCGCGATGGAGCCGATGAGTTCAGCCGAACCTCGTGTGCCGTCTTCACCATCCCAGGGACGGTCGTAGCGTTGCCACAGTGAGGTCGTAGCGTTCCACAGGCCGCCAAAGGCCACGTCCTGTCGTTCAAGTTCCTTGACGACGATGAGAGCCAAACGCTCATCCAAGACTGCAGCCGGTCGGATGATCCGGGTGTCGTCGGAAATCACGTGTGCCTCCATTCGTTATGTATCGGCAGTTCGGGCGGATACCTAAATCTTAGGTGCCCAGAGACTGACAGGGGCGACTTCGCAGGGCGAGGACGTAATCCGCTGGAGCACCGGCGGCCTCAGCGGCGTCGGCCATGATCCCGAGGTAACGAGCCGAGGGAAGGCCTCCCTCGTAGGCGTCCAGTACGTAAAGCCAAGCCAGGAGCTCACCATTGATGCCCTGTACCCGAACCCGAATCTTGCGGTACAGGCCGGTCTCGGCCCCCTCCCAGTGGTCGAGAGCCTGCTCATCAGCCTTGGGGACGTCGTAGAGCATCACGAAGACGTGATCGTCGGGGTCTTCGACCACGGTGGCCAGAGCGCCCTCCCAGCCCAAATCCTCGCCGCCAAAGGTCAGGCGCCAGCCCTGCAACCACCCTGATCCTGCTGGTGGGGAGTGGGGCGCGCGTTGGTGCATCTGTTGGGGATCCAAATTGGATCCATACGCTGCATAGAGGGTCACGTGGGAACCATAGTCGGCACAGGGGAGAATGTGCGCTTGTGACATCAGTTGTAATCATCGGTGGCGGTCCAGGTGGGTACGAAGCCGCCTTGGTAGCTGCCCAATTAGGCGCTCAGGTCACCCTGATTGATGCCTCTGGGATTGGCGGATCGGCTGTTTTAACCGACTGTGTGCCCAGTAAGGCGCTGATCGCGACCGCTGAGGTGGTCACCATGGCTTCTGAGTCGGGGGACTTGGGGGTGCGGATCAATGGCCAAGCACCCGTGCCAGGTGTAGTCCATATTGACATGGCGTTAGTTAACGGGCGAGTAAAGAAGCTCGCGGCCGCGCAATCGCAGGACATCGAACAATCGTTGCGTACCGCAGGAGTGACTCTCATTGATGGTCGCGCGCGGTTAGTCGCACGAAATCGCGTGAGCGTCAATGGCGACGAGATTGATGCTGACGTGATCTTGTTGGCAACTGGTGCGCGACCGCGAATAGTGTCCGGAGCCGAACCCGATGGCGAACGCATTCTTACGTGGGAACAAATCTATGATCTACCGGAACTTCCGTCAAAGCTCATTGTCGTTGGATCGGGTGTGACCGGTGCCGAGTTGGCATCCGCATACAACGCGCTGGGTAGTGAAGTGGTCTTAGTGTCATCTCGGGACCGAGTTCTGCCTGGCGAAGATGCTGATGCTGCTTCGGTTCTGGAAGATGTATTTCGTCGTCGTGGCATGCAGGTGTTGAGCAATGCTCGCGCCGACTCGGTGACGCGTACCGACGACGGTGTTCGGGTGGTATTGCAATCCGGTGAAGTCCTCGAGGGGTCACACGCCTTGATGGCGGTGGGGTCGGTCCCCAATTCCGGTGACTTAGGGCTCGAAGAAGTGGGCGTTCGGTGCGATCCAGCCGGGTTTATCGCCACTGATCGTGTCTCGCGTACCTCGGTGCAGGGAATTTATGCCGCAGGCGACTGCACCGGAGTGTTGATGCTGGCATCTACCGCAGCGATGCAGGGTCGTATTGCGATGCGCCATGCGATTGGTGATGCAGTGGTTCCACTAGACCTCAAGGGTGTGTGTGCCAACGTGTTCACCGACCCAGAGATTGCGACCGTGGGTTGGTCTCAAAGCGATGTTGATGCCGGGCTCATCGATGCGACGTCGGTGCACTTGCCGCTAGCCACTAATGCGCGCGCGAAGATGGTTGGGCTCGAAGACGGTTTCGTCAAACTCTTTTGTCGCCCAGGTACGGGAATTGTGATCGGCGGAGTAGTCGTTGCTCCAAAGGCCAGTGAGTTGATTTATCCCATCGCGATAGCGGTCGACCAACAACTCAGCGTGGATCAGATCGCTAATTCGTTTACCGTTTATCCGTCCATGACCGGATCAATCGCTGAAGCAGCACGCCGCTTGCACTTGCGTTCCTAGACAGACAAAAGCCCGACACCGGTGATGGTGCCGGGCTTTTGTGTGAGTGGTTACGCGGCGATTTCCTCGCGGTTGAGCTGGCGGTAGACGTTGGCAATAAATAGCGCTGCGAAGGGCAGTGCCACCAAGGTCAAGATGCCGAAGAGGAAAGATCCGACCAAGGCCGTGATGGCGCTGATGATGGTCATCAACAGCACCGGCACGAAGTTCTTGGTAGCGGCCTCGTAGGACGCCTTCAGTGCGTCACCGACGGACATGCCCTTATCCAGCGCGTAAAACGGAGCCAGCTGGAACAGGAAGGCGGCGATGATGCCAGGAATAACACACAGAACCAGACCAACCCCGATGAGCAAGCCATAGACGATGGCCACAGCGATGTACTTGCCGAGGTTTTCGCCCGTGGTGAGGTTGTCGAAACCAGGTGTTTGACCTTGCGTGGTCTTCAATGCAGCGCGGTAGATACCAATAGTGGCGATCCACGCTAAGACACCAAACACGATCGCGGTAAGCAGCGAAGCGGTGATGCTGGTGGCAAACGAGGCAACACATGGTCCGTTGGTGACAATTGATTGTCCATCGACGACGATGGTGTTATCGCAACTTCCGCCGGTCAAAGAGTTGAGAATTCCCTTTTGGACCAGGCTGCCAACGAAACGGATGACAAACACCACGGCTGCTAGTGCAATTAAAATGACAGCATTAGAGCCAAACTTGTTTATCGCCCACGAAAAGGCTGCGCCAATATCCACGGAACTTGCGCCACCGGCTGATCCGCTACCGGAACCGCCGTAGGCAGGTGGGGGTGGCGGTGGGGGTGGCGGAGTCCCACCGGCTGGTGGCTGGGGCGGGGTAGGCGGAGTAACGCCTTCATTTGGTTGATCGGTCACGATCGGCACCTTTCATGGCGGGAGTGCGTCTTCCCATCATGCGGTGTGAAGTGCAGATTTTGAGGTAATGGAGTGCTGTTCAGGCCAAGTGGCAGGCGTAAACCGAAGAAAAGGGGACTTTTGGACTAGCGAGTGTGCGTCTAGTCCTTGATTTCACACAGCACCGCGCCCGCAGACACGGTGGCTCCGACTTCAGCAGCAAGGCCGGTGATGGTGCCCGCCTTGTGTGCGTTGAGTGGCTGTTCCATCTTCATCGCTTCGAGAACGACGACGAGGTCACCGACAGCAACCGTTGCACCCTCTTCAACAGCCAACTTGACGATGGTGCCTTGCATTGGTGAGGTTAAGGAGTCGCCACTTGCTGCAGCAGATGATTTACCGCCACCACCACGCTTAGCGGGCTTCTTGGAACCGCTACTACTTGCGGTGGTGCTACCCAGCCCGGCAGGAACCGAAATCTCAACACGCTTTCCGCCAACTTCAACGGTGAGAGTTTCGCGATCTGTTGGCTCTGGGCTTTCGGCCAATGTGCCGCTATAAGCAGGAATCTGGTTGTCAAACTCGGTTTCAATCCAGCGGGTGTGGACCACGAATGTCGTGTTGGGGTCGGCTGGGGCAAAGTCAGGTTCATTGACCACTGCACTGTGGAAGGTCAGGGCCGTAGGAATACCGTCGACGACGAATTCGGCCAGGGCACGACGAGAACGCTCTAGTGCTTGCTGACGAGTAGCGCCGGTCACGATCAGCTTCGCCAGCAGGGAGTCAAAGTTTCCGCCGATGACGTCACCTTGGACAAAACCGGCATCTAGTCGAACACCAGGACCGCTTGGGGGTTCCCACGTCAGCAACACTCCAGGTGCGGGCAAGAAGTTGCGGCCGGGGTCTTCGCCGTTGATGCGGAATTCAATGGAGTGGCCAGTGACGGTGGGGTCGTCATAACCCAGGACTTCGCCGTCGGCAATGCGGAATTGCTCACGGACCAGGTCAAGGCCGGTGACTTCCTCACTCACGGGGTGTTCCACTTGCAGGCGGGTGTTGACCTCAAGGAATGAAATGGTGCCGTCTTGGCCGACCAGGAACTCACACGTTCCGGCGCCGTAGTAGCCGGCTTCGCGGATGATGGCCTTGGAAGCGGTATACAGCTGCTCGTTCTGCGCATCGGTAAGGAAGGGAGCAGGAGCTTCTTCAACAAGTTTTTGGTGGCGACGCTGCAATGAGCAGTCGCGCGTAGAGACGACGACCACGTTGCCGTGTTGGTCTGCTAGGACCTGGGTCTCGACGTGGCGGGGGCGATCAAGGTAGCGCTCAACAAAGCATTCGCCGCGACCAAAAGCTGCGACGGCCTCGCGAACAGCTGATTCGAACAATTCGGGAATCTCTTCGATGGTTCGCGCGACCTTCAGTCCGCGTCCACCGCCACCAAAGGCGGCCTTAATGGCAATGGGCAATCCGTTTTCTTTGGCAAAAGCCACGACTTCTTCAGCGTTCTCAACAGGGTCTGGCGTACCCGCAACCAGAGGAGCACCGGCCCGTTGCGCAATGTGGCGCGCCTTGACCTTGTCGCCCAAGCCATCAATGGCAGCGGGGGGAGGACCGATCCACGTTAAGCCTGCGTCGATTACCGCTTGAGCAAAAGCTGCGTTCTCACTGAGAAACCCATAGCCAGGGTGAACAGCATCGGCGCCGCTGGTCTTGGCTACGTCGAGCAACTTCTCAATGACGAGGTAGGTCTCTGCCGCAGTTGCTCCGTTAAGTGCGTATGCCTCGTCAGCTGCCTTGACGTGCTGGGCATCGCGATCTGGATCGGCGTACACAGCCACGCTGGTCAGTCCAGCGTCGCGACAGGCACGGGCCACTCGGATAGCGATTTCGCCACGGTTAGCAATGAGAACCTTGCGCACGGTCGAACCCTTCGATTGTGGAGCCTTGCATTGCACAGAGCGACTTCAGTCTAGGCAACCGGCCAGTAACAAAGCGTCAGACCCTCGGAGGCAGGTCGCAGGGGGTGTGATCAGGGGGTGGCCTGGGTCCACAGATCGGTCCAGCGCACGCCGAGCTGGCGCAGCAACGTACGCAGAAGGGGAAGCGAGAGGCCGATCACATTGGACGGGTCCCCATCAATGCGACTCACAAACGGAGCGCTGAGGCCGTCCAGCGTGAATGCACCGGCAACATTGAGCGATTCGCCGGTCGCCAAGTAAGCCAAGACTTCGTCATCGTCTGGCATTCCAAAGTAGATAGTTGTTGAGGCCACCTCGTGTACCCACATTTGGCCCTGCACATCAATGATCGTGTGGCCGGTGTGTAGGAACCCAGTGTTGCCACGCATGAACTGCCAGCGCCGCGCTGCATCTTCCAGATCAAGTGGCTTTCCTAATGCCTGGCCATTGATTTGGAGCAAGCTGTCACACCCGATGACGTAGGTGCGACGTTCATCAGAAGGGTCAAGCTGTGCTGCCACCGCCTGCGCCTTTGCTTGCGACAAAGCCAGGGCGATCTCAATGGGAGTGGCGTTGGGGCCAAGGGCGATCGTGTGAGCGGTTTCGTTGACACCGCTGACAAGGGTGGAGTGTGGGATTCCTGCGTTGCTGAGCAAACGCGAGCGCGCAGGCGAAGCAGACGCCAAGACAATGCGTTTCATGAGCGCGCGCTAGCCCGCCAAGCATGTGGCCCCGGGGTCAGGGGCGAGCGCAAAGCGTGACTGCGGTCATTCCACTGGGATGTGGGCTCGGGTTCGACCGCTGTTGCTTGTGGCCTCAAAACGACGGCAAGGACAGCCGCGAGTTCCTCCGGGGAGGGATCCCCGGAGATGACGCGAAGAACGGGTTCACTCATTACAGCGGGATGTTTCCGTGCTTGCGCGGTGGCAGTGAGGCCCGCTTGCTACGCAGCGCGCGAAGTGCAGTCGTGACCCGCGCCCGAGTTTCTGACGGCAAGATCACTTCGTCGACATACCCGCGCTCACAAGCCACATAGGGATTGCACAACGTGTCTTCGTAGTCGGTTTGAAGTTCAACCCGCTTGGCGGCTGGGTCAGACGCATCAGCGAGTTCCTTGCGATACAAAATGTTGACGGCGCCTTGGGCACCCATCACGGCAATTTGTGCAGTCGGCCATGCGAGGTTGATGTCGGCACCTAAGTGCTTCGAGCCCATCACGTCGTAAGCACCGCCGTAAGCCTTGCGGGTGATGATGGTGACCAACGGAACGGTGGCTTCGGCATAGGCATAGATCAACTTTGCGCCACGACGAATGATGCCGTTCCACTCTTGGTCAGCACCTGGCAAGAAGCCGGGCACATCAACGAAGGTGACAACGGGAACATTGAAGGCATCGCACGTGCGGACGAACCGTGCTGCCTTTTCAGAAGCATCAATGTCGAGGCACCCTGCAAATTGCATCGGCTGGTTGGCCACGACACCCACGACGTGGCCCTCGACGCGGCCAAACCCGATCACGATGTTGGGGGCGAAGAGAGCTTGGACTTCGAGGAAGTCGCCGTCGTCGACCACATGCTCAATGACAGTACGAATGTCATAGGGCTGGTTGGCTGAATCCGGAATCAGCGTGTCCAATTCACGGTCGATGTCGCTGATTCCCAAGTCCGATTCCTCCGGGTAAGAGGGGGCGTCGGAAAGGTTGTTGGATGGCAGGTGAGCCAGCAAACCCTTGACGTAGTCAATCGCGTCTTCTTCGTCGGTTGCGCAGTAGTGGGCGTTACCCGACTTGGTGTTATGGGTGCGAGCCCCGCCGAGTTCTTCCATCTGCACGTCTTCGCCGGTCACCGTCTTAATGACGTCAGGTCCGGTGATGAACATGTGCGAGGTTTGATCAACCATCACTGTGAAGTCGGTGATAGCGGGGGAGTACACGGCGCCACCAGCACACGGTCCCAAGATCAGCGAGATCTGCGGGATGACTCCGGAAGCATGCACATTGCGCTTGAAAATTTCGGCGTACAAGCCGAGGGCAACCACACCTTCTTGGATGCGTGCGCCACCGGAGTCGTTGATGCCAATCATCGGGCAGCCAGTCTTGAGCGCGAAGTCCATGACCTTGACGATCTTCTCGCCAAAGACTTCACCCAAAGATCCACCAAAGACAGTGAAGTCTTGGGAAAAGACGGCGACTGGGCGACCGTCAACGGTTCCGTATCCGGTCACGACACCGTCGCCGTAGGGGCGGTTCTTTTCCTGACCAAAGTTGATGGAGCGGTGGCGGGCTAGTTCATCGAATTCAACGAAGGAGCCTTCGTCGAGCAAGAGAGCGATGCGCTCGCGGGCTGTCTTCTTTCCACGGGCGTGCTGCTTCTCGATCGCCAGCTCCGAACCGGCGTGGGTGGCTTGGTAGCGACGACCCTCCAGATCGGCAATTTTTCCCGCCGTGGTGTGAATATCTACGGGGGATCCAGATTGATCCAGCCCTGCCGCCATGAGTCCTCCAAGCACGCGAATCGATACCTCCGTAGCCTAGCCACGTGGACGTAGATGCAGTGAAGCCGTGGCACGAGTTGCCCTTGCCCGCCCCTTGGCGCCGGCTAGAAGCCGTGACGAGCACCCCATCGACGCAAGATGCCGTGGTTGCCAGCGCTGGTAGCGACTCCGGAGTCGTGGTCGTCGCCACCGAGCAAACGTCGGGCCGGGGCCGTCTTGATCGAACCTGGACGAGCCCACCGGGTGCTGGTCTGTGGTTTTCGGCGTTATTGCGAACTCAGCGTCCTGTCGCCGATGTCGGTGTCGTGCCCCTGCTGTCGGCAGTGGCCATTGCTCGAACGCTTAACCAAGACTGGGGGCTGACCTCTTCGGTGAAGTGGCCCAACGACGTCTTGGTTAACGACGCGAAAATTGCTGGTGTCCTGGTCCAGTTGGTCAACTCCGATTGTGTGGTTATTGGTGTCGGGATCAATACCTCTATGACACACGAGCAGCGACCTATTCCCACTGCGACGTCGTTGGCGATGGAAGGCGTCGCGGGTTTTGATCATCAGGTGTTGTTGATGTCAATCCTTGGGCACCTAGGTGAACTCGTGGGACCCATCGAAGGGGAAGGGTCTTGGCCATCGGAAGTACTGGATGAATACCGAGCGTTGAGTTCGACCGTTGGGCGCAAGGTATCTGTTCACTTACCGTCGGGCCAGACATTGAGCGGTTTGGCTGTTGATCTGGATCCACACGGCAGGCTGGAAGTTCAGGGTGCTGATGGTGTCGTTGTCACGGTTGGTGCAGGGGACGTCATTCACGTGCGCTAGCTAGTGGCAGGGGCGGGTCGTTCGTCATTGGTCGGCCTGATCATGGAACTATGAGGTATGGCCTACCCACCGAAATTGCTAGGAGAGGGCGAATCCATCGCCTTTGAAATGCGACCCCACTGGCGCTCTTTGATTGTTCCCGCGCTTGTGCTGATCGCCACAGTCGCTGGTGCGGCCTTCTTGCTCTCCACTTTCAATGGATCAAATATTTTTTCCAACACCATTAATGCGGTGACCTGGATCGCCGCATTGGTGCTCATCGTGGGATGGGCCGTGCGCCCGTTCCTCAATTGGTTCACCACGGACTACGTATTTACGAATCGGCGAATCATCGTCCGCACTGGTCTCATTCGGCGCATTGGCCGTGACATGCCTTTGTCGCGCGTCAACAATGTCACATTTGACAAGACGTTAACTGAGCGAATTTTGAATTGCGGAACGTTGAGTGTTCAGTCGGCAGCTGAGCAGGGATCATTGATCATCGCGAGCGTCCCTGACGTGGAGAAGATCCAGCGCGAGGTTTATCGCCTGTATGAAGAAGACGATCAGCGCCGTCGCTCCGGCGGCCCGGGTGTTCCTGGCGACGGATCCTAAGTAAGAACGCGGCGGGACGGACCAAACATGCGATTGCACAGTGTGGCTCGTCTTGCTCGCATCTTGGCGGAACCACAGGAACTCGTTGACCTTCTCGAGACTGCAGCTCATGAAGCGTGTAGCTCGTTGGGTGCGGCTTCCGTTTCTATCGGCTACCTCGAACGCGAGCGAGGGACGGTTCGCACGGTGATCAACGTTGGCGACCTGTCGAGTTGGGAAGAGCCGCGACCCGTTGACCAAGGATTCCAAGACCTTCCATCATTTCCCTTGCTGCTCAAAGATCCCTCACCTTTTGTCGTAAGCCTGGATCCAGCGGTAGGCGATGACGATGCTCTCCGCTATTTGACTCTTCGAAATAAGGGCTCGGCGGTGGTAGCGCCGATCTTGTTGGAGGGGCGGGTGTGGGGTGAGTTGTATGCCACCAGATTGAGCGGCCAGTTAGCGTTCACTGAAGAGGATTGTCAACTCGCAGAAGTCCTATCCGCAGTCTTGGCATCGGGAATCGCACAGGCTGAGCGCTTTTCCCAAGTTGAGCACTTGGTTTACAGCGACCCGCTCACTGGTTTGGCTAATCGCCGCGCGGTGGATTTAGCCCTCGAGCGCGCACTTGTTGAGTATCAGGTCAGCGGTGACCCAGTCTCAGTCGTGATGGCAGACGTCAACGGTTTGAAATTTGCTAACGATAATGAAGGTCACCAGGCTGGAGACCGGTTGATTCGCTCGTGTGCTGACGCGATTTCGCAAGCGACGGGAAATGTCGCGCGCGCCCTCGCTGGTCGCATTGGTGGCGACGAGTTCGCGATTGTGTTGCCCAATGTCACGGTGGATGTCGCCGAGAAAGTGGCAAATTCGGTTCTTAACGCGCTAGAGCGCTCGGCCTATCCCGGTGGTTTGGCGGTGGGAGTGGCGTCAACATCGATGGCTGATGGGTCAGGAGAGGTCACTTCTCGTCGGCTCATGGGATGGGCCGACGAAGCGCAATATGCGGCGAAGCGTGAAGGCTCGAGCCGGGTCCTATTAGCCGGTCGAGATACCCCGTTGTCCGAGCCTGTAGAGCGCCGCCGCCGTCGACGCTCTGGCCCTGAATGGGCTACCAATGCTGAACGCGCAACGAATGCGCTGGAAGCGGGCCTTCGGGTCATGGTGATGTCACAAGGCCTGAGCTCACTAGACCGAGTGGTGGCGGTGGTGGATTCCGCCAGCGAGGCGATCGGCGCCGTTGGCTGGGTGGTCTCCACGATCAGTAGTGAAACGACGCAGGCAGTCGCGGTGTCGGCGAACCGTGATGGGCTCGATGTTTCCAGCGGCCATGACGTAACTACCGATGGAAGTTGGCTTGCTGCGGCTCGGGGCGTGGGGGTCCTGGTGCGTGCGGACGACGAATCGGCAGATGTGGCACGCGTCAGACATTGCGCCACAGTCGCCGCCGCAGCAACCGATGTGTGGCTGGTTGAACTCCTGGCCGATTCTGATGAGCTGTTGGTAGGCGTGCCTGCCATTCTTCGCGCCCTTCTCGGGTCAGCCCTGTCCGGATAGGGCTATGTTGGATATATGGGACGAGTGCTGCTTGTGGAGGACGATCTAGCGATCGCCCAGCCCTTGGCACGCGCTCTCGAACGCGAGGGTCACGATGTCCAAGTCGCGGCGGAAGGAAAAGCAGCGCTGGCTCAAGTTCGCGCCGGAAACCAGGACCTCGTCGTCCTCGACCTGGGGTTACCTGACCTTGATGGCTTGGAAGTGTGCCGCACGTTGCGGTCAGAAGATCCTCGTTTACCCATTTTGATTTTGACAGCCCGTGGGTCAGAGATGGATGTTGTCGTTGGCTTTGAGATGGGCGCTGATGACTATGTTTCCAAGCCATTTCGCTCTAAGGAATTGATGGCGCGCATTCGTTCACTCTTGCGTCGTGCTCAAGTGGGGGAACTCAACACATTGCGTGTTCAAGACGTTGTCCTCGATGCTGAGGCGCGCAAGGCGTGGGTCGGTACACGTGAGTTGACGTTGAGCCGCATGGAATTTGACTTGCTCCATGCCCTGATGCGCGAACATGGAACCACCATTCCGCGCGAACGTTTGATGCGCGAGGTGTGGCACACCCATTGGTATGGGTCAAGCAAGACTTTAGACATGCACGTTTCGTGGTTGCGTCGCAAACTTGGAGACTCCGCTACCGATTCACGCTACATCTCAACAGTGCGTGGAGTCGGACTGCGATTTGAATCGCAATCAGGGGAATAGCGTGCGCCGCAGAATCATTTTCACCATCGTCACGACGGTCTTCATCACCGCTTTACTGATTGCCATCCCACTTTTGGGGTATTCCAACTACGGGATTAGGCAGAAGGCGAGAGCTTTCGCAGCGGCTGAGGCGCAATATGACGCACAACTGGTGGATTACCGCATCAAGGCACGATTGCCGGTAGACAAAGAGTCCTTGGGCCCCTACCTCGAACGTCAACGCCTCACGGTGGTTACCTTCCCGACGGGTCAAACGCTGACCTTTGGTTCGCAACCTCAGACTTCCTCCGAAGAAGGGGTCGGTCAATCTGGCGGGGTGAGGGTGGTGGTTACCGAGCCGATTGATTCCATCGTTTCGCTTGCGGCTGTGGCCTCGAAGATTTCGGGAATCATCATCTTTGCGTTGCTTATTGGATTCTTGATTGCCATTCGACGATCTCGCATCCTCACTACCGTTCTTGTCGATCTTGCTGAGGATGCTGCGCGCATTGGGTCAGGGGACTTGCGCCCAGCTCGCCGCTATGGGATGGCGGACTTGGATCAGGTGGCGGACAGTTTGGATGCCAGTTCTGTTCGCGTGGCCGAACTATTGCGTGCTGAGCGCGGACTCGTGGCCGATGTGACGCACCAACTCCGCACCCCATTAACCGCGATTGAATTGCAGCTGGATGAAGTCATCGATGCGGCCAACCGTTCGGATTACGCATCGGCTCGACTGGGGGTCAATGCTGCGCGTGAGCAGATTGACCGCCTGCGGGACGTGATTTCGGACCTTCTGATCGCTGCTCGCCAGTCGGAAATCGGTGAAGCAGAGACTGACCTTTCTTTCGTGTTATCCCAACTAGAAGCTGAATGGCGCCCACTTTTCGCGCGCGTGGATCGAAGCATTGAGGTTTCGGCACCAGCAGTTACCGTTCGCGGCGGCGACGGCCCGCTGCGTCAAATCGTTGCCACCTTGTTTGACAATGCGCTCGTGCACGGCAAAGGCACAGTTTCCGTTCGAGTCCGCGATACAGCAGGGCTCGTGGTGGTTGAAATCAGTGATGAGGGTTACGGGATTACTCCAGACCTAGCCAAATCCATGTTCGAGCGCAACATCAGCGGCGGCGGGAGCAGCGGACTGGGCCTATCCGTGGCGCGCGCACTGATCGAAAACTTAGGTGGGCGCTTGGAGTTGGTTAACACCAGGCCAACAACGTTTGCCCTATTCCTCATCCAGCGAGACCAAGACGCCAAAGACCTAGAAAGCGGCAATCACACAGTGGTAGAGGTTTCCGAAGGTGGCGTGGAGTCGTCGGCGAGTGCAGCATCAACTGTTTCAGGAAACACCCAGCGTCGATAAGCGTAGAACCGAAATGAGGTTCCCAGGAGCAGTCCGATGCCGTTCGCTGAAATGTTGTCGGCAAGAACCGATTGGTAACCAAGAACGTAGTGGCTGATGAATAGTGCACTTTCAGCGATGATGAGGGCAACGCCGTTGACCATGAAGAACAACAAGTACTCGCGACGAAAACTTGTGCGCTCTCGGTCGCCCCAGGTCCAATGCCTGTTGGCGAAGTAAGCGAAGGTCATACCCAGTAGGGCGGCAATTCCCTTGGACGTCAGTGGCCCGACATCACCCACGTACCGCAAGAGATTGAATGAGCCAACATCAATGACGAAAGCAATTGCTCCGACGATGCCGAATTTGGCGAGTTCATGGGTGAGGTGCTGAAACCGGTGATACAGAGCCCTCATGGGTTACAGGATACCTGCTCCGCACAACGACCCTGTACCTGCGGCGGGTAGTCTTAGGGAGTGAGTTTCCCGGTGGTGGGCATGGTGGGCGCAGGCCAGTTGGCCCGCATGTGTGCTCAAGCCGCTATTGGTCTGGGAGTCAAGTTCACTGTCCTTGCGGCGGATGCCCAGGAATCAGCGGCTCAGGTCGTCCCATCGACGGTGATCGGCAACCACGACAACGTTGATGATTTGCTGGCCTTTGCCAGTGACTGTGACGTCATCACCTTTGATCACGAACATGTTCCGACCGAACATCTCGACGCTCTGATTGCTGCGGGCATCGCGGTGCGCCCGGGTCCGCATGCTCTCGTGAATGCTCAAGACAAGTTGCAGATGCGCACCACCTTGTCTGCGGCGGGAATCCCCGCGCCCTTGTGGCGCGAAGTAACCAGTGCAGAGGACGTGGCCGAGTTCGCTGCGACCGCTGGATGGCCCGTAGTTCTCAAGACCGCCCGTGGTGGATATGACGGCAAGGGCGTGATGGTTGTTACTTCCGCCGAGGAAGCCGCTGTCGTGTTGTCTGGAAGTAACGTGCGCTGGCTGGTGGAAGAGAAAGTCGAATTCACCTGCGAGTTGGCCGTCCAAGTTGCACGGTCGCCTCACGAACAAGCAGCGGTCTATCCGGTAGTTCAAACCATCCAACGCGATGGCATCTGCCGCGAGGTGATTGCACCGGCCCCCATTGATGAAGACACCGCGATGCAGGCTCAGTCCGTCGCCCTGCAGATCGCACAGCTACTCGACGTCACCGGCATGCTCGCTGTTGAGATGTTCTTGACGGCCAACGGTGTGGTCGTGAATGAATTGGCCATGCGCCCCCATAACAGTGGGCATTGGACGATTGATGGTGCAGTGACGAGCCAATTCGAACAACATTTGCGTGCTGTACTCGACCTGCCCTTAGGTTCTACCGCAGCACTCGCACCGCACGTGGTCATGGTGAATGTGCTCGGGGGCGACCACCCCGACATGTATCACGCATATTTGCATTGCATGGCTCGTGATCCTGGTCTGAAAATTCACATGTATGGCAAAGAAGTTCGCCCTGGTCGCAAAGTAGGGCATGTCACCGTTGTTGGCGACGACTTAGAAGATTTACTTGAGCGTGGTCGACATGCGGCTGCGTATCTCACTGGCGAAATCACGGAGTGAAGCAATGACTGAAAACATCACGCCCATCGTTGGATTGGTCATGGGCAGCGATTCGGATTGGCCAGTGATGCAGGCCGCCGCTGAGGCTCTCGAAGAGTTTGGCGTCGCTTACGAAGCCGACGTGGTTTCCGCCCATCGCATGCCGGAAGAAATGATCACGTACGGGCAAACAGCTTCTAGTCGTGGCCTGAAGGTGATCATTGCTGGTGCGGGTGGTGCGGCACACCTACCGGGGATGTTGGCCGCCGTCACGCCGTTGCCGGTGATCGGCGTTCCGGTGTCTTTGAAAAATCTTGACGGTTTGGATTCGCTATTGTCGATTGTCCAAATGCCAGCTGGTGTTCCGGTCGCCACGGTGGCTGTGGACAACGCGCGCAATGCTGGCCTCTTGGCCGTGCGAATCCTTGGGGCAGCTGATGAGTCCTTGCGGGCCAAGATGATCGACTTCCAGCGCGAGCTCAATGCTGTGGCGAAGAGCAAGGGCGAAAACCTTCGCCGTTAGGGATGGCGCGTGCCACGACCCAAGCTGTGAATGGTCCACCCGGCATTTGCCCATTGCTGCGGATCAAGCACGTTTCGGGCATCAATCATGATCGGCGTGGCCACCTGCGACTTTGTTTTCACGGGGTCAAGGTCTTGGAACTGCTTCCATTCGGTGAGCAGTAAGACCAACCCGGCGCCAGCGAGTGCTTCGTCGGCAGTGGCGGCATAGGTCGCTGTTGGAACGCGAACTGATGCGGTGCGGTTGGCCGCCGGGTCAAAGATCGTTACCAGCGCACCATGTTCAATGAGCTCGGTCGCTACCGCCAACGCAGGTGAATCACGCACGTCATCACTGTCTGGCTTGAAGGCGGCACCCAAGATCGTGACGGGTTGGCCAGCAAGTTGTTGTGAAGTCAGAGATAGTGCTGCCGCAACGGCGCGGGTGCGACAGCGCTGGTTAATCGCATCAACGTCATCAAGGAAATCCAATGATTCACCGATGCCCAGTTCGGTAGCACGTGCGCGAAACGCACGAATGTCCTTGGGCAGGCAACCGCCACCGAAACCTAATCCAGCATTGAGGAATCGCCGCCCGATGCGTTCGTCACGCCCAATGGCATCAGCAAGGACGGTGATGTCCGCACCGGTTGCCTCGCACAACTCAGCGATGGCGTTGATAAAAGAAATCTTGGTGGCCAGGAAGGCATTGGCCGAGGCTTTGACCAATTCGGAGGTGGGAAGGTCCGCGACGATGAGTGGAACATCGTTGTCCAAGAGCGGTGCGTACACCTGGCGCAAAGTGGCTTCATCGGTTGGATCAGTGACGCCAATGACTAGTCGATCAGGCGCCACGGTGTCAGCAACGGCATGACCTTCGCGAAGGAACTCCGGATTCCATGCCAGGTGAACATCAGTTGATGCCGGCGACGTGGAGCGCAATTGGTCGGCAAGTCGTTGAGCCGTGCCTACCGGGACAGTTGATTTGCCCACGACCAAACAGGGGCGATCAAGATGTGGGGCGAGAAGCTCGATGGCGCCGTTGACCTGGGTCATGTCGGCGGCTGGTGAATCAATGCTTTGCGGCGTTCCGACACAAATAAAGTGAACATCAGCGTGGGCTGCCACGTCAGTGATCGTGGTGGTAAACCTCAAACGACCTGACGCGAGCGCACGCTGGAGGACTTCGTCAAGCCCGGGTTCGTGAAACGGAACCGTGCCAGCAGCCAAGCTGGCAACCTTTTCTGGGTCCACGTCAAACCCAATGACCTCATGCCCAAGGTCTGCCATGCATGCTGCATGAGTGGCGCCGAGATAGCCGGTGCCGATGACTGAGATCCGCATAACAGTGAGGTTACCGGCCTTCGGATCGCATCTGCTGCAGCGCATGGTTAAGCGCGCCACGAACCGACTTCGATAGCGGGGCTTCAATGAAGCGCGCCACAAACCACGCCAGCGCGATCATGCTTGCCACAACAATGCCGAGCGTCTCCCACGGAGTAAACGATTCACGCAGTCGATCAATCATGATCCAGCCGACCCATTCGTGGAGCAGGTACAGCGGGTAGGTGAGTAATCCGAGGGTGGTCAAGAAACGCCAGTTCAACCAGCGCAAACCACCGACCGCGACCAGGGCCATGATCAGGTAAATCGCGGTAATGCCCGCGTACATCGTGACGGGGTTGATGGGGGCTCCCACAATGCGTTCGGCCCCTGCTGCCTCCTTCTCCACCGTGGACAGCGTGATGATCCACGTGACAAAGACCATGGTCCACAGCACAATGTTTGAGCCGAATTTGTGAATCAGAAACAGGGCCATGCCAGCAATGAAGTACTGACTCCAGCGCGGGAAGAGAAAGAAGTCTAGGAAGGCAACGGGCTGCCCTTGAGCTGCTGCTGCTTGAAGCGCCACAGTGGCGATGAGCCACAGACCCATGAAAGAGACCACGCGTCGATAGGTGACTCCAAAGGCGACCAGGCAGGCTATAAGGAAGTAGAACTTCAGTTCAATGAGTAGCGACCAGTAGACGCCATCGACGCTAGCGATTCCTAGCGGTTCCTGAAGCAACGTCATGTTGGTCAGGACCTGCAGCGGCTCAACGTCATTTCCTAGACGACTAAATGCGGTGACAATGATCGTGGTGAAGATGACGGCGAAAATGTAGGCCGGAAAAAGTCGAGTAAAACGTGCAATGGCGAATTCGCCAACTTTGCGGCCAAAGGCGGTCATCAAAATGACAAAGCCGGAAATGACAAAGAACAGTTCAACCCCAAGGAAGCCATAGCGCGTGAACTGTGACAACTGCGGGAAAACGGTGGTGGGGTCAACATCTGGTCCCCATGCGGCATTCAGTCGTGCGGTGTAGTGGAACAACATCACCGCGACTGCAGCGATGAAACGAAGGAGGTCCACTTCGCGCAGACGTGTAAGGGGCTGGTTCTTCGGGAGCCTGGTTTCGCGGGTGGCCAGGCGTCGCTGGGCCCGGGTCATGCCGGCCCACGCGGAATCCGAGACCGGCGAACCTGCCGGTTCGGATCCAGACGGGGGAAGAGATGTCGTCGCCATTGCCCTCAGGGTAAGCCAGCCAAGGCCCAAAGTGCGCAAGCTGGGGTCTGTCCTACCATAGGTTACTCACGAGTCACTTAGCCCGAACCCGCCTGTGTGGGGGCTTGGGTCCACCTAGAGGAGTCCTCCCGTGAATGCAGACTTTGATCTCTACCGGCCATCCGAAGAGCATGAGGCCCTGCGCGAAGCCATTCGCGATCTAGCGAACGAGCAAATCGCCCCCTTTGCTGCCGAGGTCGACGATCAAGCTCGATTCCCACAAGAGGCGCTCGATGCATTGACCGCGGCAGACATGCATGCACTCCACATTCCCGAGGAATTTGGTGGCAATGGTGCAGACGCCCTTGCCGCGGCAATTGTCATTGAGGAAGTCGCCCGCGTGTGCGCTTCTTCATCGTTGATTCCCGCTGTCAACAAACTTGGTTCGTTGCCGTTGATGCTGACTGGTTCTTCCGCGTTGCAAGCTAAGTACCTGACACCATTGGCTGCGGGCGAGGCGTTGTTCTCCTACGCACTCTCCGAGCCGGAGGCGGGAAGTGATGCAGCGAGTATGCGCACACGTGCGGTGCGCGATGGTGATGAATGGGTACTAAACGGAGTCAAGCGCTGGATCACTAACGCAGGGGTTTCGCAGTTTTACACCGTCTTTGCAACGACGGACCCCGATGCTCGCTCGCGAGGCATCAGCGCGTTCGTCGTTGAGGCCTCAGACCCTGGGTTCTCGGTGGGTGAACTGGAAAAGAAGCTCGGGATTAAGGGCTCTCCCACCCGCGAGTTGTATTTCGACAATGTGCGCATCCCTGCCGACCGCATCATCGGCGACGAAGGGACGGGATTCAAGCTGGCGTTGGAAACCTTGGACCACACCCGTGTCACGATCGCTGCCCAAGCGGTTGGAATCGCACAGGGTGCATTGGATTACGCCGCCGCTTACCTGCAAGAGCGTAAGCAGTTCGGCAAGGCCATCGCCGAGTTCCAAGGTTTGCAGTTCATGCTTGCCGATATGGGGATGAAGCTAGAGGCGGCGCGACAAATGACCTATGCCGCAGCCGCGAAGTCGGAACGCGGGGACAGCGACCTGACGTTCTTTGGTGCTGCAGCCAAGTGCTTTGCCTCCGATGTCGCCATGGAAATCACCACCGATGCAGTGCAGTTGTTGGGTGGCTACGGGTACTCGCGTGAATACCCGGTTGAGCGCATGATGCGTGATGCCAAAATTACGCAGATTTACGAAGGAACAAACCAAGTTCAACGCATCGTTATGGCGCGCCACCTGCTCGGACGTGGCTAAATGACCGAGCATGGATTTATGGAACCCATGCCGGTAGATAAGTCGCGCGCGCGTTTGGCGCACGTTATGCAGATCACGGATACCAACATTCACGGAAACATTCATGGTGGGGTCATCATGAAACTCGTCGACGAAGCAGCTGGCGCCTGCGCACAACGTCACTGCCGGGGTGGTCGAGCCGTTACCGTCGCAATGGACGAAATGATCCTTCGATTGCCTGTCCATGTGGGTGACCTCGTGACGGCTTATGCCTCGATCAATGGGACGGGTACTACATCCATGGAAATCGGCGTCCGCGTCACGGCTGAGCGCTTTGATGGATCGGTGACCGAGCCGGAACACGTGGCCAGCGCCTATTTAGTGTTTGTTGGCATTGATGAAAACCAACGGCCCATGCCTGTTCCGCAAGTGACCATGGAATCCGACGAGGATCGTCGTCGTCAGCGGGAAGCGCAGATCCGGCGTGACTCACGGTTGACGCATCGGGCAGCTATTGAGGCATCTCGCGCCGAGAGCTGATTCGGCAGCTTAAGTGCAAGTGGTGTCAGCGGCCGAAGTGGTTGGCACTGACGACTTCGGCTTGGCACTGGCAATCGTGACCCGTGAGGCGCCACTCCACTTAGAGCCGGCCACTACTTGGAAGGTTTTTCCAAGGTTGGGTACGGCTTCAATAGTGGCATCGGGCATTGCGGCTTGCAACGTCTTAAGTTGCTTGGCGTTCTTGGGGTCGTACTTAATGACGGTGCCTTCTTGACCAGTCACGTCCGAGTTCTTGGCTGGTCCGGCCATCCCAAATCCAACACGCGCTAGATCGTTGGCGGTCTTAGCGCCAAGTCCTGTTATCCCTGCACCATTGAAGACTTGGATGGTGATCTTTCCGGGGGGAACAGTGGCTTTAACTGTTGCGACCTTGGGAGCAATCGGCTGGTCTTGACGCAACTTGTCAAAGAGAGCGGTCGCCTTGGTTTCGCTCCACAGAACCGATGAGCCGACACCAGGAACTCGATAGTCACTGTTCTTAATCGGAACTGTCAGGAAGTTAATTTGATTCGCCTTTACCTCACGCATCCGTGAGGCCAAGTTCAAGATCGCAGTGCGGTCAAGCTGCTTGTCCGTGGTCACTGATGACAACGCTGCATCAAGGAAGCGATTGAGCTTAAGCGGGTTCGTCAAGGTCTGTGCGCTCAACGCCTTGCGAGCCAATGATCCGATGAAGGCTTGCTGCGCGCGAATGCGTCCGAGGTCTTGGTCCACATAGATAGAGCGGGCTCGCACGTAAGCCAAAGCATCGGCGCCATCGAGAGTGTGCTTGCCCTTGGAGAGCTTGAGGCCACTGTCCCTGTCGTTGACTGACTTAGCCAGGCACACCTGGGCACCGCCCAGGGAGTCCACCATCTTCACAAATCCTGCAATGTTGATTTCAACATAGTGATCAATCTTTAAGCCCGTGTTCGACTCAATGGTGCGAATCGTGAGGGGCGCGCCGCCTTTGGAGAACGAGGCGTTCAATTTGTTTTTAGATGCCGAGCGGCGATTGCCATTCTTGTCTTTGTACGAGGGGATGTTGACATAAGAGTCGCGCGGAAGTGACACCATCGTGACGTTGGAGTTGTCGCCCGAGATGTGCATCAAGATCATCGTGTCCGAGCGCTTGCCCTGGTCGATGCCGGTGGTGAACTTGTTGCGTTCGGCTTTGGTTAGGCCTTCACGCGAGTCGGATCCCACGAG